>DATDCV010000711.1:0-3055 GCA_036524155.1 Verrucomicrobiia bacterium
ATCGGAGTCGCCGTATTCCTTGTGTTCGGCATCCTCGCCGCCATTATAGCGGAGCGGCGCGTGGACAAGGAGCTTAGCGAGCCGGTGCTGCCCACGGCTACGGCCGCCAGTTGGGGCGAGGTTGACCGAGCGGTGCGCGAGGGCGATCTTGGAAAGGCCGCTGAGCGGGGTGAGGCGATGATTGTTAAGATGCCCGGCTACCCGGGCGGGCATGAGAAACTGGGCATCGTCTATTTGAGCGCAGGAAACCTGAAGAAGGGCGAGGAGCACTTTGCGGAGGCGTATCGACTACTCCCGACGGAGTCGAATCGACAGAATCTGGAAGCCATCCGCAAGAGAATAGGCGCACAGAAATGATCCCTAAGTTTTCCTGCAGCGAATGCGCCGGGGGTGTCCCGTTTGAATTTCGGGGCGGATGGCGGCGCACCGCTGACCGTCAACGTTAACGTCACTCTCCCGTTGCAAGACCAGCACACCTGAACCCGCGTTTTACCGCCGCTGGGGGCTTTACATGCAAAGGTAGACGTAGATCGCAAAGGCCACCGCTACCAACCCTGCCGCGGCCGCCAGCGCCCACAGCACGTTCCGCTGTCGTGCGGCCATCGCAAAGGTGGAGATGATGACTCCCGCCTGGGCGCCCAACATTCCGAAAAAGAACTGCTGGCTGCGTCGATGATGGCGTTCGGCGGAGAGGTTGCTTTTGCGCACCTGCAGTTCATAAAGGTTGGCGATCGCCTGGTTGAGCCGTGCCTCGACTTCGTACCGCGCGGCCGCATAGCGCAAACGGGCAGCCGTAAATTGGCGGGTCGCCGTAGCGACGGCGGCGTTGGCTAATCCTGCGACCGCAGCCTGGCGCGAGATCAGGCTGTCGAGTTGGTCAATGGCCTGGTTCACAGGCCGCGTCGCGGCGTCAAAGTCGAGCGCGCGGTCCCGCGCGACGGCGACCGTTTCGTCGAGCACGGCGAGGGTGACGTCGGCCAGCAGCACGGCGATCTCCTGGTCGGATCGAAGGTTCTCCATCGCGTCCAATGCCGCTTTCACCTCCGGCGGCGGGGCGACCGTCGTCCCGCCCGGCGGGAGCTCGCCCTTCTTCATCAATCCAAGCGCCTGCTGGCCCGCGGGTGACTCCAAAGCGGCGAGCAGTTCTGTCTTCAGCTTTGCGGAGTCTGCGGAGGCCGGCGCAGAGGCTTGCTCAGCGGCGCTCCGCAGCGCGGCGGGATCCAGCGGAGGAACCTCGACCGTAGCCTGCATCAGGTCCGCCGTGTTGCGTTGGATTGCGCCGCGGAGGCGCTTGGCCTGGAAGAAGCTCCATTGATCGCCGGCCTTGGACTGCTGCTGGGCGGCCAGCGCGCGATCATATTGGGCGCGGGTCATTTCGCTTGAGGCCAGACCCGCCAGCATGGTGGCGACTACGGCCATGACAACCGGCGTCGCCGTGAGGACCTTGCCGAACGCCGTCTGCGGCATGTCAGCCTTCAATTCCTGGGGGATCGTCACCTTCATAGGCCTGGAGTGTTATCAGCTCACGTGAAACGCCAGTTTCGGCAGTCGCCATGATGAGGACGGTAGGCCCGGCAGGTCAAGGCCGGGTTGGGGCAAACCCACAGGCTCGCTTTTCCTACATGTGCTCGATGATATTGTCACCGAACTGGGAGCACTTGATTTCGGTGGCGCCCTCCATGAGGCGGGCGAAGTCATACGTCACGCGTTTCGAGCCGATGGCGCCGTTGAGGCCTTTCAGGATCAGATCGGCGGCTTCCTTCCAGCCCAGGTAACGAAACATCATCTCGCCGCTCAGCACCACGCTGCCCGGGTTTACCCGGTCCTGGTTGGCGTACTTGGGAGCGGTGCCGTGTGTGGCTTCGAAGATCGCGTGTCCGGATACATAGTTGATATTGCCTCCGGGAGCGATTCCGATCCCGCCAACCTGCGCCGCGAGCGCGTCGCTCAGATAATCCCCGTTGAGGTTCAGAGTCGCAATGACGTCGAAGTCATCCGGGCGAGTCAAGACCTGCTGGAGCGTGATATCCGCGATGGCGTCCTTGACGATCACGCCCTGTGGCAGCCGGCACCACGGGCCGCCGTCGAGGTCGACGGCGCCGAACTCGCGTTTCGCCAGTTCATACCCCCAATCGCGGAACGCGCCCTCGGTGTATTTCATGATGTTACCCTTGTGCACGAGGGTGAGGCTCTTGCGCTTCTGCGCGACTGCGTACTGCAAAGCCGCTCGCACCAGGCGCTCCGTTCCTGGCCGGCTCACCGGCTTGATGCCGATCCCGATCTGGTCCTGAGCCTCTTTTCCAAAACGGATCTTCTTGAGTGCCGCCGGCAGCTCCCGGTTGAGAAACTCAAGGATTTTCTTCGCCTCGGGACTGCCCGCCTGGTAATCGATCCCGGCGTAGATGTCCTCGGTGTTTTCCCGGAAGATGACCATGTTCACCTTTTCGGGGCGCTTCACCGGGGAGGGCACGCCTTGGAAGTACTGGACCGGGCGCAGGCACACGTAAAGGTCCAGCATCTGCCGCAACGCGACGTTCAACGAGCGGATGCCGCCGCCGATCGGTGTGGTGAGCGGGCCTTTAATCCCGACCAGGTATTCCTGGAACGCCTCGACCGTGTCATCCGGCAGCCAGTTGTCAAATCTGTTCTTGGAGGTTTGACCGGCGTAAACCTCGAACCAGGCGATCTTTCGCTTGCCTCCGTACGCCTTTTGAACCGCGGCGTTCAAAACCCGCTCGCTCGCCGCCCAAATATCCGGGCCGGTGCCGTCCCCGCGGATGAAAGGCAGCACGGGGTTGTCCGGAACGTTCAGTTTGCCGTTTTGACTTGAAATCTTCCCGCCGGTGGGAGGAGTTACGTGTTTGTAAGCCATGTGTTTAGTAAAAAAATCAAATTAGCGACGCTGCTATATGTACCGATTCCCACAGCCGGCTGCAAGCTTTGGAGATGGCCGGTTGCAGCCAACCCGTCAGATGGTCGCAAGCGAGGTCTGAAGAACGCCCCGGTTCGGCGGTATCCGCTCTGTCTTGGGTCGGAGCGCCGAGTTGCACTCGGC
>DATDCV010000712.1:0-37480 GCA_036524155.1 Verrucomicrobiia bacterium
GTTTTTAAGAGAGATCTCGAAACAGCGCGCGTGTCGCAGCGGCGCCAAACGGCGCCCGGTCGTGTCGCAGGTCTGCTACACGTGAAAAACAGGTCGCTCTTCCCGCAAGTGCGCCTGCTTTCTCGCGGCAGCGGAAGCGCAGCACCTGCGAAAGTGTCTCAGCCCCGCAACAGGTCACAGCGCTGGTCCCGCAGCAGAACCGTTGGCATCGTGTCTGCTTATAGCAATCGTAAATCATCCTTCTGCTCGCTTCGGAGCCGATGGAGCCGGTAAACAAGACCAGGCGGTCGTCGGCGGTCGTCGCGGCGTGAGGATGAGCGAACACTCGAACCAAACTGTTTTATGACAAAGCAACGAATGGACAGGCGCGATTTTCTGAAGCTATCGGGACTCGCGGGCTCCGGAATGGGGCTTGTCGGACTCCGGGCGGTGACCTCGGCCGACGCACAAACGGCGGCAGCCGTGCAGGACCAATCGATCCCCACCTGCTGCAACATGTGCGGTGGCACGACTGGGATCTTTGCCCGGGTTTATGATGGCCGTGTGATCAAGATCGAGCCCAATTCAGCGAATCCAGTCGGAGTCTGCAACATTTCGACCGACTACACGAATTTGAAAAGCACCGGCGCTCGGATGTGCCCCAAAGGCAATGCCGGGATTATGAGCCTCTACGACCCGGATCGGGTAAAGAAGCCGCTCAAGCGAACCGGGGCACGCGGCGCGGGCCAGTGGCAAGAGATCAGCTACGCGCAGGCAGTCAGCGAGATTGCGGCTAAACTGGCTCAAATCAAGGCCAGTAGCGGGCCGGAAAAGGTGCTGTGGTTCACCGAGGACAACACCTGCATCCCGATCCAGGAGAGCTTCTGCAACGCCTTCGGTACCTCCAACTTCCTGCAACACTCGAATCTTTGCGATGTGGCGCGCAAATTTGGTTTCGAGCGGACGCTGGGCAATGGCCGGCCATTGCCGGACCTGCGGAACACAAAGTATATGCTGATTTTCGGCTGGAACCCGCTGAGTGCCACCAAGTGGGCGCATCTGCCACGAATCATGTTGGATGGCTTGGCCAGGGGCGCGAAGTTGGTAATCGTGGATCCCAGGTGCTCCGAAACCGCGCTCAAGGCGCTGGACAATGGTGGCCGATGGCTGCCGATCCGGCCTGGAACGGACGGCGCTTTGGCCCTCGCGTTGGCGAATGTCATCATCAACGAGGGGCTGTATGACCGCAGTTTCGTGGCGAATTGGACGGTCGGTTTTAGCAGTTTCGCGTCGCTGGTCGCGAATAGAACCCCGGCCTGGGCGGCCTCGATCACCGGCATCTCCGCGACGATGATCACCACGGTGGCACGGGAGTTGGCCGCGGCAAAGCCGGCGATTGTCGACGTCTGGTCCGGCGCTGGCCATCACATGAACGGAGCGGAGGCCAGCCGGGCGATCGCCTCCTTGGCGGGTCTCATCGGCCAAATTGATGCGCCCGGCACGTTGATCCTGCCCGAACGCAAGGGACCCAAGTTCACGGTGCCTGCCCCCTCATCTCCCCTCCCGGCGCGAATCGACGGCAGAGGAACGAAATATCCCTTTGCTCACTCCTCGGGCGTTTACGTGGAGGCCCGGGACGGGATGATTAGCGGGATACCATATCAGCCCCGGGCGGCGATCTTTGTGATGCAGAACTTCGTGTTCTCGGTTCCGAACACAGCCAGGAACCTGCAAGCGCTCAACAAGCTGGACTTAATCGTCTCGGTGGACACGCACTTGAGCGAGACCGCGCTGATGGCGGACTACGTCATCCCTGGCACGACCTACTTGGAACGGTACGAGGTTCTGCCGCAGTGGGTGACCTTCCCGGTAGTGGGGTTGCGCCAACCGGTGGTAGCTCCCCTGTTCGGGCAGAGGACCGAGTACGAATTTGTCCAGGACCTGGCGCTGGCGCTGGGCTATAACATATATCCCTTCAATGTGTCGTACGAGCGGTTCCTGGATGACGGGTTGAGGGCTGGTCTCGGGTTTGGCCTGGCGGACCTCAAGGCTATGCCGGGCGCGACATGGATCGGCGGGGAAACACACTACAATAAATATCAAGCAAGCGGGTTTGCGACCCCCTCCGGGAAGTTCGAGTTCTACTCCCAGCAAATGGCTGACAAGGGACTCAATCCGCTGCCGGATTACGTTCCAACCGAGGATCGTCCTACCTCCACCTTCCCGTTACACCTGGTCAACTGGAAAGAGGCGCTCCATACGCATTCACGGACGATGAACAATCGCTGGCTGATGGAATTCCACGGGGAGAACGAGGTTTGGATCAACCTCAACCGGGCGGCCGCTCTCGGTATCTACGACGGCGACCTGGTAACAGTGGAGAATCAATTTGCCAAGGCACGCGCCCGGGCGAAGGTGACTCGCCGTATCCACCCCGACGTGGTTGGAATGGTTCACGGCTTTGGTCACTGGGCGTTGGGGCCCGTCGCCCAGGGTAAGGGGATCAACGACACTCAGTTCGTGCCGGGAAAAGCCGAGCGCATCAGCGGCATGGCTGCGCATAAAGACGGAGCCGTCCGGATCTACAAATAGCATGGCTGCCCGGGCGACATGCAACTGACCAAAACTGTTCTCAATGAATCCAGCCGCGTCCAGGACTGTGCGCGGCAACCAACAAAAGAAAGGCTGTTACTATGGCATTTACACCTGCAATCTACGTGGACCGAGCGCGCTGCATCGGATGCAACTCCTGTTCCCTGGCCTGCAAACAAGAAAACAACGTGCCCATCGGCACGCGATGGAACGAGGTTTACCAGTACGAAGAGGGCTCCTACCCAACTCCGCGGGCGCAAGTGTTCGCGCTCACCTTCGACCAGTGCACGATGTGTGCGCACCGGCTCGCCGTGGGGCTCCAACCGGCCTGCGTGATCACCTGTATGGGAATCACGCGCGAGTTTGGGGACTATGAAACGCTGAAAGCGAAATACGATGGTGCTGGGCCGCAGCACATGGAGAATGGCGCCAAAGAAACGGTCCTTTACGGCCATTTAGGCTCGGAGCCAAGCTGGACCCGCAATCCGCCACCGCCCACCGGTTATATTCCCGCCAATGATTGCCGTCAATGTCACCGGTCCGGAGATTGATTATGGGCGTGACGTTCGCTGAACCCGCTGAAGCGCGGATCGATGTAGGCAGAGCACGCCTGTTCGGGTTCCTGGCGGGGGTGTTCAGTTCCCCACCCACCGAAGAGAGCGGGCGTGTCGTGCTGGAGATGGCAACTTTACTGGATATCGATTGCCCGCGTGCATTGCCGGTCAACGAACTCGAGCGCGAGTTCATGGAGCTATTTGTGGTTCCTAATCCGCGCTACGTTGCCCCCTATGAATCCGCTTACCGTGACCAATGGCCGCTCCCCCCCGGCCTCGCCGTAGCGCCGGGCCCGGGGGAGGCGCCTCGGACAGCGAAACGGTTGCTGATGGGCCAATCCACAATGCAAGTCCGGCAGTGCTTCCTGGAAGCGGGAGTCGAACCGATGGAGGACTTGCCGGACCATATCAGCAACGAGTTGCGGCTCATGTCGTACCTTTGGTCCGGTGAAGCCCAGGGAGCTTATGGCGGAGACGGGCGTTCGCCGGAACTCCGAGCCAAACTGCGCGAGGACCATCTGCTGAAATGGGTGAGCGAATTGCGGAGCAAAGTGTCGGAGCACGAACGGCTGGGCTTTTACTCGGCGGTCCTGCGCATAGTCGAACTGGTCCTGCAAGACGATCCAAACTGAGCCATATTCCAGCGCGCTCTGAGCCGTCGTGGACAACCTATCCCCCTCGGCGCATTGGCGCTGCCAGGGCTCTCGAGGCTCTGTGGCGGCGTCGCTGCACCGGCAGAGATTCATTATGAAAAACAGAATGGCTCCAAAAGGGCGGATCGGCATCCCGACTCGCTTCAAAGAATTCGGCCAAAAATATCCTGAGATCATGGAGGCCTACGAGGCGTTAGGCAGTGCCACCCAGAAGGCCGGTCCCCTCGACGCAAAAACGCGCGCACTGGTGAAGCTGGGTATCGCTGTGGGCAGTTGGCGCGAGGGCGCCGTCCACAGTCATACGCGTCGCGCGCTGGAGACTGGCTGCACGGCTGATCAAATCCGCCACGTCGTTCTGCTCGCCACCACAACTCTGGGCTTCCCCACCATGATGGCGACTATGACCTGGGTGCAAGACGTCCTGAGCACAAAATAGCCGCATGATCCGCGTCTGCCATCTCTTTGTCTCGCCTGGCCACAATTTCTTCGGTCATCACGATCGGCCGGCTGGCCAGCACCCCGTTCTGGAACGGGAGGAAATCGAGTGCGTCGCCGGGAGAGGTATTCGCGGCGATCGGTTCTTCGGGTACCAGGAAGATTACAAGGGCCAGATCACGTTTTTCGCTTCGGAGGTCTTCGCGGAACTCCGCCGTGAACTGGGCCTGCCGGACGCACATCCGTCAGGCACACGCCGCAATGTGATCACCTCAGGCGCCGCACTCAATTCCCTGGTGGGGCAGGAGTTTGAGATTCAAGGTATCCGCTTTGCCGGGATCGAGGAATGCCGCCCCTGCTACTGGATGAATAACGCGTTTCGGCACGAAAAGGCGGAGATGTGGCTCAAAGGCAACGGTGGCCTGCGCGCTCGCATTCTTACGGACGGTATTCTGCGGCGCCAACAGGGCGATGGCGCATGAAGTTTAGCGCCCTAATTCTTGCAGGCGGCAAATCCAGCCGCATGGGCAGCGATAAGGCGAGGCTCTGCTGCGACGGCTTCACGCTCATCGAACTGCTCGCCGTCATCGCCATTATCGCGATTCTCGCATCGCTGCTCCTGCCGGCACTGGCGCGCACCACCGCCCGCGCCCGCGCCATCAGTTGCACCGACAACCTCAAGCAGATCGGACTCGCTTGCGGGCTGTATCGCGCCGAGCACGAGGACATCAACCCGCCGCACCGCCTCTGCCCTGACACTCCCAATGATCCCTATGGACTGGCCGCCGGTGTGCCTTCGGGGAACGGGCCGAACAACCCGTCCCCGACCGGTCCTAACGAAATCTGGTGGGCCCCTTACGACCCGACGCAGGTCCCTGATGAACAGCCCGGCGCGGGTTACAAGCAGGGGCTGCTGTGGGGGTATTTCCAAAGCCCGACAATTTTCAAATGCCCCATCGAGGCCCAGTGGCAATGCAGTTACGGGATGAATTACAGTACGGGGAGCCCGGCCGCACAACGGGATTGCTTCGTAACGCGGACTTCTGAGCGGATCGCCATTTGGGATCACCGGCGAACACCGGGTTGCTCGGATTCGCGCGTACTCGCGGCGCCGCGTCCCCCGTGGGTGCCTTTCGACAACCCAAGCCACTATCCGCCGCGACACGGGCAACGGCTGAATGCTCTTTTCTATGACGGGCACGTAACCGCCCTGCGCCCCGCAAGCCTGCGTGTAGCCAACTTTCGAGAACCATTTTCTCTGCCGGTCGTGCCCGGCTATCCGGGCGAGTAGCGAGGAAGCTCCCCATGGAATTATCCGCGATTCAGCTCACGTTCCTGCTCGCAGCGGTTGGCGCGGTCGCGTTTCTGTATTCGTCAGTCGGTCACGGCGGAGCAACGGGTTACCTGGCGGTCATGTCACTTCTGGGAGTGCCGGCTATTCAGGCACGGCCCGGGGCCTTGTGGATGAATGTCGTCGTAGCCTCGATCGCGTTTTGGCGCTTCCGCAACGCCGGCTATTTCGATCGGCGGCTCTTTACAGCCCTCGCAGCGGCTTCGATCCCGATGGCTTGGTTGGGAAGCCGGCTGCCGCTGCACGGTGCGGTGTATGCCGTCGTGCTCGGATTGGGTCTGGCCTCCTCTGGGTGGCTGCTCGGGTGGATGCGGCGCTCCGAGGAGGATAAGCCGCGGCGGGAGTTTTCTATCCCTTTGGCCCTGCTGGTGGGCGCCGGCCTTGGTGGACTAGCCGGCATGACCGGCATAGGCGGCGGGGTTTTCCTGACCCCCTTGTTGATATTTCTGCGCTGGACACCCGCCAAGACGGCCGGCGGCATCTCGGCGCTGTTCATCGTCGTGAACTCGCTCGCGGGCCTGGCCGGACTGGGAAGCCGGGCGTGGGTCTGGAACCCGGGGTTCAGTCTCGCCCCCCTGGCGGGCGTGGCGGCGGCGCTGGCTGGCACCAATTGCGGCGTCTGGCGCTGGAGTGCAGTGGGGTTCCGCAGGGCGCTGGCGCTGGTGCTCTGGATGGCCGCGGCAAAACTATTGATAACCGCCAAAATGTGAAACCATGAAAATCCTGTTTTTTGCCCATCTCAAGACCGTCACGGGTCAGGCCGAACTTGGGCTGAGCCTAAACGAGCCGGTTGATGCGAACACCCTCTGGGAAAGGCTGATCGCGCTCCATCCGGGGCTCGCCCGGTACCGGCCCAGTGTTCGTCTGGCGCAAAACGGGGAATACATCGGGTCCAAGGCGCAGTTTAGCGACATTGACGAGGTGGCGTTGATTCCTCCCGTGTCCGGCGGTTAAGGGCGAACGCGATGCAAGTCGAAATCCAACTCACGCGCCAGCGCATCGGCGTCAGCCGGTTCAGATCCTCAGGGTTGTTGGCTGAACAGGGTGCCGAGGTGGAGTTTTGCGGCCTGGTCCGCGGTCAGGAGAATGGGATGGCAATCGCCGCCCTCGAGTACGAGGCCTATTCGCCCATGGCTGAACGTGAGATGCGGCGGATCATCGAAGACATCGGCCGGCGCCACCGTTGCCTTTTGGTGAGAGTCATTCATCGAATCGGCGTCGTTCCAGTGGGTGAAGCGGCGATTTGCGTCGATATAGCGGCGAGGCACCGGGCTGAGGCCTTCGCAATGCTGGCGGAGTTCATGGACCGGTTGAAACAGGACGTCCCGATCTGGAAGCGGCAGCCCTTGACCGCCGACGCATTGGCGGAGTTGAAAGCCAAATGAGCACCTGCTGTCCCAAAGCCCCGGCAGCGAGCGTCAGCGACGTGTTAGCATTGATGCGCGAGGTTTGCCCGGCGCTTGAACCCGAGCAGGTCTCACTGGCCGATGCCTGCGGGCGTGTATTGCGCGAGCCGGTCTGCGCGCCGGAGGATCAACCCCGGTTTGACCGCTCCTCGGTTGATGGTTACGCGGTGCGCCTGGACGATCGCGCAAGCCGATTCCGCATTGTTGACGAAATCCGTGCTGGGGAGTGGAAGCCCCGGGCCCTGCAATTGGGCGAAGCCATGCGCATTGCCACCGGCGGAGCGCTCCCGGGCGACAGGTTACAGGTGGTGATGAAGGAGGACGTGCGCGCCGAGGGGCGGCAATTGACAGTGTTGCGCCGGGAAGACGAGCACAACATCCGTTTTCGGGGCGAAGATGCGCCAGCCGGGCGGGTGTTGATCGAGGCGGGAACGGTTTTGCAGGCGGGCGGGCTGGCCTTGCTCGCGAGCCTGGGTTGCGCACGTCCGCTGGTGACACGCCAGCCTCGTGTGCTGCACCTGGCAACTGGGAACGAGATTGTCTCGCCGGACCGGCGGCCCGCGCGCGGACAGATTCGGGATTCCAACTCGACCCTCGTCCGCGCTTTTTTCGGGCAATGGGGCATTGCGCCGGAGCAAGCGCGGGTAGGTGAAGACAAAGCCGCGATCGAGGCGGCCCTGGCCGAAGGCCATTCGCGAATGGGCGGGTGTGACCTGGTGCTGATCTCGGGCGGCGCAAGCGTAGGCGAACATGACTTCACGCGGGCCCTGCTGCATGAATCCAGCTTCGTCATTCACGTCAGCAAAACTAACGCGCGACCCGGTAGACCGCTCATCGTGGCGCAACGCGGTGATACGCTGGCGCTCGGGCTGCCGGGCAACCCGCTGGCCCACTTCGTCTGCCTGAATCTGTACGTCCGGGCTGCGCTGGAGGCCTTCAGCGCCCAGTCTGCCAGGACTGGGTTCGTGACGGGGGTGCTCTCGGCGCAGTTGCCAGCAGGTGGAAACACCCGCGAAACCTTCTGGCCTGCTCGGTGGAGCATGCACGAGGGCCTCGCGACGCTGATGCCACTCCGTTGGATCAGTTCGGGCGACTTGACGCCGCTGGCGGCTGCCAACGCCTTGATTCGCGTGGCCGCAGGCGCGGAACAGCTTCAGCCGGGCAGCCGCGTCGAGTTTATTCGCACTGAGAGAACTTCATGAACTCAGGGAACACATTCTCACATCTCGATGAGTCGGGTTCGGCCCGCATGGTGAACGTCGGCGCGAAGCCAGTCCAGCGGCGCCGCGCCACCGCTGCAGCCACGCTGGTTTGCGCACCGGCAACAATTAGCGCGCTGAAACGAAACGCGTTGCCCAAGGGTGATGTGCTGACCGTGGCGCAGATCGCGGGCATTCAGGCGGCTAAGCGCACGGCGGAACTGATCCCCCTCTGCCATCCCCTCGCGCTCTGCCACGTGACGGTGTGTTTCCGCGTGAAGCGCGACCGGGTCGAGGCGGGGTGCGTGGCTGAAACCACCGCGCAGACCGGCGTGGAGATGGAGGCGCTGACCGGAGCAAGCGTGGCGGCGCTGACGCTTTACGATATGTGCAAGGCGGTGGACAAAGCGATGCGCATCGAAGGTGTGCGCGTGGTGAAAAAGGAGAAGGTATGAAGATTGGGCGCCTTACCATCAGCGATCGGGCGAGCGCAGGCGTTTATTCCGATGGCAGCGGCCCGGAGATCGAACGTGGGCTGCGCGAGTTCTTCGGTGCGGAGGCGCGATTTGTCGCCGTGATCGTGTCGGACGAAATTGAGGCGATTTCGGCCCAACTGCGGAAATTGGCTGATGTGACTCGCTGCAACTTGATCGTCACCACGGGCGGCACGGGAATCTCCTCGCGTGACGTAACGCCTGAGGCGACCCGCATGCTGCTGGACAAGGAATTGCCCGGCTTCGGCGAAGCGATGCGGATGCAATCGCTGGCAGCCGTGAAGACGGCTATTCTTTCGCGCGCGACGGCCGGCATACGCGGGCGCTCGCTCATCGTCAATCTGCCGGGCAAGCCCGCCGCCGTGCGCCAATGTCTCGAGATACTTGGGCCCGCGATTCGCGAAGGCATCGCCCACTTGTGTGGCCAGGACCCGCACGTTCCGATTTCACAACCATCGCAAACTCATGAGTGAAATCTCCTGCCAGGCCGCCCCGCCCCCAAGCGCGGGCGCCACGCCGGACGCTTACGGCCGCGTGGTGGATTATCTGCGCATCTCGATTACCGATCGCTGTAACGAGCGCTGCCTGTACTGCATGCCCGAGGGCTATCGCGGCTGGGCACAACGCCCGGATCACCTGACCGCCGATGAAATCCTGCGCTTGGTGAGGGTGGCAGCCTCCCTCGGGTTCAGGAAATTCCGTCTAACCGGCGGCGAGCCGCTCGTGCGCCCCGACGTGTCGACAATCGTTCGTGGCATGGCGGCAATTCCCGGCGTAGAAGCGATTGGGATATCCACTAACGGGACGCGGTTACTCGGACTCGCCCGGCCGTTGAGGCAGGCCGGCGTGCGCGCCGTCAATGTTAGCCTGGACGCTTTGGATCCGGCGATTTACCGCCGCATTACGGGTGGTGAGCTGGCGGCGGTGCTGGCAGGGATTCGGGCGGCCGCGGACGCCGGTTTCGAGCGAGTGAAGCTAAACGCAGTACTTCTGCGCGGCCTGAACGAAAGCGAGCTATGGCCGCTGGTCCTGTTTGCCGCCGAGCACGGGCTGCCATTGCGCTTCGTGGAACTGATGCCCCTCAGCCGTACCGACGTTGTCACAGACGCCAATTTCTTGCCGGTGACCCAGGTGATGGAGCAACTGCGCGCCCGGGACCACCTGATTCCCCAGCCGGACCACCGCCTCGGGCATGGACCGGCGAAGTACTACCGTCTGGAGCGGACTGGCGCGCTGGTGGGGTTTATCGGCGCCATCACGAACCAGCACTTCTGCGACAACTGCAATCGCGTCCGACTGACCGCCGACGGCAAACTCCGTCCGTGTCTCGGCAACCATGGGGAAGTGGACCTGCGAGCAGCGCTCCGTCAGCACGTCTGCGATGCGCCGGTAGCCGCACTCCTCCGGCACGCCGTTGCTCAAAAGCCGCAGACGCACGCCTTTCGCGCCAGCTATACCCCGTGTCGCCCTATGGTAGCCGTGGGAGGCTAAGTCTTCTCTGATCGGTCAAGGATTCCCGGCCGGGAGGATGACAGGCGCCGGCAGGTGAAGCAGCGAAAAAGAAACAACGCCTGCGTTCGAGAAAAGGTGGTTCCCCAGCCCGACACGCTGATCCAGAAAGGTCGTCGAAGAATAATTTCAAGACCGGGCTTGACAATAATATACCTTTATAGGAATATACCCAAGACAGTATTATATGGACCTGGTTAAGATCTATCGGTGTCTGTGCGACGGGACTCGGCTTCGCATCCTGCATCTTCTGAAGCAGGGGCCGCTCTGTGTATGTCATTTCCAGGACATCCTGCAACTTCCGCAAGTGGCAGTTTCGAAACATCTGGCCTCTCTCCGCAGGACCGGCATGGTCGAAGCTCGCCGGCACGAAAATTGGATGATTTACTCCTTGCCCAGTGCGCCCAGCCGTGAGTTGGACCTGCAACTTCGTTGTTTGCAGGATTGTGTTCAGACCGAGCCGGTGTTTCGGGCCGACCTGGTGCGTCTGAAAGCTCTGGGACCAAAATGCACCTGGGTACCGCAGGCGCTCGGGAAATTTGTTGGGGGCAAGAAGGGGAGGGCCTCTGGCGCTCGGTCGGCCGGGTGCGGCAGATGAAAACGACGGTCCTAATTCTCTGCACTGGCAACTCCTGCCGGAGTCATCTGGCCGAAGGAATTTTGCGTGCGGCCGTCAACGGCTTGGTTGATGTGCAGAGCGCCGGTTCGAATCCAGCGGGCTATGTGCATCCGCTCGCCATACAAGTGATGAAGGAAATTGGTATTGATATTTCCGGCCATCGCTCCAAGCACCTCAATGAATTTCTTCAGATGCCGGTTGAGACCGTTATCACGGTTTGCGGCAACGTCGACCAGGCGTGCCCCATTTTCCCAGGTCAGGTAAACCGTTACCACTGGGGCTTTGATGATCCGGCAAAGGCCGAGGGCACTGAGGAAGAGAAGTTGGCGGTGTTTCGGCGTGTGCGGGATGAAATCAAGAAGACTTTTCAGGCCTATGCCTCCGGGCGGAAGGATGAGGCCAGGAGAATCAGCGCATGTTGATGAACACGAGCTGGCCGAATTCATCGGCGGGCAGGAGAACGGTTAGAGAATCAAAGGTGAGCAATGAAGTCGAAGAGCGAAGTGGCGGTGGAGAGGTTTCTGTCAGGGTATAACTGCGCACAGTCGATCCTGTACGCCTATGGGCCGGAGCTAGGGTTGGATAGCGAGACGGCGCTGAAGGTGGCGACCGGCCTCGGCGGAGGGATGGGGCGGTGCGGAGAGACCTGTGGGGCCCTGACCGGAGGCATCCTGGTGCTGGGTTTGAGATACGGGCGGGGCGGGCAGCAGGACCGTTCGGTGGCGGAGGTGGCCCACCAAAAAACGCGGGAGCTGATGGCGGCGTTTGAGGAGGCGCACGGGTCGTGTTCTTGCCGAACCCTGCTGGGCGGTTGCGACTTGCGCACGCCTGAGGGCCAGCAACGGTTCAGGGAACAGGATCTGCATCACAAGGTCTGTGTGGGATGCGTGCGGATGGTTGGCGATTGGCTGGCCGGAGCGCTGGAGGGGCCTCCGGCGCACTCGGCTGACACAGGTAGATGAAGAATTTATGAGCAAAACATTACAGGAAGAAGAGATGGTGCGGCAGAAGGTCCGCGAGGGGTATGGTCAGATAGCGAAGAGCGCCGGGTCCTGCTGCGGGCCAGCGCCGACGTGTTGCGGCTCCGCCCCGGCAGCGTCTGCGAACCTGGCCAAGCACATTGGCTATAGCGCGGAAGAGCTGGCGGCGCTGCCGGAGGGGGCAAACATGGGCCTGTCTTGCGGGAACCCGAACGCGCTGGCGGCGTTGCAGCCCGGCGAGGTGGTGCTCGACCTGGGGGCGGGCGGCGGGTTCGATGTATTCATCGCCGGGAAGAAGGTCGGGGCGACGGGCCGGGCAATTGGCGTGGACATGACGGCGGAAATGCTGGCCAAAGCGCGGCAGAATATCGCCGGTTACCGGAAACAGACCGGGCTGGACAACGTCGAGTTTCGACTGGGGGAAATCGAGCATCTGCCGGTCGCGGACGCGAGCGTGGATGTGGTCATCTCGAACTGCGTGATCAACCTGTCGCCGGACAAGGCTCACGTGTGGCGGGAAATTGCGCGGGTGCTGAAGCCGGGCGGGCGGGTGGCGGTGTCGGACCTGGCGCTGCTGAAGCCGCTGCCGCCAGCGGTGGCTGAGAGCGTCGAGGCGCTGGTCGGGTGCGTGGCCGGGGCGGTGCTGGTGTCGGAAACCAAGCGGATGGCGAAAGAGGCGGGGTTGGTGGAAATCGAGACGAAGTCCAGAGCGGCTTACATCGACGGCATGGTGGACTGGCAGGACCCGCTTTATCAGAAGATCATCAAGGATTTGCCGCCTGGGGCGAAGCCAGGCGATTACGTCACGAGCCTGGAGATTACGGCGCGCAAGGCGGGGACGGCCCGCGGCGGCAATGGATATTCGCCGGTGGTCAACGAGTTGGTGGCGATCGGGGCCGCGATAGCGGGCAACTGCGAGCCATGCCTGAAGTATCACTACCGCGAGGCGAAAAAACTCGGAGTATCCGAGACAGACATGGCGCAGGCGGCGGTGATGGGGGCGAAGGTGAAGGACGCTCCGCACCAATCCATCCTGAAGCTGGCCGACCGGCTGCTGGGGTCGAGCGTGGGCCCGGTGGAAGCGGGTGAGGATTCATGTTGCGGTGAGAAGAAAAGTGGCGGGAAAGCAGGCGGGGGCTGCTGCGGGTAGGCGCGGGGCCGTTACAGTGAAACGAACAAAAAGACCAGACGAAATATGAGCACAACAAATGAAGACGGAAAACAGCCTGAGAATGAAGCGACACCGAAGGAACAGGCGTCGGCCTGTTGCGGGCCTGGTTGCGGGTGCGGGGCTGGGGCGAAATCGAGCAATGCGCGCTGGGTGATTGGCGCGGCCGTATTGGTGATCGCCGGGTTGCTGGTCGTGCGAGGCATGATTCGGAACGACAAGGGCGAGGCGGCGGCGGCGGGGTTTGTGAACCCTTTGGCTGCCGAATTTACGTCGAGCGGCACGGGCACGAACGGAGAAGCTGTTATGGTGGAAGAGAAGACCGTCGGAGCGACGCTGGGAACGTTTGGCGAGCTGAACACGGTGGCGGCGAAGTCCGATGCGGTTTTCGTATTCCTTCCCGCGAGGGAGGGCTCTTCCAACAAGGCTCCTTCGGCACCGATGAGGGCGGCGGCGCGGACGATCGAGAGAAACGGAATGAAGTGCGCTCTCTTCACTTTAAAAGCAGGGAGTGCGGATTACGAGCAGATCGCTAAGCAGGTGCAGGTACCGGCGGTGCTCGCGCTGGTGAAGGGGCGCGGAATGAGCACCGTATCCGGGGAGGTGACGGAAGCGAAGCTGCTCCAGGGATATGTGGGCGCCTGCTCAAGCGGCGGGTGCGCGCCAGGGGCCAGCGCTGGGTGCTGCCCGAAGTAACGCGGGCGAGGGATCAGGCAAATGATGCAGTGGGCGACAGAGACCCTGCGGGCGGCCAGCATGGGACCGGCGGCGGTGCCGCTGGCGTTGTTGCTGGGCCTGGTAAGCGCGGTGGCCAGCGCGTGCTGCACGCTGCCGGCGATGGGGATGCTGGTGGCTTACTCGGGCACGCGTGAGGAGGTGAACCGGCGAACGGCAATGGCATCGGCGGCAGCCTTCATGGTTGGCTCCACGCTGGCGCTGATTGTGTTAGGGTTTGTCGCTGGGTTCATTGGGCAGGCGGCGCAGGCGTTGTTGGGCCGATACTGGAGAGCGTTTGCGGGTCTGATAGCGGTAGTCCTGGGCCTGGCAGCGCTGAAGCTGTTGCCGTTGAGGCTGCCGCAATTCGGTGGAACGGTCGGGACGAGGGCTGTGGCGCGAGGGGTGCCAGGCGTGGCCGTGGTCGGATTGTTGATCGGAGGCGGAGTGGCGGCGTGTTCACTGGGGTGCAACCCGGGGATCTACATCGTGCTGGGCGCGGCGGTGCTTCAAGGCCACGCCCTCTGGGGGATGGTGCTGATGGCCGCGTTCGGGATTGGTTTCAGCCTGCCGCTGAGCGCCATCCTGTTCGGGGTGTCGTTTGGGAAGGCGTCACTAAAGGCGCAGAAGGCGGAGGCGGGCATCCGAGCCGTGGGAGGCGTGCTGCTCGTGGGCGTAGGGTTTTACTTGTTGGCGCAGTTTTGAAAGTTGGTAGCGGAAGTTTAATGGAAGGCGATGTAATGGAAAACGAACAAAAGACGAAGAAGGGTTTCTTTGGAATGTTGCGCGAGTCCTTCAGCAAAACGGGCGGCTGCTGCTGCGGTCCGGGTGAATGCTGTGGGCCGAGCGAGGAAGCCGAAAAGGTGGAGACCAAAGAAACCGCGAAGAGCAAAGAAGCGAGCAAGGCCGCACCGCAGCAGCGATGAGCAGCGGGGCTGCATGCAGCGGCGCCAGGTACCGCGAGTTCGTCGTGTTGGCGCTGGTGCCCGGGATTGTGGGGGCGCTGATCGTGGCGAGCTGGGCCCTGGCGCATTGGAAGGTGGGCCCGGCCTTTGTGAACGCGGGGCTGGCGCTGTTCGCGGCGCTGTTCGGCGGTTGGCAGCGGTTCCTCGGGGGATTCCAGGACATTTATCGGCGGAAGATCACCGTCAATGTCTTTGTCGCCGTGGCGTTGATTGCGACCATCGCCGTAGGGGAATTCCGACCGGCGGCGATCATCATCTTCATCATGGCGGTGGTGGGGGCGCTCGAGTCGTACACCCTGGACAAGAACCGGCGCAGCATCCGCAACCTGTTGGACCTGGCGCCGCAGACGGCGACAGTGCGAAGCGGAAAGGGGGAGATCACCATTCCGGTTGAGCAGGTGCAGGTGGGGACGGTGGTGATCGTGAAGCCGGGGGAGCGGGTGCCGGTGGATGGCGTGGTGGTGGCCGGCGTGAGTAGCGTGAACCCGGCGCCGATCACCGGCGAATCCATGCCGGTGGAAAAGTTCAAGGGCAGCGAATTGTTCAGCGGCACTTTGAATTTGACGGGCCGCGTGGAAGCGCGAGCGACGAAGGTGGGGGCGGATACGACTCTGGCGCGGATCGTGCACCTGGTGGAGGAAGCACAGGCGATCAAGGCCCCCATCCAGAACCTGGCGGACCGGTTCACGGTGTGGTTTCTGCCGGTGGTGCTGGTGCTGGCGATTATGGTCTTTTTTGTAACGGGGAACGTGAAGACGGCGGTGTCGATGTTGCTGGTGGCGTGCCCGTGCGCGTTTGCGATTGCGACGCCGACGGCGGTGACGGCAGGGATTTCGAACATGGCGCGGCGGGCGGTGCTGGTGAAAGGAGGCATCTTCTTTGAACTGGCCGGGAAGATTGACGCGCTGGTGGTGGACAAGACGGGGACGTTCACGATGGGGCGGCCCGTGGTGCTGGATGTGGTGGCGTTCGACGGCGTGCCCAACAAAGAGATTCTCGAGATGGCAGCAGTGGCCGAAAAACACTCTGAGCATCCGCTGGCCAGGGCCGTGCTCGGCCACGCCAAAGAACGCGGGCTAATGGTGCCGGACCCGGAGGAGTTCAAGGTGGAGATTGGCCGGGGCGTCGTGGCGCGGTGGAAGGGGCAGGACCTCGCGGTCGGGAATGAGGATTTCCTGCAGGGCAACGGAGTGACTCTGTCCGCAGAGACGCAAAAGAGCGTGTCGGCCCAAGCTGAGCAGGGGCGCACTGCGGTTATCGTGGCTCGCGGGAAAAAGCCAGTGGGATTGATTGCGATTGCCGACGCAGTTCGGCCGGAGACGCGACAGGCGATTGGTTGGCTATACCAGGTCATGCGCAACCGCAATATCACGATGTTGACGGGTGACAACCCGCTGGTGGCCGGCGCGGTGGCCAGGCAGATCGGGGTGGAGAACTTCCGGGCCGGCCTGCTGCCGCAGCAGAAGCAGGAGTTCGTCAGAAGGCTGCAGGCGCAGGGCCGGACGGTGGGGATGATTGGGGATGGCATCAACGACGCGCCAGCACTGGCATTGGCTGACGTGGGAATTGCGATGGGTGCGGCGGGAACGGATGTGGCGATTGAGACCGCCGATGTTGCGCTGATGAACGACGACCTTGGGAAGGTTGCGGACTTCATGCTGATGTCCCGGGCAGTGCTGCGACGGATCAAGCTTAACATCTTTTTCTCAATCATCTACAACGCTGTTGGCCTCGGCCTGGGGAGCCTGGGGATGCTGACGCCGGTGATGGCGGTGATTTTCCAGGAAGCGGGGTGCATCAGCGTGGTGCTGAGTTCGACGCTGCTGCTGTGGGCCAAGCCGCGAAGGCCGGGGCATCGATCGGGTCCGACCCTTATGATTTCAAAAACAACCAACCTGGCTGCGATATGAGCGTTGAAACTTCCGCCGCAATTGCGGCCCCGGTCGCCGAACCGAAGCGGCTGGCGTTTTTTGAGCGCTACCTGACGGTGTGGGTTCTGGGTTGCATGGTGGTGGGCGTGACGCTCGGCAAGCTGCTGCCCGACCTCACAGCGTCCCTGAGCCGCTTGGAGTTCGGGCAGGGCTCCCAAGTCAACGTGCCAATTGGGGTTCTGCTGTGGCTGATGATTTACCCAATGATGCTGAAGGTGGATTTCGGGGCGATTGGGGGGATTGCGAAACGACCAAAAGGTTTGCTGGTGACGCTGTTTGTGAACTGGCTGGTGAAGCCGTTCAGCATGGCGTTGCTCGCCTGGATCTTCATGCAACACGTCTTCGCCGCCTGGATTACCCCGGAGATGGCCAAGCAATACACCGCCGGCTTGATCATCCTGGCGGCCGCACCCTGCACGGCGATGGTGTTCGTTTGGTCCTACCTGACCGACGGGGACCCTGCCTACACGCTAGTCCAGGTCGCGGTCAACGACCTCATCATGCTCGTCGCTTTCGCCCCCATCGTCATGTTCCTGTGCGGCGTCGCCCACGTAGTGGTTCCTGCCAAGGTACTCATTACTTCCGTTGTCGTATTTATCGTGATCCCACTCGCCGCCGGCTGGGTGACGCGGACCACCTTGCTCAAATCTCACGGCCAACAGTGGTTCGAACAAAACTTCCTGCCCAGGTTCCACCCCGTGATGATTGGCGCCCTCCTGCTGACCCTCGTTCTCATCTTCGCCTTCCAGGCGGAAAACCTCACGGCCCGCTGGATCGCCGTCCTGCTTATCGCGGTACCCATCATTATCCAGGTCTATTTCAACTCCGGTCTGGCCTATTTCCTCATGCGCATTTTCCGTGTCGAGCACAGCGTCGCTTCACCTGGCGCTCTCATCGGGGCCAGCAACTTCTTTGAACTCGCCGTTGCTGTGGCCATCACCCTCTTTGGCGCGAATTCCGGTGCCGCATTGGCTACCGTCGTCGGCGTCCTCGTCGAAGTCCCGGTGATGCTTTCCGTCTGCAACTTCTGCAGCCGGACGCGCCACTGGTTTCCGGGAAAACTCGATTCGGCCTCTACAGCTCTCTCATCCGGCTCACACCCGGACCTTTAGTCTCCAGCCCGCCGGCGCACCTTACCGGAGCCTGCTGATCACCGGCACAGACCGGCAACCACCGCAACAGAACTTGTCGCGGCCACGGAACTGGCACAATGATCAACCGCGATGACCCTGTACCAATTCATCGGATCCGCCATCGTGGTCCTGGCCATAAGTTACCTGGCTGCCGGCTTCTCCCGTCGGTTAGGCCTCGGGTCGATCCTCGGGCTCCTGGCGGCGGGCGCGATCCTGGGACCAAGCGGCTTCAAGGTCACGGAGAGCGCGGAGGGCTTGCGCGAGTTTACCGAGCTGGGCGTCGTCTTTCTCCTGTTCGTGATTGGTTTGCAGCTTAATCCCTCGAAGTTATGGGGGATGCGCGCAGATGTGCTGGGCCTGGGCCTCGCCCAGCTCGTCGCTACCGGCGGAGCCCTGGCGGTCTTTCTTCATTCTCTCGGCGCCCAGTCCTGGTCCCACGCCGGTCTCGGCGGACTGATCCTGGCACTTTCCTCCACGGCCTTCGTGATGCAACTGCTGCAGGATCGCAAAGAACTGAACTCCGATCACGGGCGGATTTCCTTCGCCGTGCTCCTGGCCCAGGACCTGGCCGTCATTCCGTTGTTGGCCTTGGTGTCGATGGTTGCGCGCGGCGATGGCTCGACCGGCGCCCCTCACTCACTTCCGCCGCGCCTCCGGCTGGGTCTAATCATCACCGTGCTGGCCGCGATCGTGCTGATGGGCCGGTACGTGGCGCCCTGGCTGCTGGCGATCAACGCGCGCCGCCGGAATCCCTCCGGGTTCACCGCGGTGACCATGCTGGCCGTTTTGGTGGCCGCGTGGTTGGCCTACACGGTCGGGTTGTCAATGGCCCTCGGCGGGTTCGTGGTCGGACTGCTCCTGTCCGCCTCGCCGTTCCACCTGCAAATTCAGAGTTCCGCGGAACACTGGAAAGAGACGTTGCTGTCGCTCTTCTTCATCGCGGTGGGCATGAACATCAACTTCGGAGTGTTGCTCCGCGAGGGATTGATCGTCGTGGTGTTGGTGGTGGGTATTTTGCTGATCAAAGCGGCGGTCCTGCTGCTGCTGTGCATGCTATTTCGCAAACGAGCAGGCACTTCAGTACGCACGGCGTTGTTGTGCGCCCAATGCGGCGAATTCGCTTTCGTCTTGCTGGCCCTTTCCCAGCGCTTCGGGATCATCGCCGAAGAAGGTGCGAGTATCGGCGTTTTAACCGTGTCGGTTACCATGGCGCTCACGCCCTTGCTGGCGAAGCTAGCCGATTCCTGGGGCCGGCGGGTCGAGCGCTCTGAACCCCTACCCGGACCGCTGGCCCCGCTCGGGGAAATCCCGGAACCGATGGTGATCATCGGCGGCTTTGGCCGCTGCGGCGAGGCCGTCGGCGCATTTTTGCGGCAACACCAAATTCCTTTTGCGGCGCTCGATTTGGATTGGGACAAGGTCGCAGCAGGACGGCAACGCGGCTATCCGGTTTCGGGCGGTGACATGACGGACTACACGGTTTTGAGGAATGCCGGCGCCGCCCGCTGCCGGTTGTTGGTGATCGCCAGCAACGACACCATCGCCGCCGAACGAGCTATTCTGGCCTTTCGCCTGATCGCGCCTCCTTCAACGCCCATCGTGGTGAGAGTCCAGGATCGCGCGCAGGCCCAGAAACTCAAGACCGCCGGCGCTTCGCGCCTGGTGGTGGAATACGACGAGATCGGCCAACGCTTAATCGACTCGGTTGGTCTGGCGTTGGACCTGTCCGATGTCTCCGGCCCCAACCCGAAGGGCTGATGGGCCAGACGCCGTGAAAAGTAGGTTTGAATGCTTTGGCGGACCGCCACGGCATTTGCCTCATGCACCTGTCTCCGTGAAACGGTGTGTTGGCACCGGCTTACCCGGACGGAAACTTTCCAGATGCTCAAGCGTTGCCTCCAGAGCTGTGAAACGACCTGCTGCCGCCTTCAATCCTTCGCGAACCGCCGTTCCCAGGACTTCCGGCGCCGCCTCCGCTCGCAGGTTGATGATCAACTGCCCGCTCTCCACCGGTTCGTCCAGATGAAGCGAAAGCTCAGGCACCACATCGCTACGCACCAGGTTAATGACCCCGATTTCCCCCAGGGCGGAGGCTGGGCTTAGGGTCATCTTCAAATGGGCAACTTCCGTGTTCGCCGCGTTCAGCCGCGCCTGCACCTCGCCGGCGAGAAGTTCCAGGTACTTGTTCGCATCAAAACCGCTTTCGGCCGAGAGCTGAACCGTGCAATTCAGCCAGCCGAGCAGCGCTTCGCCGTCGGCATATACCGAATAATCCACTCCCATTGATTTTCCGTCTGGTTGCACCGTGCTCGTCATCCGCTCAAACCACACGTCCAGATTCGTGCCTTGCCGCGCCGACACCACCAGGATGTCCTTGCGCGGGAACCTCGCCTCGAGGGCCGCCCGCAAACTCCCAAGCCGGCTTTCATCGATCAGGTCGCACTTGTTGATCACCACCAGGTCCGCCTCCTCGATCTGCTTCTTGTAGATATAGAGCACCTTCTCGGAAAAGTTGCCTCCCTTCTCCACGCCAAAGACCCGCAAAGCCCGAATCGGATCCAGCAACACACTCATGGGCGCCACGGTGAAGTTCTCGCCGTAAAGCCGGCGTAGCGGATAAGTCACCGTCGCCATCAGATCCGTGCAGCTCCCCACCGGCTCCGCAATAATCACCTCGGGACGGGTTTGCTCGGTCAGTTTCCTCGCGGCCTCCACCAGTGAGTTGAACCGGCAACAGAAACAGCCGCCCGGGATTTCCTCCGTCGCAAATCCCTGTGCCCGCAGCATCGCGGTGTCCACAACGTTCCGGCCCTGGTCGTTTGTGATTAACCCGACCCGCAATCCGCGGCCGCTGAGGCGTTCTGCCAGTTTGCCGACCGCCGTCGTCTTGCCGGCGCCGAGAAACCCCCCAACCATGATGTAGCGGGCTTTGCGGTCGCCGGTCAAAGGTGTGGAAGCCCCGTCGAGCGAACTCATTTGCCGAACCATGAAACGCTGCCAGCCATTCGCAGAATAATACCTCGCCCCGGCCACCAGGCAAGCAGCCCCGCAGACCTGAACGCCGGATGCCAGCGTTGTTATCTCACGGCCCCTGTCCCAACTGCACCAGGAAAAACCGCGCGGGAGCCGCGCTGCCGCCCGTTGCATTGGTCACTGTCCAGCCGAATTCACCGTTCGCCGAACGTTGATTCGTCGCCATCGGAATCCACTGATTCAACGGCAGCGCCACGTTTGTGCTGCTCATTAAGTAGTACGTTCCACCGGCGATGCCTTCCTTCGCCGTGATGATTAAATCCGAACCCGACAAGTTGATGGTCGAGATGCCCGGACCGGGCACAGCCGAAATTTCCAGAAAGGGTCGGGCTGGCTCGATTCCGTACTTGTGTGAATGGAACGTGAAGCCTACCCCAGGATCCAGGGCAGTCAGGAAAAGCCCAACGTCGCCACCCGCGATCACGTCGTTCACGAACACAACCGGCAGAGCGAGCGCAAAACTCAGCGGGCCACTCGCGCCGGCGTTCGTAAATACGCCGAGAGTAGCGTCGGTGGCGGGATTCAGCAGGTTGGATTCGTCGCTATAGGTAATGCCGTCCGCAGTTGGCAGAGACGGCCTGCCGGTGCCCTCAACCCAGGTATCGTTAGCGATCCAGCGAATCTCAAACCCGCCCACCCCACGATTGAAGAGGGCATTGTTGGGCGCGGCGTCTTCAGTGACCTGCAGCGTTGCTCCAGCAACCACCCAATTGTTGGTTCCGAACGCGGCATCGAAATTCGTCAACATCGAGGCGGTGTTAAACCGGATGAAGGTGTCAAACGCGCCGTTGGCGACGCCGACCGCATTGACCGCGTTCGTCCCGGAGACCGAGAGCGCGCCCGCGGCGCCGTAATTGGATCCCGGTGCGGCAGCCCGGACGAAGCTGTTGACCGAAGCGTCATTAGTAAACACCGCGGCCCAGGAAGTGGAGGAAACCGCGACGATCCAGACAGACGCTTTCAGGGCGGCCATATCCCGCCAACGTATGCCAGGATCCCCGATCGTCAACTATTGATCCGGCCGCGAAAAGTGGAAGCCGGGTTGAATCAGCAGGCTCCGCAAACGGACGGGACACGTAATGACACACATCGTTTTAATGCGGGCGTTCTCAGTGGTAACAAAAATCGAGCTGACAGGAAGGCCGTCCCGATAGGCCAAAACCACGGGGCGGCCCTGGAAACAGATCGTTCGTAAAAGCGCCCCTGACCCGAGCCAGGCTGAGGCCTTCCTCAGCAGGAAATCAATGACCGCTTGCGGACCGCTCACCGACACCGGCCCGGGCTCGTTCAGGTTGGACGCGTCGCACACCAACGCGGGGCTTTCGGAGAGCAACTGCAGCAACTGGTTACAGTCTCCGTCGGCGGCCGCCTGCAAAAACCGTTGCATCACCTGCTCCTCCTGTTGCGGCAGGACCTCATACCGGGGCTGCCGGCTGGCCACTCGCTCGCGCGCCCGCCTCAGAATCTGCCGGCAGTTCTCCTCCGTCCTGTCCACCATCCGTGCGACTTCGTCGTAATCGCAGTCGAACACCTCCCGCAATAGGAACACCGCCCTCTCCACGGGCGACAACGCCCGCAGCAGAACAAGCAGGGCCACCGAGAGTGAATCAGCCAGCCGCGCATCGTCACTGGGATCGATCATCTGTTCTTCCAGCAGGAAGTCCGGGACCGCCGCCCCGACACACTCCTCCCGCTGCGCGCGCGCGGATCCGAGCTGTTTGAGGCACAGCCGGGTGACGATCGTGGTCAGAAAGGCCTTGGGTGACCGAACCTTGGCGGCATCCGTTCTTTCCCAGCGCACAAAACACTCCTGGACCATGTCCTCCGCGTCCGCGCCGCGGCCCAACATCTGGTAGGCTACCGAATGCAGCAGCGGCCGCAGCGCCATGAAGGTCTCCGTTTTATCTGCCTGCGTTGCGTTCATTGTCATGCTCATCACCGCGCTTACGGTCCCATTTTCCTTTTTACAGCGACTTCAAATACTCCGCCAAATCGCTCTTTTCGACCGGTGCCAGCTTCAAGTCGAAGTGCTCGTCATAATGTTCAATCACTTCCATCAGGTTTGCAAACCGGCCATCGTGATAGAACCCGCCTTTGGCCCGGGAAAACAACCCTCCCAGCGGTGTGGTCCGGTAGCCTTTGTCCGGCGACCGATTGGCTTGGAAGCCATCAATCCCGATCTCGGCCGGACTGTGCAAGTTCCAGCCCGGCTCGGTGAACAGCGGCGGCGTGTGGCAGGAGGCACAATTGGCTTTCCCGCTGAACAGCGCCTTGCCGCGCTCCGCCGCGCTGGGATCAAAACTGCCCGCCGGGGGCTTGGGCGGTGTCAGCGCCAGTTGATAAAATTGCAGCGCCGGCAGTTTCCCGGTCACCAGGTCGGGCGTGTTCCGCACATCGCCGAAACCCAGCCGCGCCGCGACCGGAAAAGAACTCGCGTCGTTCAAGCGCGGGTCGTAAAGGCGGCCTGCACCCTGCATCTCCAGCGTCGCGACAAACGCGTTCCAATACGGAACCGACCCCCATCCGGTGTAGGTATGCAGGTTGACACCCGCCAACCCGAACGCCGCGGGGAGCAGCGTCGCGCCGGATTTGCCGTCCGGCCGAAACGCCTTGCCGTCCAGCAGCAGCGCCGCATCGAATTTGCCCGGCCCCCAACTGCTTAGCACCGTCCGCACCGTCGCCTCATCAACCTGCAGCGCCTTGGCAAAAGGCGAAACATCAGGCGACAGGTTGATAATCGCCCCGACGTTGAGGTCCCGGTTCGGCCACCCATCCAGACGCCGGCCGATCCCTGGCGCGAAGGAATTATCGACCGTTGAATGGCACAGCGCGCACTGGATCCCCAGGGACGTCAATCTTCGCTGGGGATCGAAGAAACCGGTGACCCCTACCACTGCCTTTAGTTCCAGCAACGCCACCGTGTTGGCGGGGTCCGTCAGATCCACCTGCCCAGCGGCCAGGCGCCGCTTCAGGGACTCGGGCAACGCCTCGACGTCCACTTTCAGCCCCACCGCCAGGGCGGTGCCGGGACCCACACCCGCTCCTATCCCACCCAGCGCCGAGCCTGCGATGGCCTGGTGCAATTTCAGTGTATCCCCCCAAAACCGCTGGTCGCCAAACGTGTCGTACCGGAAAATGTCCCGGCCTCTTCTCAGCATCGCCCTGCCGTTCGCCTCCACTCCGTCAGGGCCTCGCCCACCATCATGCGCCCCCTCGGCGACGTCGCCCTCGCCAGCTTCAGAGTCCCGGGTAGCCTCGTGCTGGCCCGCCCAGCACGCGAAAGTCATCGTCAATATTCCCGCAACCGCACCGTAGATTTGTTTCGTCATATCTTAATCTGATCCTTTCCACGATCTTAGATCCCCACGCCGGGCGTTTTGTGACACTCCAGCGCAAAATCACGCAGTTGGTGTGAAGGCACCTCAGTTATCCGTGCGAGGTGGCGGCTGCGGCGTGGTCGGCGCGCGGACTTCAGTCCGCAGCAACGTCGGTTGGCAGGGAGGCATTCGCCTCTCAGACGCGATGGTCGGGAGGGCGTTTCTGCGGACTGAACTCCGCGCGCCGGATGCTCGGCCCACCCTCAACTGAGCCACCACGCGCGGAGTCGTGTTTAGCCTTGCACTTTCCTGAGTATTTGTTGATGGATTCCGCATGCTGAAGAAACGAACCCGGAAAACACGCCTGGCTCCGGGCGCGCCATCGGCATTACCGCCGCGGCCCGAGCCGTCGGGCAGTTTGCTGCGGTCGGCTCCCGTTCCATCGGCTGCTTTTGTGCTGGCCGAGGACGGGTCCATCATCGCAAACGGCGCGGCGCAAGCCGATGCCGCCGGGAAAGAGACGGGACCGGGCGTCGCTGTCCCGCCCGCCCCGCCCTCTCCTCCGCGGCTCGCGTACCGAGACGACCGTCGCGGCATCTGGCTGTATCATGGCAACTCACTCGAGTTGCTCGATGCCCTCGCCGTCCAGTATCCGGACGGCCGGTTCGATATGATTTTCGCGGACCCGCCTTATTTTCTTTCCAACGGCGGCATCACCTGCCACGCGGGCAGGATGGTGGCCGTTGACAAAGGCGGTTGGGACGCATCACGCGGTCCAGAGCTCAATCACGAGTTCAACCTCGAATGGCTCCGCCGCTGCCAGCGCGTCCTCAAGCCCAACGGCAGCATTTGGGTCACTGGCACCCTGCACGTCATCTTTTCGGTCGGTTACGCGATGCAGCAATTGGGCATGAAAATGCTCAACGACATCGCCTGGGAGAAACCAAACCCGCCCCCCAACCTCTCCTGTCGCTACTTCACCCATTCCACCGAGACGGTGCTCTGGGCCGCGAAGACTGAAAAAAGCAGGCACACTTTCAACTACGACCTCATGCGGGAGATCAACGGTGGCAAGCAGATGAAAACGGTCTGGACCATGACTTCCCCGGGCGGCGACGAGAAGGCGCTCGGGAAACATCCCACCCAGAAACCGATCGCCCTCGTCGAGCGCTGCTTGCTCGCCTCCACCGGCATCGGTGACACGGTCCTGGACCCGTTCCTGGGCGGCGGCACCACCGCCGTCGCCGCGCTGCGGCACCGTCGTCATTGTGTCGGCATCGAGGCTCAGGAAACCTACATCAACCTCTCCATCGCGAGAGTCAAAGCCGAGAGATAGCAGCCGCTCGGTCGCATAGACACCCCACCTCGCCATGAAACCGCACGACAAGTTCCCCCTCACACCGACCTCCCCAAGCAGAGGGAGAATCTTCGGCGCCCGCTCGCGTTTTCGGGTGCGACCCCTGTTCAGTCGCAACGAGGAATCTCCGGGGCGGACGGCGGTTCACCCTCTCCTTGGGGCGAGGGCCGGGGTGCGGGGGAATTTCGATGGCAACTACACAGAAATTGAACTGCACACTGCGGTTGCCGGGGGGGCATCAGTCATGTTCGGGGCACTAGGGCTCCATTATCAGACAGGCAAAGATGCCTGTCCTGCGGCGTAGAGGCGGCAGGGAGCGGTTTGCGGCTGTAAACCATGAAATAGAGCACCGGCACGGCCATGCGGCTGATCAACAGCGATGCAACCTCCCCCGCCATGAGCGAAATCGCCAGGCCCTGGAAAATGGGGTCCGCCAGAATCACGCTCGCGCCCACCACCACCGCCAGCGCCGTCAGCAGCATCGGCCGAAACCGAACCGCCCCGGCATCCACCACCGCTTGATCCAGCGCCATCCCTTCCGCCAGCCGCTGCTCGATAAAGTCCACCAGGATGATCGAATTCCGCACCACGATGCCGGCCCCGGCCATGAACCCGATCATCGAGGTGGCGGTGAAAAACGCTCCCAGCAGTCCGTGCCCCGGCAGGATCCCGACCAGCGAGAACGGAATGGCCGCCATCACCACCAGCGGCGTTAGAAACGACCGGAACCAGCCCACCATCAGGATGAAAATCAGCACCAAAACCGCGGCAAACGCCGTGCCCAGGTCTCTAAACACCTCGATCGTGATGTGCCATTCGCCGTCCCATTTGATCGCGGGCTTATCCTCAGTAAATGGCTGCACCGCGTTATAAATTTTAAGCGCCGAGGCGTCGCCCCCAAATTCTTTCATATCCAGGCTCCGCAAGGCCCGGTTCATCCCGCGGCTGCCCAGGATCGCATAAACCGGGCTCTCGACCTCGCCGGCGACGTCGCCAATGACGTAGGTGACCGGCATCAGGTTCTTGTGATAGATGCTCGTGTCCACCGTCGTCTGTTCTACCTTCACCAGTTCCCGCAGCGGGACTAGCGGCGCCGACGGACTCGCTGCGGACCGCACGCGCAGGCTCAGCAAGTCCTCAGGCGTGGTCCGGTTCGCGAGTGGCAACTGCACCATGATTTCGACGTCTTCCTTCTCGCGCGGCACATGCATCAGGTCGACGGGCTCGCCGTGCGTCGCCAGGCGCAGCGTGCGGGAGATCGTTTCGGCGCTGATGCCGTGCAAAGCCGCTTTTTCTTTATCCACGACGAATCGCGCCTTGGGCTGGTCTGCCTCGATGTACCAATCGCTGTCGACGACGCCTTTCGTGTGTTTGAAGATGCCGATGACCTTCTGCGCGAGCGCCAGCCGGCTCTCCTCGGTCGGCCCATAAATCTCGGCCACCAGCGTTTGCAGCACCGGCGGCCCGGGGGGAACTTCCGCCACCGCCACTCGTGCGCCGTATTTGGCGGCGATCGCGGCCACTCGGGGACGCACCCGCTTGGCAATGTCATGGCTCTGCGCTTTCCTTTCGCCCTTGGGGACCAGGTTGATTTGGAGGTCAGCGACGTGCGGCCCCCGGCGCATAAAATAATGGCGAACCAGGCCGTTGAAGTTGAACGGCGCAGCCACTCCGGCGTAAACCTGGTAATCGGTGACCTCGGGTTCGACTCGCACCGCCGCGGCAATCTCGCGCGCCGCCTGGGCGGTTCGTTCCAACGCGCTGCCCTCCGGCATGTTCAGGATGACCTGAAACTCGCTCTTGTTGTCAAATGGCAGCATCTTCACCTTGACCCAGCCAATCCCCACCAGGCCCATCGCCACCAAGAGCAGGCCCACAATGCCCGCCAGAAACGCGTAGCGCCAGCGGCGCCGGGCGATCAGCGGCGCCATGAACCGCCGATACACCCGCGTAAAAAAGTCTTCCGGGTGTTCCGAATGCGAATGTGCCTTGCCGTCGCTGACTGCCCGGCCCTCCGTAAGCGACGAGTACTTCCGGCCCCAATGCAGAATCCGAATCGACGCCCACGGCGTCACGATAAAGGCAATCGCTAATGAAAAGAACATCGCCGCGCTCGAGCCGATGGGAATCGGACGCATATACGGCCCCATCAGCCCGCCCACGAAAGCCATCGGCAGCACCGCCGCGATGACCGCGAACGTCGCCAAAATGGTGGGGTTGCCCACCTCGTTGACGGCTTCCACCGCGATGCTGGACCACCCGCGCCCCTTGTTTTGCGGCAGGTGAAAATGCCGCACGATATTCTCCACCACCACGATCGCGTCATCGACCAGGATGCCGATCGAAAAAATCAGCGCGAACAACGTGATCCGGTTCAGCGTGTAGCCGTAGAGGTAGAAAACCAGCAGCGTCAACGCCAGCGTCGCCGGGATGGCGATCGCGACAATCCCCGACTCCCGCCAGCCCAGTGTCAGCAGGATCAACACGGACACCCCGAGCACCGCTATGCCCATGTGCAGCAGCAGTTCATTGGATTTTTCAGTCGCTGTCTCCCCGTAGTTGCGAGTGACCGTTACCTCAATGTCGTTGGGGATAACCCTGCCCTTGAGGGTCTCAATCTTCTTCAACACCTCGTGCGCTACCGAAATCGCATTCGCACCCGGACGCTTGGCCACGCTCAGAGTTACCGCCGGTTGCTCCCCGGCGAGCGCGGCCTCGGCGGCACCGGCCCCGAAGAACACATATTGCGACGGTTCCTCAGCCGCGTCCGTGATATCGGCGACTTCGCACAGATACACCGGCCGGCCGCCGAACACGCCCACCACCACGTTGCCGACCTCCCGGGCGGTCGCCAAAAAACCGCCGGTCTCGACCATCACTTCGCGATTATTGCTGGTCAATCCGCCCGCGATCACCTGGCGGTTGGCCTGTGTCAGCATCGGCACGATCTCCGCCGCGCTGAGGTTCCGCGAAGCCAGCCGGACGGGGTCCAACAGCACGCGCACCTGGCGCCGCGCGCCGCCGATGATCGTCGTTTCTGCCACCAGCGGAACCGCTTTGACGGCGTCGTCCGCTTGCGCGACCAGCCGGCGCAACGTCAGGTGGTCATACCGTTGGCTGTGGAACGTCAGCGCCAGAATCGGCACGTCATCAATCGACCTTGGCTTGATCAAAGGCGGCGACACACCGAGCGGAATGCGGTCGAAGTTCGATTGCAGTTTCTGGTTCAGCTTAATCAGGCTGCGCTCCACGTCCTCGCCAACCTTGAACCGCACGATCGCCAAACTCTCCCCCGGGCGTGAGGTGGAATAGATATATTCCACCCCGGAAATTTCCCATAACAACTTCTCCATCGGCCGGGTCGCGCGCTCCTCGACCTCCTTCGCGCTGAATCCGGGCATCGACACCAGCACGTCGATCATCGGCACCTTGATCTGCGGCTCCTCCTCCCGCGGCAACATGATCACCGCCGCGGCTCCCAGCAACACGGACGTGATGATAATGAGCGGCGTCAGCTTCGAATCGATGAACGCCCGGGCAATCCGGCCGGCGAAGCCGATGGGACCGGACGAAGACTGGTTGTTAAGAGAAGTCATCGGGTAAATCCGAAAGTAATCCGAAGCCCAAACGCAAAAGGCAGAAGCTGCGGTTTCTCATTAAGGAACCACGGAAGGAAAAGGAGTGGAGCCAAAGGAATCACAAGGGAACACTGTTTATTCGCTTTCATTCCTTTGCCTCCATTACCCTGCCATCGTCAGTTTGCGCTTCCCTTCCGATTTCGGCCTTCGGGTTTCGGATTTCACTTCGCCTCCACCCGTTGCCCATCGAGCAAGCCTCCGGCGTTGTCGGTCACCACCGCATCTCCGGGATCGAGCCCCGAAAGAACCTCGGTTTCATCATTCACGCGCCGGCCGGTCTTGACCAGGTGCAATCGCGCGCGCTGGTTCTCGACCGCAAACACAATTTCCATCTGTCCACGCTGCACAACGGCGGAGCTGGGAATACGCAGGGACGTGGTTTCCCCCATAGGCACAATCAACCGGGCGAACTGGCCGGACATCAGGCCCGGCGGATTCGCCAAGTCCAGTTTTACGCGAAATGTGCGGCTGACGGGGTCGGCAATGGGCGACATTTCGGCCACCGTGCCCGCCAGCTCGGGAGTCGCCTGGCCCACGCGAATGGTCATCGTCGCCGCCGCTTTGATGTGGGTGGCGATCCCTTCCGGCACGTCAGCCTCGAGTTGCAGCCTTGAGGGATCTTCCATGTCCACGAGCGGTTTGCCTGGCGCCGCCAGGTCGCCAACGTCCACCCACTTCCTCGTCACCACGCCGTCGAAGGGGGCCACCACCTCGACGTATCCCAACAGCGCGCGCGCTTCCGCCAGCGCCCCTTTGGCGACCTGGTACCGGGACTCCGCAGTTTCAGACTCCGCCCGCGTCGCCGCCTGCTCCTTGAACAGGCTGGAGACGCGTTTCCAATCGCGCTCGGCTTGCTGCAAGGCCGCCTCGGCCTGTTCGACGCGAGCCTTGATTTCAGGCGCGTCCAGGCGGGCGAGCAGTTGCCCGGCGCTAATCTTCTGGCCAAGGACCACCGGCATCTCCGCGATGCGACCGCTGGTCTTGGCCTCGATCGTCGCGCGCAATCTGGCCCGGACCGTCCCCACCACCTCTTCAACGGCCGTCAACGGCTTGCTTTCGACGATCTGGGTCCGCACTTTAGCCGAAGGCAAATCAGCCTGCGCGGCGGTGTGGCCCGGGTGGCCTTTGCCGCAGCCCGCAAGGACCACAACCCCGGCCACCAGCACACTCACCCCTGCCGGCCGCCAGGCCGTGCTGAACCATCCGTCGTCCGCAACAATTCTCTTCATTTGGGTTCCGCTCCTGCTTTGGATTCCAGTTGGGGCAGGCCGACCGCTTTACGGAACGCTGCCAGCGCAATTCGCTGATCGGCCTCGGCCTCCGCGTGGCGCACGCGGGCGTTTACCAGCGCCGTCTCCGCGTCCATCAATTGCGTTGCGATTGCGGCGCCATCTTGAAAACGGGCGCGCGCGAGGCTGGCGCTTTCCGCGGCCTGAATCACCGCCTGTTCGGTTACCGCCAACCGTTCCCTCGCCGCCTTCAACTCCAGTCGGGCTTGCTCGACTTCGAGGTCCAGCGCCAACCGCAGCTTGCGCTGTTCCTCCCGCGCTGACTCGAGGTTCGCGCGCGCTTCCCGCACCTTGGCCCGCGTCAAGTTGCCGTCCCAAATGTCCCATTGCAGCATCCCGCCCGCAGTGTAGCTGCCGCCCCCATTGTCGAATTTCCAGCCGTAATCGTAGTCCAGGCTGCCGAACGCGCTCAGCCGCGGGAGGTAACCGCCTTTGGCCCCGCGCGCCTGCTCCTCCGCGGCCCGTTCTCGCTGCTGCGCCGCGGTCAATTCAGCCCGGCCCGAAAAATCACTCGACTCCGGCATCGCCGGCGACGGGGCGCTGTCGGCGATAGTAAAATCGGCCTCCTCAACTCCCAGCAGGTTGCGCAGCGCGCGGCTGGCCAGCGCGTTCGCGTTTTGGGCCCGGACCAGGTCTTCCCGGGCTTGTGCCAGCCGGACTCGGAGGTCCAGTACATCCGTCTTGAGCAGCGTGCCTCCTTCCAGCCTTTTCTCCGCGATGGTGAGATTGGCCTGGTAGGAATTCACCGTCGCCTCAACGGCCCGGATGAACTCCCGGGTCTTGAGAATGGTGTGAAACGCCCGCGCCACCTCGAACCCGAGCGCGTTCCGGACTGCTTCACGGTCCTGCCTGGCCGCCTCGGTGTTCGCCTTCGCCGCCGCCCGCCCGGCTTTGTTTCGGCCCCCCGTGTACAGCGGCACTGTGACCAGTCCGCGCGCATTCAAGTCGTCCGCATCCGGCACATCGTTGAAATTCATCGGCGAGGAATAGGAATAAGCGCGCTGGTTCAGAACGCTTCCGAACACCAGCATCGGGTTGTCGGTGCGCGTATAGCTTGACTGAAACTGGACCCGTGGCCAGTAAGCGGCGTTGGCCTGTTCGAGCCCGGCTTGGGCCGCGGAGATGCGGTGCCGTGCCAGTCGCGCATCCGGATTGTTGGCCAGCGCCTGCTCCAGAGCCCGTTCCAGCGTCCACGCCTCGCTCCCCAACGCCGCGCCGCACGCCAGTGTCACCCAGACCACCACCAGCATCCGCTGATATGGGGACCATGAACCGCCGGAATGTCGCTCCCGGCGCGCGGACTTCAGTCCGCAGCAACACCGCGCAGCAGGGGGCTTGAGCATTCCGAACGCAACGGTCGATCGGGAATCGCTGCGGACTGAAGTCCGCGCGCCGGGGCCAGGCGGAGAAAGGCGATTCACACCAAGGGCGCCATTCCTTGCTGCTCCGCCGCCGTTCGTTGGCATATTCCCGCAAGCGCGCATGGGCTCGCAATCAAAAGGTTCGGCTGACTCTAATCAGTTGTGCTCGCTTCGACAACTAAACCTTATTCGGCGCCGGGCTGCGTTGTTTCTCGCAACCGCAGCAGTCTGCCCCCACGCCAGCCTTGCGCAGGATGATTTCCAGCGGGCAGAACCGGGTGAACGAGGACTGCAGCAGATTGAATCCGACAAAGGCCGTGAACCAGAGCCAGTAAGGGCTGTGGTAATGCGCCAGCAAAAGGCTGATCAGGATGAAGCTCCCGGCAAACCTGCGAATAATCATTTCCATATTTTCTTTCCTTTCCGTCTTTTTGGTTAACGTAGACTGCCCGCTACCAAAGCACCGACCACCATCCCATAAACGGTGCTGATCACCGGATGACTGGTCAGAGGACAGGCCCCAGTGGAGCAGCCCACGAATTTATAGTAAGCGAACCCCAGGCCGCCCCCGACCAGACCTCCGATCACAATGCGTAGTATCATCGCCGACCTCCGTGCCGTTAAAGCGTCGCTGGTGAAGCCGCCTGCGGGGCAGCGGCATTTAAAAGCCAGGCCCTAAGCGCCTTGGGCGACGCCAGGCCGACCAACGCGTCGACCAACTGGCCGCCGCGAAACAGCGCCAGTGTCGGCACCCCTGTTACATCGTAGTGGCCTGCCAACTCCGGTGCGTTGTCCACGTTCAACTTGGCGAACTTTACCCGCCCCTGGAATTCCGCGGCGAGCTGATCCAGCAGCGGCGCCAGCATCTTGCATGGGCCACACCACGGCGCGTAAAAGTCAACCACCACCGGTTGCTGGTCCTGCAGCACCTCGGTTTCAAAACTCTCTTCGGTCAATTCAATCATGTTCTTCATGTCTCTATCTGGATTGAGCCGTCAACGGCTGGAAAGTTACACATCATTAGCCAGATGCCGCCTCCACTGGGGTTCGGGTTCGCTTCAGGGCGCCTGTCACCATCGTCAGACGGCCCCTGGTATCATGGCTGCGAAATTTCGTTACGCGTCGCGTGTCAGGATTTCCCTCTCCTCCTTTGGAGGAGAGGGCTAGGGAGAGGAGGCCACCCGTCACGAAGTTTCTTTGTCGCCGTACTAGCCTGCATATTTCACGGCGAAGACCCCACTCGGCGATGGAAGTCTCATTAACATCCCGATTCATCGGGGTGGGGGGGGCCGACGCTGGGACCTACCCTAACCGTTTCTGATATTCCTGAACGACGGCATCTTCCGCCTCGCCGTCGAACCCGCCTGACGTCGCTGCCGGCGCTCGATTCCAGCAAACCGCTCACCTCCTGGCCTGCTGAATCTGGTCGAAAATTCCCCCGTCGCTGAAGTGCGTCTTTTGTGCCTTTTGCCAACCCCCATGCACCTCGTCAATCGTGAACATGCTCACTTTCGCAAATGTCCCGGCATACTTCTGCGCCACCGCTTCCAGGCGCGGTCGGTAGTAGTGTTTCGCCACGATTTCCTGCCCTTCGGGCGTGTACAAAAACTCAAGGTAGGCCTTCGCCACCTCCCCCGTCCCCCGTTTGCTCACGACCCGATCCACCCAGGCCACCGGCGGCTCCGCCAGAATGCTCAGCGTCGGCGCCACTAACTCGAAATTCCCTGCCCCAAGCTCTTTTATCGACAGCAGCGCTTCGTTCTCCCAGGCGATCAATACGTCGCCAATGCCGCGCTGCACGAAAGTGGTCGTCGCTCCTCGTGCCCCGGTGTCCAGCACCGGTACGTTTCTAAACAGCGCCGCCAGAAACTCACGCGTCTTGGCTTCGTCCCCGCCGTTCTTCTTCAACGCGTAACCCCACGCCGCCAGATAATTCCAGCGCGCCCCTCCCGACGTCTTCGGATTCGGCGTCACCACCTTCACGTCGGGGTTGACCAGGTCATTCCAGTCTTTGATGCCCTTGGGATTCCCCTTCCGCACCAGGAACACGATTGTCGACGTGTACGGCGCGCTGTTATGCGGCAACCGTTTCTGCCAATCCGCCGGCAGCAGCCTGCCTTTCTCCGCGATCGCATCAATGTCATACCCCAACGCCAGCGTCACCACGTCCGCCGCCAACCCGTCAATCACCGCCCGCGCCTGCTTGCCCGACCCTCCATGCGACTGCTGGATCGTCAGCTTGTCCCCCGTCTTCGCCTGCCATTGTTTGCTGAACGCCGCGTTGACTTCCTGGTACAGTTCGCGCGTCGGATCATACGACGCGTTCAACAGCTTCACTTCCCTCGCCGCCGCCCCGGCCGAAATGAGGCTCAACACCAATACCGCCGCAATTGTTGATCTGCCGGCCAGGCTTTCTCTCATAATGGTTTGATGTTCAATAAAGTTCCCTCTTCGTTGCTAAAACGCCAGTTGGATTCGTGTAAACAACACGTTTTCATCCCTTGTCAGGGATCCCCTTGGTCTGTTGCCTTCCCTCGGTCGGGACGTCGGGTGCTTCACTATAGGTTCGCAGCATAAGCAATAAACTCGCGGTAATGGACCAGGATTGCCCGAAGCGCGGCCACCAAGGCCGCCTCCTTCAGGTAAACGGGTGGGCTTTGCGGGGTCTCCAGGATGATCTCGAAGGGGCGTGGCCGGGCTTTCGGCGGCGCCCTAAGCACTCCTTCATAACCCTCACGGATGATGCCGTTGCGCGCTCGAAATCCATCAATCCGGCGCTCGCCGTTGCGCGGCAGAAACTCCTCCGCCGCCCTCAACGCCGGCTCGATCAAATGCCTGGTCAACGTCGCGCCACGTGCGAAACCATAAAAACCATGGCTGGTGTCATCCGTGTGCAGGGCGACGATCCCGTGAAACGCCTGCGCTGCCAATTCCGACTCCAGCAGTCGCACTTCGGGTTCACTTGAGTCTCGCCAAAACTCACGGTTAAGGTCCTTCCCGCTGCGCGAATGGCGGGTACCGTCTTCGAACGCTGTCGGGTTGCAGATCGGGTAAGCAAAAAGACGATAGCCCAACGCCAAATCCGGGTCTCTCTCCAACTGACCCAGCAACTGCGCCAGCGCATGGACCCCCTCCGGTTCGTCGCCGTGAATCCCCGCAAAGACTCCGATCCGTAACGGCTCATCCCCGCCTCTGGGACCCGAAAAGATGTAACCCGGCAAGTAGTAGGTCTCTCCCCCATTCTCAAAGCCGGCGCCGTGATTCCTGCTGAGGCGGATTGACTCCCGGGCTATCCCCTCCAAGGGCGCCAGCGCCTTCGCCAACGACCGCCGTGATCCACGCCACTGTGGACTCGCCTTAGGGTCCGAAGACGCATCGGGTCGGTTAAATCTCAGGGCTGAACTCACCCGCTCGTCCCAGCGGATCACATCACTTTTCGTTTCCAAGTTCGCATGCATCACTGAATCGAATGCGAACACAATACACTAAATCATAAGTATGTCAACTATGATAGTATACTTTATAAGTGCCTTACAACAATGGCTTCATAAGTCCAGGCATTTCTGGGACGCTACACTAGCCCGTTTTCCCCGCTTTACCTTCCGGTCCGATGCGTTTCCTTCCAGCGCTGCCGCAGCGCGTCGTGGAGCCGCTCGCGAAATTCCACCGGCAATTCGTAGGGCTCACCCTTCTTATAAAGGGTGATTGTTTTGCGGATATTGTCCACTACCACCTGGCAGGGATTGCAGCCGGCCATGTGCTTTTCGAATTCCTCGCAGATGGCGGGATCCACCGTGCCGTCCACGTATTCGTTCAGGAATGCCAGCAACTCTTCACACTTCATTCGTCACCTTCTACCCAACAGAGCCGTGCGGCGAAATAAAGTTACAGATTTATTCCTTACGGCTTCGAGAACCAGACCACGTAATGGTTACCGAGCGAATCGTCGTAGGCCATATTCAGCGAGCGGATGTTCGACCAGTTCACCGGCGACGTTAGGCTGTGCATGGTGGCACCGGAGCCCAGAACGGGAGAATCGTAAATGCGTCCCCCGACAATGCCTTCCAGCTGCACCTGGATGTCCGTCAGGTAGGCCGGCGCGCCGGCCAATGCCGCCCCGGAGGTCGAGTTCCGATACACCCAACTCACACTCTGCACGACGTCTCCGCTGACGGTTACCGTCGGGAGCGGCACTACCAACCGTGCCGCCGCCTGCGGATCTGGAAGACTGAACGTCACGTTTGTGCCTCGGTAATTCACCACCCAGGTCCCTCCGGGCGCAACTGCCGGACTGGAAACAAACGGTGACTGGTACCAGCCGTCTGTTCCCCGTATGCTGGAGTTGTTCGGATCTGCCCCCGTGGCCACCAGCCCCGACCCTGTCGGGCCCGTGAAGAACACGCTCGTCGCCGCGGGAAGACCAAAGTCGTTTTCCACGTCGAACCAGGCCGCGTAACTGCTCAGCGAGACTGGGTAGGACGGCGAAGGCGTGAACCCGGCCCCAAAACCGCCGGCGTAGGCAAATTCATGGATGTTGAAAGCGTACGACACCCCGAGCCGGTTGCCGAGGACAGCGCGATAGAACAGGCTGCCGGATTTCACCACACCTCGGTCGTCCACGAGGTCCAAAAAACTCGCTCCGTCGCTGCTCAGCACGCCCACCGGCGTCCAGTCCGTCAGATTGGTCGATGTTTCGATCGTGTAAGTTTGTCCGGGAACAACCCAAAGTTGACCCTGGAACTTGCCGTCCGAGACCGTGCCGTTGGTGAACACCGGCGATGCCGTGCTCCGGGGGATGGACCGGCCATAAACGTCGCCACCCGAAAAGCCGACGATCAAACCCGAGTTGTCGAGCACAAAGGCGCCAAAGGTTGCGGCCAGCACAAACCGGTTCCCGTCAAAAGCAAGCCCATTAATCGGCAGCAGCGGTGGGTTGGACCCTTGCGCCGAAAACGGCGTGAATATCGGGCCGGCTGCGTTCCCTGCGCGGTCGATAAACCGGGCGTGAATATTGACGTCCGAATTGGTCGTGTCGGTGTTATATCCCCAAGCCAGCAGGTAATTCGCGCCATCGAATGCCACCGCGGGGAACGCGGCATTCTCGGTCACCAGCACCAACTCGTTGCCCACCGGATTCCCGGCGCTCGTAATAAACCGTCCGCAGAGGTTCCAGATCGGCCGGCCCTGGCTCGTCCGCTGGGTGTCCCGGCTCCACACTACCAGGTAATTTGTGCCATCGAACCCCACCGCCATCGGGTTGTAATCCAACGAAATGCTTTGGCTGATCGGAAACGCGCTTCCCGCGGCTCCCGTCCGAGACACCATCATGCCATAAGTCTGGTTGTTGTTGTTCATGCCGCTCTGCCATGCGACCAGATAGTTCGTTTTTCCGTAAGCCACCGCCACATTCTTGTCCCCCGTGTCAGCCGAGGTTGTGAACAGGGGAAACTCGGGCCCCTGCAACGCCCCTGCGCCTGTCACCAACTGACCGTAAAACCTCCCGTTCGCCATGTCCTGCCATACCACCAGGTAATTCGTCCCGTCCGACGCGGCGCACTGCGCGACCTGGAACCCGTGGCTGCCTCGGTTCGCCAAAACCGGGAATGCCGAGCCAATCTTGCCCGCGCTCGGCGAAAACAACTGGCCGAACATATCCACCCCCGCGCTGACTGAGTTATCCGACCATACCGCCAGGCAGGTTGTCTTTGCGCTGGCCATCGCCACCGCGGGCGGGAATCCCGGGTTGGCCCCCGCCACCAACTGCGCCCCCAGCAACTCCCCGTTGCTCGAAACCCGCTGCCCC
>DATDCV010000713.1:0-18946 GCA_036524155.1 Verrucomicrobiia bacterium
GCCCGAAAGGCCCTTGCCAATATAATCGTTGGAGTCGCCTTCGAGGTAGAAGGTCATGCCTTTGGGCATAAACGCGCCAAAGCTTTGGCCCGCGCTGCCGGTGAAATGCATCTCGATCGTGTCCTCCGGCAGGCCCTCCGCTCCCCGGCGCCGCGTGATTTCACTCCCCACGATCGTGCCCACCACCCGATGCACATTGCGCACCGGCAAAACCGCCGTCACCTTCTCGCCGCGTTCGATCGCGGCCGCGCACAGGCGCAGCAGCACCGTGTTGTCGAAAGCCTTTTCCAACCCGTGGTCCTGCGGCTTCTGGCAGAACCGGCCCACCTCCGTCGGCACTTCCGGCTGATACAGGATTTTCGAGTAATCCAGGCCTTTGGCCTTCCAGTGATCGATGGCTTTCCTGACTTCGAGCCGGTCGCTGCGCCCGATCATCTTGTTCATCTGGCGAAAGCCAAGCTGCGCCATTAGCTCGCGCACCTCCTCCGCGATCATCCGCATGAAATTCACCACGTGCTCGGGCTTGCCCGCAAACCGCTTGCGCAACTCGGGGTCCTGCGTCGCCACGCCCACCGGGCAAGTGTTCAGGTGGCACACCCGCATCAGGATGCACCCCATCGCCACCAGCGGCGCCGTCGCAAAACCGAATTCCTCGGCGCCCAGCAGCGCCGCGATCACCACGTCCCGACCCGTTTTCAACTGCCCGTCAGTCTCGACGATGATGCGCGAGCGAAGGTCATTGAGCAGCAACGTCTGATGCGTCTCAGCCAGGCCCAACTCCCACGGCAGACCGGCATGCTTGATGCCCGTTTGCGGCGACGCGCCCGTGCCCCCGTCGTACCCGCTGATCAACACCACGTCGGCATGCGCCTTGGCCACCCCGGCCGCGATCGTGCCCACCCCCACCTCCGACACTAGCTTCACGCTGATCCGCGCGTGGTGGTTCGCGTTCTTCAAGTCGTGAATCAGCTCCGCCAAATCTTCGATCGAATAGATATCGTGATGTGGCGGCGGCGAAATCAGCCCCACCCCCGGTGTCGAGTGCCGCACCTTCGCAATCCACGGATACACCTTCTGCCCCGGTAATTGGCCGCCCTCGCCCGGCTTCGCGCCTTGCGCCATTTTTATCTGCAGCTCTTTGGCATTGACCAGGTACTCGCTGGTTACTCCAAACCGCCCCGACGCGACCTGCTTGATCGCGCTGTTCTTCGAGTCACCGTTCGGCATCGCCGCATAGCGCGCCGGGTCTTCGCCGCCTTCGCCCGTATTGCTCCGCCCGCCGATCCGGTTCATCGCAATCGCCAGCGTCTCGTGGGCTTCCTGGCTGATTGAGCCGTAGCTCATCGCCCCCGATTTGAAACGCCGCATGATGCTCTCGACCGATTCCACTTCCGCGATGGGTATCGGCTTGACCTTCTTGAATTCGAGCAACCCGCGCAGCGTCGCCAGGTTTTTACTCTGTTCGTTCACCAGGCTCGAATATTCTTTGAAAAGCTTGGGGCTGTTCGTCCGCACCGCCGCCTGCAGTTTGTGGACCGTGAACGGATTGAACAAGTGATACTCCCCGTCCTCGCGCCACTGGTACTGCCCCCCGGCATCCAGTGCGTCCCCGCACCCCGCCCGTTCGGGGAAGGCCCGCTGATGGCGCCGCAGCACTTCCTCGGCGACGGTCTCGACTCCCACACCCTCGATCCGCGTCGGCGTCCAGGTGAAATATTTGTCGATGAACGCCTGCTTCAGCCCGACGGCTTCAAAAATCTGCGCGCCCCAATAGCTCTGGATGGTCGAAATCCCCATCTTCGAGATGACCTTGACGACGCCTTTCATCGCCGCTTTGAGATAGTTCTTGCAGGCGGTCTTGTGGTCGAGCCCGTTGAGCAAACCCTGGTGGAGCATGTCCCCCAGCGTTTCGAACGCCAGGTAGGGGTTGATGGCGCCGCAGCCGTAGCCGATCAGCAACGAGTAATGATGCACCTCGCGCGGCTCGCCCGATTCGAGCACCAGCCCAACCCGCGTGCGCGTCCCTTCCCGGATGAGGTGATGATGCACCCCCGACACCGCCAGCAACGACGGAATCGGCGCCCAGTCCGCATTGACTCCTCGGTCCGAAAGCACCACCACGTTGTAGCCGTCCGCGATCGCCCGGTTCACTTTCGCGAACAGGTCCGTCATCGCCCGCTCCAAACCTGCCGCCCCGTGAGCCGCCTGGAACAGAATCGGCAGCGTAATCGACTTGAACCCCGGCAAATTCAGGTGCTTCAGTTTGGCAAACTCCTCGTTCGTCAAAATAGGCGACTTCAGCTCGATTTGCCGGGCGTGCTCCGGCCCTGGCTTCAACAGGTTGTGCTCCGAGCCGATCGCGGTCTCCGTGGACATGATCAGCTCTTCGCGGATGCAGTCGATCGGCGGGTTGGTGACCTGCGCGAAGAGTTGCTTGAAATAATTGAACAGCAGGTGCGGCTTGTTCGACAGCACCGCCAGCGGCGTGTCGGTCCCCATCGACCCGATCGCCTCGGTCCCGTCGCGGGCCATCGGCGCCAGCAGGATCCGCAGATCCTCGAATGTATAGCCGAACGCCAACTGCCTCTGGGTGACGGTTTCGTGGTCCGGCTCCGCCGTAATCCCCGGGTCCGGCACGTCCGCCAGCCGGATCAGATTCTCGTCCAGCCATGCCCGGTAAGGTTGTGCGCTGGCGACCTTGTGTTTGATCTCTTCGTCCGCGACAATCCGCCCTTCCTCCGTGTCGATGAGGAACATGCGCCCGGGCTGGAGCCGGCCTTTCTGCAGCACCCGCTCCGCAGGCACGTCCAGCACCCCGACCTCGCTCGCCATGATCACCAGGTCGTCCTTCGTCACGTAATACCGCGATGGCCGCAAGCCGTTCCGATCCAGCACCGCGCCGATCTTCTTCCCATCTGTAAAAGCGATCGACGCCGGACCGTCCCAGGGCTCCATGAGGCACGAATGATACTCGTAAAACGCCTTCTTCTCGGCGCTCATGCTCTCGTGCTTGGTCCACGGCTCCGGGATCATCATCATCATCGCGTGCGGCAGCGACCGGCCCCCAAGCACCAGCAACTCCAGGCAGTTGTCGAACATCGCCGAGTCGCTGCCATCCGTACAGATAATCGGCAGCAGCTTCTTCATGTCGTCGCCGAACAGGTCCGATGCGAACAACTCCTCGCGCGCGTGCATCCAGTTGATGTTGCCTCGCAGCGTGTTGATCTCTCCGTTGTGCGCCATGTACCGATACGGGTGCGCCCGGTTCCAACTCGGGAACGTGTTGGTGCTGAAGCGCGAATGCACCAGCGCCAGCGGCGATTCCATCGCCGGATGCAGCAGGTCCGGGTAGTACTCCCGGAGCTGGGTGGTCAATAGCATCCCCTTGTAGATCAAAGTCTTGTATGAAAGACTCGACACGTAGAAATATTCCCCACCAGCCACTTTGCCCGAATACCGAATCGCATTCTCCGCCCGCCTCCGGATCACATACAGCTTTCGCTCGAACGCCATGTCGTCCGCCAATTTCTTGTTGCGCGCGAGAAAAACCTGCCGCATGAACGGCTCGCCTTTCCTGGCGGTCGCGCCCAGCGAGGCGTTGCTGGTGGGAATCGTGCGCCAGCCCAGCAGTTTCTGCCCCTCTTCTTCCGCGATCCGCCCAAAAACCGTTTCGCACTCCGCGCGTTGGGCAGCGTCGGGCGGCAGAAACAGCATTCCTACGGCGTACTCTCCCGGCCCGGGCAGGGCGATCCGTGCTTCTTTGGCGGCCAGCTTGAGGAATTTGTGGGGCGGCTGAATCAGAATACCCGCGCCGTCCCCGGTGTTGGCTTCGCAACCACAGGCGCCCCGATGGTCCAGGTTCAGCAGAATTTGCAGCGCCTGCTGTATGATCGCGTGAGATTTGCGGCCCTTAATGTTGACCACAAATCCCACCCCGCAGGCCTCATGCTCAAACTGCGGATCATAAAGGCCCTGCTTGACCGGCGGCCCAAGCTGCCCGACCGTGCCGCGACTGCTCTTCATCTCTGAACTGTTGCTCATCTTCCGGGGATTTTCATCCCCATTTCGTTTAAATATAAATTGTTATATTCTTTACTCAACCGAATCCCTGGCGCAATAACGGAATTAAGAAATCTTGGTTGGCACGGGCTGGCGTAACCTCGAAAACCGGATCCTGAGGAGCAACACAGCTAGCTGTCAAACTCCGGAGCTGGTGTAGTGTCCCCGAACCTCGCGCTAGCGTTTGGAGTGCGTGCAGCTTGCTGCCGCTTTAGCACCCCGTGGCACTTGCGCTGGTTCATGAAGCGGATCGTGGTAAAGGAAAATCTGACCACGCCCATCGAGCAGCTCCAGAAACTGAGTTACTCACGGCATGCCCCCGCTTGTGTTTTCCACTTTCCTTCGGGCAGGCGGCTCCTAACATGATCCGGGGATGAGCCTACCTGTCGCACCGCCCAGCGTCGCCAGAGGATCTTCTCCCTCTCCTCCTCTGGAGGAGAGGGCTGGGGAGAGGAGGCTCTTGGTTTCTTCCGCAGACAGGTTCCTGGGGAGCAGACCCTTTCCTTCTTTCGCAGCCGGGTTCGTGGGGATGCGGCCCTTGTCCAACTGCCCGTGAGGGCGCAGACCTTTTAACGACCAATGAACAATGCAACTCCCCTACGCCTCGCTGCTGTCCTCGGAGCGCTGGCTGTGATTCTCGGCGCCTTCGGCGCGCATGGACTCAAGGATTTGCTCACCCAAAACAACACCGCGACCATCTGGGAAAAAGCGGTGTTCTACCACTTCATCCACGCCGTCATGTTGTTCATTCTGGCTGGACGCACCCCCTTTCGCGCCGGCCCCTGGCTCAGCTTCCTGGTCGGGATCCTGATGTTCTCCGGGTCGCTGTACCTCATGGCGGTGACCAATGTGAGATGGCTCGGCGCCATCACCCCCATCGGGGGAACCAGTCTTATCGTCGGATGGGTCTGGCTGGTCATCGCACCGGTGGCAAAGGCAGCCTCAAAACCATAACACCCCCGATCCTCAGCGCGTATGCATGAAAGGGGTGGGGACGGCCTCGTCCCCATCTGGAGCTGCTATCATTTCAACCAACGCAGGGACGAGGCCGTCCCCGCCCCCTTCTGAGGCTTCATGCATACGCGCTGCCCCCACCTCCGTGCCTTTAGATTGGGATTGCGCTTCGCCCATCGGGGATCTAAAAGACTGGGAACTTTTATACGCTTATGCTCTCGTTCAACCGCCGCTCTTTCCTCAGACAAACCGCCCTGGCTGCCGGAGCATTCTCCGCCGCCCCCTACCTGCTGGCCGCCAGCGATCCCGGCCGCAAACTCAATTGTGTGCAGATCGGTTGCGGCGGACGCGGCATGAATCACCTCGAAGCGCTGCTGGTTGATAAGGGCAAAGAAAACCTGTTGGCAATCGTTGACCCGGACGAGAAACGCCAGGCGGTTGTCCTGAACTGGATCAAGAAACATGAGGAGTGCGGGCAAAACCCCGACAAGGTGCAAGTATTCACCGACTACCGGCGGATGTTCGACAAGCTCGGCAAAGAGCTCGACGCTGTTTTCATCGCCGCGCCTAATCATCATCACGCGCTGCCCTCAATGCTGGCGATGAACCTTAACAAAGGTGTTTATTGCGAAAAACCGCTCACCCACGACATTGCCGAAGCCCGCGCATTGCGCGAAATGGCCCGCAATTCCAAAGCCCCCACCCAGATGGGCAACCAGGGCCATTGCGAAGTCGGCTACCGCCGCCTCTGCGAATTCGTCGAGGCCGGCGTGATCGGCAAGATCACCGAAACCCATAGCTGGACCGACCGCGCCAACGGCGGCGTCGGGCCGCGCCCGCCCGTTCTGCCCGTCCCACCCAACCTGCACTGGGACGAATGGATCGGTCCCGCCCCGTTCCGCGACTACCATACCGACCTCCACCAGCACGAGTGGCACGGCTGGTACGATTTCGGCAACGGCTCCCTCGGCAACATGGGCTGCCATGTGCTCGACGGCGTTTACTGGGCGCTCAAACTCCAACACCCCACCTCCATCGAAGCCGAAGAAATTCGCGGCGGCAGCGACCAGCGTTATCCCATCGGCAGCCGCCTGCGGTTCGATTTCCCGGCGCGCGGCGACATGCCGCCACTCAAGGCCTATTGGTACGAGGGCATCAACAAGGACGCCGACGAGTCCGCCGTCACCGGAGCCCTCCACGCCGCCCGCGGTGATGCGCGCAACTTCCCCCCGCTGTTGCTCGAGCTGCGCAAGCAGTATCCCGACGACGAGCTCGATCGCGGCGACAGCGGCTCCTTGTACGTCGGCGAAAAGGGCGTCATCTTCACCGGCACCTACGGACAGAAGATGCACGTTGTCCCCATGGAAAAAATGTCCGAGATCAAGCAACCGCCGGAGACCCTGCCCCGCACCAAAGACGTCTTCACCAACTTCCTCAACGCCTGCCGTTCGGGCGTGCGCGAAACCGCCGCCAGCTTCGATTATGGCGCCCAGCTCACCGAGTTCACCTTGCTCGGCAACCTCGCCCAGCACGCCGGCGTCGGCAAAAAAATCGAGTGGGACGGCCCCAGGATGCAGGTGACGAATCTGCCCGAGCTCAACCAGTGGCTCAAGCGCCCCTACCGCGAAGGCTGGAAAGCCTGAGAGCCGACCTTGCCCAAGCCTGAACTGATCGAGTTGCCCGCGCGCTTGATTTTCAAGCCGTCGGAGATCCACGGCGTCGGCGCGTTTGCGGCCCAGCCCATCGCCGGCGGCCAGCGCGTCATCGAGTACGTCGGGGAAACCATCGACAAGCGCGAATCGTTGCGACGATGCGAACTCAACAATGAATACATTTTCAGCCTGGACGACGAGCACGACCTCGACGGCAACGTGAGCTGGAACCCGGCGCGGTTCATCAACCATAGCTGCGCGCCGAACTGCGAGGCTGTCCTCGACCAGGGTCGTATCTGGATCGTCGGCCGGCGCGATATCCCCGCCGGGCAGGAAATCACTTTCAACTACGGTTTCGACCTCGAGGACTACCGTAGTTACCCGTGCCGCTGCGGGGCCGGCGAATGCGTGGGATACATCGTCGCCGAAGCATTTTTCGAGCATCTGCGAAAACAGCAATCTGTCCCTCTCCTGCCCTGAATTATGCCCTCCACTGTTTCTCTTGAACGGCTCCGCCAACACTGGTCTGAACTCTGCCTTCACATTGGCGAACGGCGGGCGGGCAGCGCCGGCGACCGCGCGGCGGCCGAATACGTTCTCGGGCATTTCCGCCGGGCCGGCCTGTCCGCGGCGCACGCGGAGGATTTCCCGTGCGTCTCCGTCGCGCAGGCCCGGGCCGAGGTCGCCATCGGCGCCGGCCGGCGGCTGCGGACCGTGCCGGCGCGCGTGCTGGCGGGTTCTCCCGCCACCCCGGGCTCAAAACCAATCGCGGGCGAACTGGTCTGGATCGAGATGCCGGAGCAGGCTGACCGTCTATTCAAGCCATCCCTCAAGGGAAAAATCGTCGTGCTCTTTGGCCCGATGCCGACCCGGGCGGACCTCCACCGGCGCCTGGTCTCCTGCCGGCCCGCGCTCGTCATTCACGTCGATGACCGCCTGCCGTTTGAGTGGGTGAAGGACGATGGAGTTTACCCCGTTTGGGTCCGCCGTTTTGGGATGCCCCCCACCGTCACTATCCCCTACCGGACCGCCTGGGAACTGCGCAAAGCCGGAGCCAACCGCGCCCGCGCGCGCGTCGCTGTCCGCCTCAAAGACACCACGTCCCAAAACCTTGTCGGCGAGATCCCCGGCCGCCGCCCCGACTTGCCCCTGATCCTCGTCGGCGCTCACCACGACACCCAGTGCAATAATTTTGGCGCCGACGACAACGCCTCAGGCGTGGTGGCATTGCTCGAACTCGCTACCCTGTTGGCCGCCGCGCGTCCGTTGCGGACCATTCGGTTGGTCTCGTTCGGCGCGGAAGAGCAACTCTCCGTCGGCTCCGCCGCCTACGTCGCGGCGCATCGGCGCGAAATGGCGTCCATTGGCGCCGTGTTCAACCTCGACAGTGTCACCTCTCCCCTCGGACATCATTGGTTGCTGCGCGCCGGCAGCGACGCCTTCGGTCGCACCATCGTCCGAACCCTGGAGCGAGCGGGATTGGACGTCGTCGAGAAAACCGCGCCCATGCCCTTCGCCGACCAGTTTCCCTTTTCCGTCTTCGGTGTGCCGGCAGTGACCTTCCTCCGGCCCAATATGGACAGCGGCATGCGCTGGCAACATCACAGCGCGCAAGACAACCTCGACAATGTCTCGGTCACGGAGCTCGCGCGTGTCATCGCCGCCTTGGCCGCCGTCGTCACCAGCCTCTCCCGATCCCCCCGCTGGCCCTTCGGCCCCGGCCTCGCTCCGTCCCAAGTCTTTGAAACCGCCCGCCTCGGCCGCGAACTGTTCGGCCTCATCGCGAAGGGGTCAGTTAATTAGATTGTAATATCACTGCCACGAACCGGCTCGACCGGTTGAATTGCCACCGCGATGACAATCTAATGAACTGGCTGCTTGACTTATTGGGGTGCCAGATGTTGACACGATTGTCGGCACAGGTGATGGTTCCCAAAACCCGTCGCCCATGAAAAGCACCGCGAAAACCGTTGATGAATACCTGAATGGTTTGTCATCAGAACGCCGGGAAGCAATCAGTGCCGTGCGAAAAGTCATTCTGGCCAACCTCCCGGAAGGTTACCAGGAGTGCATGAGCTACGGCATGATCGGATACGTGGTGCCCCACAGCATTTATCCGAAGGGCTACCAATGCAATCCAAAGCTCCCGCTGCCGTTTGTGAATCTCGGTTCGCAAAAGAACCACATGGCGCTGTATTTGATGTGCATTTACGGCGACGCGAAGACAGACGAATGGTTTCGGAAAGCCTGGGAGAAAACTGGCAGGAAATTGGATAGTGGGAAGGGCTGTATCCGGTTCAAGCGGTTGGAGGATGTTCCTCTCGAAGTTGTTGGCCAACTGATTGCCCGCACGCCTGTTGCTGACTACATCACCCGCATCGAATCGGTCTTCGAGTCAAATTCCGCCAAGCGGAGCAAAGCCAAAGCCGGCAAAACGAAGCGGTGAGTCCTCGCCAACGCTTCGGAACTGCACCGACTCAAGGCCGCGAAACAAAAGCAAGAAGGGGATGTGGACTGGGCTGAGCGGGTATGGCTGGTCCAGCCCGCATCCCCATTGGCGAGGAAACGAGGCGGTCGGCTCCTCGTGGTCCTTGCCGACATAGAACCAGAACCTCGACCGAAAGGGGCCTTCAGTTGGCGGAACCAGTGAGCACGGTCCCTTGTTCTCGCCCCATAAGCATGACGACCAGCCGCCTGATCCTGCGACAAAGGGTCTGCCCGCTGGTGCCATAAACCACCATTTGGGGATGGGGCTGTGTCGGCCTGTAAAAAACGCGCGGCACGGCCCCATCCCCAAGAAGTCCGAATGTGGGAGGGCACAGGGCTTTTAGCTACGAGTGGAAAAAGCCGCTGGCACTGGTCAGCTCCATCAGAGGCCCCATTCGTTTGGTGCAAAAGAGACTTTCCGAGCAGCCCAGCATGGCCTATTGGATCTGGCACGTAGTGTGAGACTGAATCAAAGAGCCCTGATTGCTTTCGTGCTGTCGCTTTCGGCTTTTGTCCTGACCCCCTGCTTCGGACAAATCCCCAGCGAAAAGGATTATCTGGCTGCTGTCCTGCCGCCTGAATTGATACGCTATGCGGGAGTCGAGGTTCCTTTCCAGGAAAACATCCATATTTGTTCAGACAGCACCGGTCGGTATCTGCAGTTTCGGTTGGTGCCGGGCCAAGCAAAGAAGAACAATGGCATTCGGGCCGAGATCAGTGTGGACTTCCCCTACAAAGTGGGCGACATCGTCCGCTATAAATGGCAGATGCGCCTCCCGGAGGATTTCAACGGAGACGAACCAAAGAACCGCTGGTGGGTGATGGGCCAATGGCACGATCAACCAGACCGAACCAAGGGAGAAACCTGGCAGGGATTTCCAGGGCGCAGTCCGCCAGTGTCGTTCAATTATGGGCGGCGAGACGGCAAGGACTTTCTTTCTTTGCTCGTGGGATCGCCCAAGATGAAGAGCGTCGGGCTCTTGCCAATAACCCGGGGCGCTTGGCACTCAATTGACGTTATCATCAAGTGGTCTCAAGGGGTGGATGGCCAGGTCGAGGTCTTCCTTGACGGATCCCAAGCCCCTGTCGTTACCGGCACCGGTCCCAACATGCACAACGGCTTTCACCATTATCTCAAGCTGGGCATGTACCGCCATCCAGAGATCGCCACGGAAAATCGCCTGGATATTCGAAACGTTTCTATCGAGCACCTCAAGGACTGGCCTGAAGCGGAAAAAGCTCCGCAGGAAAAACCAGCCCCGCAGCAAGATTCGCAGCGTTGAATTACGCTCCACCCGTGTATCTGAAGAGCGGTGCGGTGGCCAAAGCCTTCTGCTTTATGATCGTGACCTCTTCTGATTGCAGCGGAGTGACTTTCGGTGCCAGTTTGAGGGCAAGTTTAAGACACCCTTCGTCCGTCGGAGTCAACGCGGCAGTGACGGGATGCGATAGAGTGAAACGAAGACCCATCAGGGCCTCATCGGGATCGGTCATGGGTTCATACCAGCAGCCTGGGTGGGCACTCCGATCAGCGTCTTTGGGCCAAGGTCGTTTGGCCATGGCCTTCAGCGCCAGGATTCCCATCTGTTTTTCATGTGCCCGCGCCAGCACTTGCGGACCAAAATTACCCGAGTGCCAGGTTGCGTAGTTCACCGGGAACATGATGGTATCAAAAGTGAACCGATCCATGAGGGCCATTGCCGCCTCAACCGAGTGCGCCGAAAAGCCCAGGAACCGCACTTTGCCAGCCTGTCTCGCAGCCTCAAATGCCTTAATCGCGCCATCTTCGCTGAAGATGGTATTGACGTCCTTGAGCGTGGTCACGTGATGCAGTTGATAGAGGTCGAAATGGTCAGTTCGTAACCGCCGCAGCGAACGGTCCAACTCCTCCAGGGCGGCGGCCTTCGTACGCTGGGCAGTCTTGCAGGACAGAAACACCTTCTGGCGATAGGGTTCCAGGGCAGGCCCCATCCGTTCTTCGGCCCGACCATACTCGGGCGCCACGTCGAAGTAATTGACGCTCGCTTCGAATGCCTCGCGCACCCAGTCCTTGGCTTGGTCGGGCGTGGCAAGGTTCAACACGTAGCCGCCAAAACCAATGATCGAGAGCTTCTCTCCGGTCTTGCCCACTGTCCGGCGCTCAATTGCTCCCGGCGTCGCCACACGCTCGATACCGGAGAGAGTGGCGGGGAAGCAGGCCAACATCGTTGCGGCAGAGGCCGCTTGCTTCAGGAATTCGCGTCGCTTCATGGAACGCAATATAGCGCAACAAGCACCGATTGGCAGCTCGGCCAATGATTGCAGCTCACACCGTTATTGGTCACTACCACATCCACGGGCTGCTTCAATTCTCATGCATCAACCGAAAGGAACAACACCAAATGAGTCATTTCACCGAACTCAAACCACAAATCAATCACGACCTCAAGGGCAAGTCCATTGTTCGAGCAGACCCCGCAACGCTTCCGCTTTTTCGCCCAGTTCTGCACTCTCGATGCTCTGAACTGACAGAATCGGCGGAAGCTTCTCATACAGCTCCGGCAAATGCAGCCAGTCAATCACCTGCTCTCGAATCCACTGGTTGTAAGCAAGCGGGTATGTGCGCCGGGCCACAAACAGCGCCTGCAAGAATTCCTGGAACGCCTTGTATAAGCGATCAAATGCTTGGAAGTACAGGCCTCGGCCCAGGTAAAAGGGGATCGCATCTAAATCCCGAGCGCATTCCTGCCGCACCATCGTCAGCCTGCTCAGTCGGAGATCCTCCCCATAGTATGGCAGCCATTTCGACCGAAGCTCCTGAAAATATGCCCCAGCCTCGTGGAACGGGACGCCATGCGCGATGCGATTACCGATTTCCACTTCAAAACTGTCCGGACCCCCGCCGTCGTCCCAGACAGTCGGGATCATACTACCATCAAAGACGTCCAAGTGAACCTGAGCAAATCGGCCGGTGCTCCGAAACCGTTGAATGAGAGGGTGAGTCACGCTGAACTCCCGCCACTTGCTCTCCAAAGATTGAATCGCTTGGCTCACCGCAGAAGGTGTGATCAACACGGCCAGATCGACATCGCTGCCTGCTGTCGCCCGACCTCGGGCACACGAGTTCACCACCAAAATTGTATCTACCTGAGAATGTGCGGAGAAGAACTCCCTCGCCAACTCAGTTACCTCTCGGTGCAGATCCGTTGGGAATGTGATCGAGCAACCCGGGGTTGATGCCATCGGTTAATGTCGTCGATTCCCGACGTAAATCTAGCCTTGTCCATTTCCAATAGCTGCCCTGTCCTGGTGCGGTTTGTGGATTTTCGGCAGAGCGCGGAACATTGACTGCCCTGCCGATAACCTGCCATCGCAGATAAAGAAACCGCCATTTGATCCGCCTCGAGCCGGAATTGACCCTCAAATCGATCGAGGCCGCTTTCTGGTACCCCAAGCACCCCAGGATCATCAAAATCGTTCCCAGCGCCATTGCATTTCCAAATCCGGTACGGCCTGAAACTGCTACATCGCCAAGGCCCAAGCACAAATCCGGTAAAAGCATCAAAGTGAAACCATCAGGACCGTTCGTTGACGAGAACGCATCCGAGATTAACGTTCTCCACATGAAGCCCGTCTGCTTGGTTGTCCTCCTCGTCGCTTTGGCGGTCGCAGGAGTGGTGTATGGCGAAACGTTCATTGGCCCAACAACCACCTCCAACCGGTTGCTGGTCCCCACGAATTCCGCCATCATCATCACCACGACACTCGGCGACTTCACGAACAGCACCCAGGTTCAGCTCTACAACTCGGCGCCCTTCACGCAGAGCTATTTCGCACCTCTGGAGAACGGGAACGTCTACGCCTTGGCTGGACCCGCCGAGTTGATCTTCTCCAACGTCGTGCTGTTCACTTTTTACAGGCTGACCAACTCCGGCATCTATTCCCAGGGCATAGCCAACGACCCAATCGGCATTCCCATCGCCTCCAACAAGACGATGCACATATTCGGTGTGCCTGGAGCGGTGAACGCGAGTTTCACTCGCCAGAGCCCGGATGGTGGCGGCACTTTGAATTTCGCCTTGGAGCCGAACCGCCCTGCCGAGTTTACCGGCCCCGGAACCCTCTACTCGAACAGCGGCGTGTTCCCGCCTTACGCCAAGTTCATTTCCTATTTCGTCGAAGAGGACGGGTTTACCCTGCCGGACCAGCGGGCTATTGCCGGGCCGAGCGGAAGCTTCGCCGTTATCGTGGAGAAGTCGGTCGATCTTACAAACTGGGCGCCTGTCTTGATGAAAAACACCTCCAATCCAGCGCCGGCGTTCTATCGACTGCGAATTCAACGCTGAGGGGACCTGACGGGGGTATTGGCATCCGTCCTCACCTGCGCGGCTGACCTGCGGACGACAAGCTAAAGGCTGCCCAGGCCGTGCACCACTGTTTGTCGAGAGTGCTATTGCCGTAGGCTTGGTAGGTCCAGAGCAGTTCGGAATTCGCTGGATCGATGCAAGTCGTGCTGTAGTGGCTCAGATTGATGGCCTCAAGGCTCGAGTATCTGTAATAGGTGGTTCCCGGCATCGCCACCACGGGCGCCCGCATTGTATTGGCCGGGTCGGTAGTCGCATGCATCATCACGTAGACCGACGGAAACTCCGTCTCCGACGTCCTCGTGCAGCCCACTCCGATGTTGCCGTGGCTGTCCACCGCCAGAGACGGATGCAAGTAATCGCACTTCGGGTCGTCAACGAAGCCCTCCTGGATCAGGGCTCCATCGCTTATCCGCACTTCGTACCAGAGTATCCCCGGACGCGAGTTAAGCGTGAGCTTCGCCCCATTGCAGCCGAACACGCTGCCCTTGTGCACGAAAGCACTTTCGAGCCGTCTGTTACCACCACCTGCACGCAGTTTCGGCCCAGGTGCCGGCTGGACCGCGTTGTTGGAAGTGGGAGTCTGGTAAACCTTGCTCAATTGAATGACCTTCACGTCCGAGATGCTCGCCACCAGACCAGACCAGGTGATCTTGAAGAGGTACAATTTGCCGCAAGTCCCATCGCTGAACTCGTTGACCAAAAGAACTTCGGGAGAATCCGCCGCCTTGTTGGGGTCAAGGTCCGTGGCCGGCATGGCTCCAAATCTCAAATTCGTAAACGTCTGCCCATGGGCCAACACCGGCCCGCCCGCGGCGATCACGTCGTTTTTGGGTATGGCATAACAATTCATCCCCTTCTGCCAGTCGGGGTCGCCGTTGCAGGAACAGATATAAAGCCCATTCCTGTCGACACCCATCTTCATATAGGGATCGATTGGAGGGAGAGGGAGTTTTACTCCCTTCCATGGTTGCGTGGGATCGGAACTTGTGGATACGGCCAGAAAGCAGTCCGCGACCGTGGTCCCGGCGGCGCAGGCGAACCATCGTTCGGATAACGGGTCATAGAGAATTCTGGGATCGTTGGCGTTTTCCTGTGGATTCAGCGAGTCGGCGGGTTCCACCTTTTGCCAAAACTCTCGTGTCGAATACCGCTGCAGTTCCTTCCCGCTCGCTTTTTCATGCACCACAAACCCACCTTCATCAAAATCCACGACGTGCTTCGGGCCCACTCCTCCGGCCACATCAATAGTCTGTTTCCAACCGGGACCTTTGTTTCCTGGATACGCAGTCACAACCGCCACGTCTGCCGCTAATGCAGGGACCGCTTGAGCCACCGTGACCAGAAGGCTCAGGACTATCACTGGCCGCTTCATCGAAGATGCCAGCTCCATTCGAGCACTCAATGCGCCTCCTTACCTGTAATCAGGGGATAGCTCAACCGGGTCTTTATCTGCGCTCCGTAGGTGTCGAAACCATCGGCCCAATCCCCGTGAGCCCAAAGACACCAGCCATATCCATACTGCTCGCAAATCTCAATGGCCCGCTGAACACCGGCCATCTCAGCAGGAACAGGACGCCGATGCCTGCGATGAGCGGTGAAAGAGAAAGCTGTAATCTTGTCTTCATGCTGCGTAACCACGTTTATCATCAATCCTCTTTGACCGCACGTTTGACCCGTTTCAACTGGGCGAATCCAAAATCTTTTAAGAGACCAGTCTTGGGGTCGAAGGGCCAATCCAGCGTGCAGACGCCGCCCTGCCGATTGCACGCTTTGATCCAGTCGATCAGTTCCTGATCGCTGAATTGGTTGCCATCACCCTGGCCGTGGTAAACATTGCCACAATAGATCTTGCCATGCCAAAGAAGGCCCGCTTGTGCCGGCAATCGGTCTGGCGTCAGGCGGGTTAAATCCTGTTTGCTCCACGTGTCGCCACCCGTGTAATCATCGACTCCTTCGCAGAGGCAGGCTTGCTCATTGCCCCCGTAGCTGAAGGCGATGACGGCTTTGCGGTTGGGCGAGTGGACGATCGAATGAATTGTCCACCAATCACCAGGTTGGGATTTGTAAGCCTCCGGTTCCATGCCGTCAAACCACCAACCGGCAATCTTGTCCTTATATCGGTCCGCGTACTCCTTGAGCACCGCCAGCCTCCTTTGACGAGACTGGGGCGACGGTGGCGACTTTTCATTATACGTCCCGCGCGCCGTGCCGTCCGCCAGACCTGTGGAAACCTTAGGCTCCTTCATGTAACCGTTCAAACCGGCGAAATAACAGATGAGCCTGACGCCTTTGGCATTGAGCGCGTTCGCCAGGTCCAGGATGAGATCTCTGCGGGAACACTTCTCGCCGGGCGCATACCCGGTAAAGTCGCTGAACGCTTTATTGGGAGCACAGGGCCAAGCGAAAAAATGGTCGTCCAGGCAAAACATCACCCATCCCACTCTTGCCTCCGCCATCTGATTGGCAAACCCCTGAACGTCGAACCCGTCCACAAGCCGATTCCACTCCCGAGCGGTCATCTGAGTGGGATCAGGAAAGGAAGGTTTTGTGGCAATGCTGTAACCCAGCAGGATGCGGTATTGATAGTGCATGAAGATGCCGTACTTGCCCTTCATCATCCAGCTTGTATCAGCACCCCAAGCGGCCCTGTCGCTGCCGCCAAACCAGCAGAAGGCTCCGGCCGTCAAGGCCGACAGTATTCCAACGATGCGCATATTCCGGCTCGTTTTCAGCGCTTCGGTTCGGCGTTGAATTGCAGCTATACTGGACGTCATAAATGCTTGCGCCGCGTGAGGGCACGCGGCGCGACTTATGTCGGTGCGTATAGAACAGCGGGACCTCGAAGGGAAACGTGGTCCTGTCTAGACCGACCTGCGCGGTGCCTGTCGTGCCGAACTCATGGGCGCCAAGGCAAGAAGAAGAGACGCACAATCAGCCTGTCTTGCAAGCGTGAACATCGAGGAAGGGGTCAGTTAATTAGATTGTAATATCGCTGACAAGAGCCCGCTCAACCTGTCGAATCGCGGCCGCGGTTCGCAAGCTGCACAGCCAATATCCGGCAGCAGACGTTTCAATTCACTTCTCAGCGCGACGGACCGTGGAACTCGACTTCGTAGTAGAGGGTCCGGTCGCGCGCACCATCAATAGTGAAACGACCGCCGGCAACCGGCAGTGATTTGCCGGTGCGCCGGCCATTGTGATCCAGGACGTTGACCGCAGCGATGCTTCGGCCAGCAATCGCGAGGGATGCCTTCACCGGTTCGAGCAGCACAGGAGCGCGCCCGTTATCCAGCGTATGCGAATCGAGGGTGAAGTATTTGAATCCGGTGTTGCAGTTGCGTGCCACGGCGCACACCAGCGCGGTTTTTGCATCGGCCAGGGTGGCTTTGCGGTCGACCGCCGTCAGAAAGAGAGAAGCGTAGGGACAGCCGAGCCGGACAGCGACATCGCCGAGCCGGAGTTCCTTGTCCTGGGCAAAACCGACCACAGCTTTAGTGCCCGGTGTGTTTACAGTGAAGAAGCCCTGGCCCGAAGTGTCCCAGGCGAGCTGCCCGGTGCCGGACACAATTGCGGGGCCTTTGCGGTACTTTGCGAGGTCCGGGAAGGTCGAGGGCTGTGGCCGTTCGGTGAACTCAACCACGAGTCGTCCCGCGGCCAGCGCTTCAGGAGCCACGCTGCCGCCGAAGGATTTAACGTCTCCTTCCTGCTTCACCGTATCGGAGAAGCCGAAATTTCCGCCGGCAAGCTCTTCGGGACTGACACAGCGGGTGGAGATGACCTCGCCCTCGCGCACGTCGCCGCGGTAGAGCATCCGGGCCAGGACCGGATATTGGCCGAGTTGCGTGGGCACATCAGCCTCCCAGACACCCCAGGGCGGCCAGCCCACCCGGTCGCTGAACAAGCGTGGGGCGGCCTGAGCTTGAAACTCGTAGCTGGAATCCCAACCCTGCAGGCCCAGCCCATAGACGGCGACAATCGCCGGGCCTTCGGCGCTGTAGAGCGAGGGATAGACGTGAATCCACTCGCTCAGCCCGAAAGGCCGGTTCCCAACCTGCTGCAACCCGGAAGAAAAATACCCGCTGCCAGGGCGGGCCAGCATGGAATCAAGCAGGCCGCCGCCGAAGTAATTGTGCCGGTCTACAAAGCCGACCAGCGCATCGGAGCAAAGATTGTAGTAATGCGGGACCATCGCGGGCGCCTGCCAGGGTGAGCCGCAAAGCGGCCCCTGGTAGCCGGCGTCGCGGATTGCCTTGACGAAACGAGTGTAAAACCTGTCCTGGATCTCGTGCAACCATGCGGCCGAATCGAGCAAGCGCTGGCGCGCGCCCCCGGTTTGACCGGGGAGATGGTCCTGCCCGAAGAACCACGGGTTGGTCTGAGGTTCAATGTTTTTCGCAGCAAGGCTTTCGCCGGCTTTGAGCGCGCCGACCCAGGCCCGCTTGAGTTTCTCCTCATCGCCATACCGGGCACCGAGCCAGTCACAAAACCGGGCGGCAAACAGCTTCCGGTAGGTCGGGCAGGCCGCGAAAGCCTTCTCCGAGGTGTAGAAAAAGATGTCGTCCTCGTTTTGCAGTTCGATGAAAGAGAGCGCCGGCTCCCGGGCATAAGTGAGACCGGTGTAGGGATTCTGATGCTTGAGCAGATTCGTCACCATCTCAATCATCAGGTCCTGCACGTCCTCGGCGAAGTTGATGAAGCCATAGGTGTTGCCCTTGAGATTACGCTCGATCTCGTCGTAGGCGAGCAGCCGGGAGCGGTTACCGGGGCACACGTGAAATCCGAACGTGTGCGACCACCCGAAATAGACGCCGTTGCTCTTGAGCTGGGCCGAGAAGTAATCAAGCCGATCCAGGCCCGCAGGCGTCATCTTCGTCGCATCGTTGCGTTCGCCAATCCCCATCTGGCCTTCGGGGTAGGAGAACTTATGCAGGCGGACGCCGTTGACGCCGTACTGGGCAAAGCGAGTCGCGGTAAATTCGGCGGCCTTCTTCTCCGGCGCGCAACCGCCCCCGTATGAGAGATTGACGCCCCAGAACTTCACGGGCGTTTTGTCCTCGAATGCAAAATGGTCGCCGACCATGCGCACGCCACCGTGAGCGCCCGCGGGCTTGTCCAGCCACCGTTCCATGCCGATGACGCTGTCGCCCGGCTCGTTCGTGGGCGCGAAAGCAAACCAGTCCGGGCCGGGCAAGGTCCGGATAAAAGGGGCGAGGTCCTCACGCCCCGCTACCAAGGTTGTCTCAGCAGGGAATGTAACCGTGAGCGTGTTTGTGCGTGAACCGGCCTTGAACACGTCCGAGGCCAGCACAATCCGCATATCCCCGTCGAACGTGATCGGACCGGGCGGGTCCAGATCAAAGGCGAGTTCGACTCCCTTCTCAAGGCGGAACACCAGGTTCGAGGTTGCGGGTACCGAGCCGCGGCCGAAAGGGAGCGGTCGTTCACTTT
>DATDCV010000714.1:0-36492 GCA_036524155.1 Verrucomicrobiia bacterium
TAATCAGCCATGAGGTCACGAAGGCCGCTTTGGCGTACTTCATGAAGTCAATCTTCTCGGCGCGGACGAGGTGCAGCATCGGCACCGATTTGATCCAGCCGCGGTCGAGCAGGAAATCGAAGATCAAGCGGGTGACCACCAACGCGGTGAACATGCTGGCGCTCACGCCGATAGTCAGCACCACGCCAAACCCCTGGACTGAGCCGGTGCCCATTTTCCAGAGAATGACGGACGAAATCAGCGTCGTCAGGTTCGAGTCGAAAATCGTCCCGAAAGCGCGCTGGTAGCCGGCGGAAATGGCGCCGCGCAGAGACTTGCCCTTGGCGGACTCCTCGCGGATGCGCTCGTAAATCAGCACGTTCGCATCCACCGCCATACCGACCGTCAGCACCAGGCCGGCGATGCCAGGCAGCGTGAAGGTGGTGCCGAACGCGCACATCACCCCGAGGAGGATGATGACGTTTGCGATCAAGGCCACGTTGGCGACGAGCCCGGCGATCATGTAATAGACCAGCATGAAGGCGGAAACCGCCAGGATTCCATAAATCGACGCCCGGATGCCGCTCTGGATGGCGTCCCGGCCGAGAGTCGGGTCCACCAACTGCGAGGCTTCGATCTTGAGGGGCGCCTTCAACGGGTTTTCCAGCACCGTCTGGAGCGCGAACGCTTCCTGCGGTGAGTAATCCCCTTCAATGACTCCGTTGCCGCCTTCAATCGGGCTCTTGATAACCGGCGCGGTCTGCAACTCGCCGTCAAGGATGATGGCTAACAGGCGGCCGACGTTGTCGCGCGTGATGCGCCCGAAGGTTTTCGTCGCCTCCGAGTCCAGCACGAACTGGATTTCGGGCCGCCCCAGGTTGTCGCGAGTCACTACCGCGGTCTTGATCCCGCCCACCATCTCCGCACGCTTCTTGACCAGATACCGTTCCACCTGTTTCGCCCCGTTCGGCAGCGTTTTGGTATGGGTCATCAACTCGTAGCCCGGCACCGAGCTGCCCTCTTCGATCAGCTTGCGACTGTCCTCATGAACCAGCTTGAATTCGAGGAACGCGGCCTTTTGGATGGCGACTTTCGCGTTCTCCTGGTCCGAGGCGGAAAGCCCGGGCAACTGGACCAGTATGCGGTCGTTGCCCTGGGGCTGAATCAGCGGTTCGGCGACCCCAAACCGGTCAACCCGTTTGCGCAGCACTTCGACCGCTTGCGACAGCGCAGCGGTGGTGTCGGTGGCATTCGTCAGACCGGAAGTATCCATCGCGACGAGGAATGAGGTGCCGCCCTGCAGGTCCAGACCGAGCCGGATGCGCCCGGCCGCGCCGCGCTGTATCCGGTTGAGAATATACGTTGTCGGATGGGCTTCGCTCTTGGCCTCGTATTGCGGAAAATAGCGGTTCAGGTCGTTGGTGCCGACGGCCTGTGCCAGGTTGTCGTACGGCTTGTCGGGGAACTGCTGCTGTAGCAGCCGGGCCTGGGCGACAATGTTGGAAAACGTCGCGTCATGAATGACAGCCTTTTCGTTGAAATACTGGATCAGGTCGCGTCCCTTCGGCGGCCAAAGCTCAAAAAACGACCATGCCACCACAACGGCGACGAGGATCCACTTCCAGACATTATTTCGATTCATGACGACTGACTAAGATTCACTGGGTTCGCCGCTCCGCTCGGTGATTTCGCTGATGGCGGCTTTGGTGATTTCGAACTTGGAATCAGCAGACCGGATGGAAAGCGTCTTTTCTTTAACGGTAATGACCACACCCACGACGCCGCCGCTGGTGACGATCTTGTCGCCCGGTCGCACGGTTTTGAGCATCTGGGCGTGCTCTTTTGCCTTCTTGGATTGCGGGCGGATCAGGACAAAATAGAACATCACCACCATGATCACCAGCATGCCGATGGTGGAGAGAGCCTGGCCGCGCGGGTCTGGCTGGGTGCCGGAGGGGCCAGGTGGCTGGCCCATCGCCAGAATTTGACCCGTGTTAAACCAATTCATATAAGCAAATGAGCCGCTTAAGATAGTAAACTCAGGACATTTGGCAAGACTTGAAAAGACTCGTTGGGTATCGCCTCCGTCTTGGGTCGGAGCGCCGATTTCCAATCGGCTTAAGCGAGCCGACGGAGCCGAGTACAACTCGGCGCCCCGACCCAAGACTGAGGGGGGTAATCGGCTGGCCGCTTGGCGATCCGGAGTTTTGTGATACAGTTGAGCCACGACAACGCGCCGCGGAGCGCGTCATCATGCTGGCCACCGAAGAACTGATCGCCGAAGCCGCCCAATCTCAGCGGCTGGCGGACGATCTTCCCCGCCACGCCAGGCGCCTGCCGCTTTACCGCGCGGTTGGTGCCGATCGGATCGAAGGAGATTCCGGTCACGGAGCGGATAAATTGCGGTTTTTTCCTTTCATCACCAAGGAGGATATCCGGCGGGATTTCCCGGGCAATTTTTTGGGCCCCGAAGCCGACGTCGAGGCAATGGTTGAGCAGGGGATGATCGAATTGGAGCAGACGTCGGGGACGTCGGAACCGCGCACGCCGTTGCTGCTGCCACGCGGGTGGTGGGCGGAGCAGGAACGCCGCGCGTTGCGGCTTAACCCGCTGGTGGCGGGTATGCTAGCGCAGACACCCGAACCGCGCCGGGTGACGATCAGCTCGCCGGTGTGCAGCGGCGAGATTTGTTTCACGAGCGTGCCTTCGCACAGCGAGCGCATCCTCGGCAACACCTTATACGTGAGCCTGTCGCGCTACCCGTTCTTGTGGAGCGAGTCCGACCTGGCGCGGATGGCCGCGGAAGCGGTCGAGTGGCACCCGGAGTTGCTGGATGTTGACCCGGTTTACGGGGTGGTGTTCGCGCGGTATTGCGAACGGCTGGGGGTCCGGCTGCCTTCGCTAAGGTTCATTATTTGCAGCTACGAGTTCTTGAGCGTCGTCCACCGCCGGATTTTGCAGCGCGTGTTCCAGGTGCCGGTGTTTAACCTTTACGGCTCGACCGAAACCGGTCACCTGTTGATGGAGGACGATCAGGGGCGAATGCGGCCTTCGCTGGAAACGGCGCATCTGGAGGTGCTGGACTTCGACACGCCGCAGGTTCCAGCGGCTGAAGTCAAGCCCGCCAGGCCGGTCGGCGAGTTGGTGGTGACGACCCTTACGAATGAGTTCATGCCCCTCGTGCGGTACCGTATCGGGGACTTCGTAGAACGCCATGTGGAGCCCTTCCGGACGCGATATGTGGTGCATGGGCGGGCGGCCGACGCGTTCGTAACCGCAAATGGCCGCCGGGTGACCACCTGGCAGGTTGACCAATGCTTTGCCGGCCTTTCCGGAATAGCTCACTACCAATTGATGGAGCGGGCTGATGGGCCGTGGCGGTTGCGGTTTGTTCCGGACCGGGCGGGCCCGGTTCCGGAGGAAATCTCCAACCTGCGCGGGCGGTTGCAGGACACGCTCGCGCTCAACACGCCATTGACGGTTGAGCCGACGGACACGCTCCTCGCGGAGAACTCCGGCAAGTTCCGCCTCGGTTATCCGGCACGCGGAGTTTCGTCCGCATGATCTCGTCCGCCAGGCTACAGTGTTCTGTGTGCCAGGTGCCTGAGCTCAAAACCGGGCCTAACTCTAACGGGGACCGGCAAGAGAAGTTTCGGCGTTTGGCTAAAGGTTGAATGAACGAACCCAACCTCAGAGAAGTAATCGAGCGCCATCGCGCGACGGTGATGCAGTCGAACGGCGTGGTGGGAATTGCCGTGGGGCTTTCGAAAACCGAGCCCGGGAAGCGCTGCATCCAGGTTTACGTGACGACGGAGGGCTGGCCGGACGGAGTGCCACACCAATTCGATGGTTGCGATGTTGAAGTCGTGAAGACTTCGGGCGTTCGCGCTCTTTGAAGCCGCCCCCGTGCCGTTTAGACAAACCAAACGTATGGTCGCTTAAGACACCCAGCCCGAAAGGATTTATGGCGAGAGCGAGTTTCCATCACTACCGGCAGTTGCTGCGCGGCGCGAACCAGTTCTCTCAGATGCTACAATGTGATTGCATCAACGGGTACGCCATTGGCCTGAAGCGGGTTCGCGGCAAAATGACCAGCGACCTGGCGCTTACAGTTTTCGTGAGCCGGAAGCTCTCGCTGCGCCGTCTTCCCCTGGCCAGCCGCATTCCGCAGACCTTACGCCTGCCGGACGAGCGGGTCGCCGACGGTGTGCTGGAGTTTGTGACCGACGTGCAGGAGGCGCAGTTTCAGTCCCTCGAATACGTGGCGAGGCAGCGCCCGGCCCCGAGTGGCATCAGCATTGGCCACGTTGCCATCACCGCCGGAACGCTGGGCGGATTAGTGCGGGACAAAGCGAGTGGCGCGGTGGTGATCCTTTCCAACAACCACGTTCTGGCCAACTCGAACGAAGGCGTCCCGGGTGACGCCATTCTCCAACCGGGCCCGCACGACGGCGGCGTGGACCCCGGCGACCGCATCGCCACGCTGACGCGGTTCGTGCCCATCAATTTTCAGCCGCACGCGGGGAACCGCGTGGACGGGGCCATCGCCACCCCCACCGACCCCGCCAGGAACCAGGTGATCTGGAACACTCGCGATATCGGGCCCAAGACCCCCGCTCTGGCTCGGGACTTGGGAGACGCAGACCTGGGCCTCGCGGTCCAGAAGACCGGTCGAACCACCTCTCATACCGAAGGCTTCGTGCAGTCCCTCTTTGCCACGGTTCAGGTCAAATATGATCTGTTCCGGCAGGCGACGTTCGTGGACCAAATCATCGTGTCCCAAGCCGCCTCCCAGCCGGAATTCTCGAATGGAGGCGACTCCGGGTCGCTAGTCTATGACGCTGACCGGCGCTGCATTGGCCTGTTGTTTGGCGGCTCTGAAGGCACCGCCAACGAACCCGGCATAACCATCGTCAATCCGATCCCGCACGTCTTGCGCGAGCTAAACGTTGAGTTCCTTGCGCCCGATTCGTTTCCTTCGGCGGCCGCCATCCGCCGCCGAAGACCATCAGTCCGCAAATGAACGGGGTATTTACCCCATGGCCCTTGCCGGGTCGGGACCGGAAACTCCTCGCATTCGAACCACGTCGTGCAAGAAGTCAAGCCAACGACCAGGCGGGAGTTTCTGAACGTGCTGCTGGGTGCGAGCGTGGCGGGCTGGCTGGCCAGTGTTGTCTATCCCATTGTTCGTTACCTCAAACCGCTGCCGCAGACCGGCCCAACCGGTCCGGTGCGGCTGACGCGCGAAGAGATCTCCAAGCTGGAGCAAAACCATTTTGTCATCGTGCCCGTCAGCGGCCAGCGCGTCATCGTGCTGGAATCGCCGGCCCGTGAACTGCTGGCGTTCAGCGCGGTTTGCACCCACGAAGGGTGCACCGTCACCTATGAGCCGCGGCAATCCATCCTTTGGTGTCCGTGCCATGATGGCCGATTTGACCTGAACGGCCGCGTGCTCTCGGGTCCGCCCCCCCGGCCGTTGCCGCGCTTCATCGCCAGTCGACAGCCCGACGGCGGCGTCATCGTCAGCGTCGAAAGAGCGTGAGATGGAGCACCCGCGCCAGGCAGACACTGTTCGCGGCTGGCTCGACCGGCGTTATCACATCAATTCGCTGATCGAATTCCTGCGGCACAAAGAGGTGCCGTTGGGATCGCACTCGATGGCCTGGTATTTTCTGGGCGGTGCGACGTTGTTTTTCTTCCTCATCCAGGTTCTGACCGGCGCGCTGCTGCTGATGTATTACCAGCCGGGCGAAGCCACCGCTTACGAAAGCATCCGGTTTCTGACCACCAAAGTGCCCTTTGGCTGGCTGATGCGTTCCATGCATAGCTGGAGCGCGCACCTGATGATCGTTTCGCTGGTGCTGCACATGTTCAGCACGATGATGCTCAAAGCGTACCGGCCGCCGCGCGAATTGACCTGGGTAACCGGCTACGTGCTCTTTGCGCTGACACTGGGCTTCGGCTTTTCCGGCTACCTGCTGCCGTGGAATAAACTCTCTTACTTCGCGACGGCAGTCGGGACGAATCTCGTGAAATCCGTGCCGCTGATCGGCGGTTGGTCTCTGCAGGTGCTGCGGGGAGGGTCGGATGTCACGATCAATACGCTCTACCGTTTCTTCGCGATTCACGTGGTGATCCTGCCCTTGAGCTTTGTGCTGCTGGTCAGCCTGCATCTGCTCTTCGTGCAACGGCAGGGCATGGCTGCGCCGCTGGGCGCCAAAGCCGCCCCGCGCGGCATGAAGTTCTTCCCGGGCTTTGCCTTGCGCGACGTGCTGCTGTGGCTGGCCTGCCTCATGGTGCTGCTCGTGCTGTCGGTCTTCCTCCCTTACGGCCCGGGCATCCCGGGTTTGGACTGGGAACTGGGCCAAAAAGCCGATCCGTTCGCCCCGGCCTATCCCGGCATCAAGCCGGAATGGTATTTTCTTTGGGAGTACCAACTGCTGAAAGAATTCCCGCCCCGTCTCTTCGGAATGGAAGGACCGCAGGTGTGCTTGCTGCTCATCACGTTTTTGCTGTGCCTCTGGGCGATCATCCCGTGGCTGGACCGCCGCGCGTATCGTGACCAGCCCTCGCCCGGCTTCAGCGATTTTGGCTGGGGCGCGATCCTGTTTCTGACTTTTCTCACGCTCAAAGCCTGGGACATAGGCGCAAGCGGTCCGCCCGAGGCGCCCGGATCGGTGCGCGGCATCGCCTGGACCTGTGCCTGGTGGACGCTGGCAGCGGGTGCGGTGATCGTCGCTGTGCGTTGGCTCGTGTATGGTGATCACTGGTTTTTCCTTTCGGGTGCGGCTCTGCTGCACATCGCGCTGCACGGGCTGGCGGGAATTTCCTACCTCGTTGCCGGAATATTCGCCCTCGTCGCAGCCGCCATCGCAATGGCCGCATTTTATTACTCGCGCCGGGACCCGCGGTCCGGCACAGGAGGGGTCGCGTGAAACGGCCTTGGCTCGTAATCGCGCTGCTGCTCCCGCTCTCCGCGGCGGCTCCCGGCGCCGAAACGAAAGCGGCACAGGTCGCCCTGCCGGCGCTGCTCGAGGCCAAAGGCAAAGACGGCCGGCCGATCATCACTCCGGAACAGCGCGCTTACTTCAATTCGCTGAACGACCGGCTTCGGGAGCTGCTCTCCGGGGCGGTCAAGAACCAGGTCATCACCCGGCCGGAACATCTCGCGACGATTCTGGCCCTCGAGCTGCGCCCGCAAAAGATGGAGCTGCTGCTTCAGGATAACTGCGTACTTTGCCACACGGATTCGGAAGCGCAGTCGCCTGACCAGCTTTTTTCACTGGCGCCGGCAGCCGGAGGCCCCGCGGGCCATATGAGCCTGAAGGACCTGGTCGCCGACACCCACTTTCGTCGGGGTCTTTCCTGCGCGGGCTGCCATGGCGGCGACGCGACCGCGGAGATGGGGCACGCTTTCGTTAAGGAGTGGCCTGCCTCGGGCCGCGGAACCAACCGCGCCTGGGTCGCTTATTTCTGCGCGCGGTGCCATTCCGATTCGGCTTTCATGAACCGGTTCAATCCGGCGTTGCCGACGGATCAACTGGAAAAGTTCAAGACCAGCCCGCACGGCAAACTGCTGTTGGAAGCCAAAGATGCGCGCGCGCCCGACTGCATCAGTTGCCATGCCGTCCATGGCATATTGCCCGCCAAAGATCCGCAGTCGAAGGTTTACGCGCGGCGCGTGCCCGAGACCTGCGGGGCCTGCCATGCCGATCCCAAACGAATGGCCGGGTTCAAGCTTCCGGACGGCTCGCCGCTGCCCACGAATCAACTGGAAGAATACCGGGCCAGCGTCCACGGCGCGGCGCTGCTCCAGCGCGGCGACCTCGGGTCGCCGGCCTGCAATGATTGTCACGGAAATCACGCCGCGCTGCCGCCGGGCATCTCCGACGTCAGCCGCAGTTGCAGCCTCTGCCACTCGGCCAACGCCGGCCTTTTCGACGGCAGCAAACATCGCCAGGCGTTCGAGCGGCACAACTGGCCCGAGTGCGGCCAGTGCCATGGCAAACACGCCATCGCCAAACCGCAAGATGCGATGCTCGGTACCGGACCCGGTTCCTGGTGCGCCGATTGCCATCGCCAATTCGCCAAAGACAATCCGGAGTGCAACGCGACGGCAGACTTTTTTCTCCAGTCCGTCACCCGAATGTCGGACGGCCTGAATCGCTTCGGCAAGGTTTCCGAAGAACTGGCCGCCAAAGGCCTCGACGTCGAGCCGATCGACGGCCAATTGAAGGAGTTGTTCGACAGCCTGAAAAAGTCGCGCACCTACATCCACTCGTTCAGTCGCAACACTTTCGAGCGCGTCGCCGCCCCCGGAGGAGAAACGATGCGGAAATTGGGCGCCCTGGTGACACAAGCCCGCGCCGAATACCGGACCCGCCAGTTGGGACTGGTCGGCAGCATTGGTTTGATCGGCCTGGTGATGCTGTCCCTGTATCTCAAGCTCCGTCAGTTGGAGCGGTGAACTGGCAGGAAGTCCTGGTGCAGCCGGTGCATCTCGTGCATGTCGCGTGGTTGGTTGTCCTGTGCGAGACCCGCCGGGGGCAGGAGCGCCAGGCCGAGCAATGCCAGTAAATACTTCATGGGTTCGTCAGCAAAAATGGGAGCAGGTCTTTGGAATAATACGGCTCCTGGGTGCCCCAAAAGACGTAGTTGACCTTGAGGTACTGCGCGGCAAATTCGAACAACTCGGCTATGGTTGCCCGCCGGCCGGTTTTGGGGTTCCGGTGTTCGTAGTTGCCATCCTGAACGGCAATGCCGCTCGGAATCGCGCCGGATTTCCTCAAAGTCGTACTGGTCCTTTTGCGGCTCCAACTCTCGCCACGTGTATTTCAACTGCGCCCCCTCGAGGGCCTTTATCCTCAGGAACGTCGGTTCGGTTATTCGCGACCGGTCCCGGTTGAAGAACACATAATGATGGACCTCCGCCGCGCGGGCGCCGACAGCGCAGCAGAGAATGGCGAACAAGCAGCCTTTTAATGCGGCGAACGCTCTCATCACAAAACCAAACCTTGTGTGCAGGGAGATCGATGGTCCGTTCTGATGAAGGCAATTTCGCCGGGCTCCGTCAAGAATGAGTTGTGTTGAGTGGTGGTGGCTCGGTTGCGGGTGAGTCGAGCATCCGGCGCGCGGACTTTAGTCCGCAGCAATTTCCATCAACCGGCGGGTCGAGCAAACGGGATGCAGCAGGCGGTCGTGCGTTGCTGCGGACTGAAGTCCGCGCGCCGCTTCATCGGCGTTGTTTCTCCCGTCGACCTGTGGCAGCGTCATCGCATGGCAGAACCAGAGCGCCGTTTGCCGTCACCACCCTACAATCCCGGCCTGCGCGGTTTGGTCGAAGGCAAGCGTGCGTGGGATGCGCGTGCCAACCTGTCCAACCTGCGCGCCGGGTTTCGGGGTTGGCATGAACGAGGCTATATCCCACACCGGGATTCCCCTGGCTTGACGCAATTCATTACTTGGCACCTGGCCGATGCCTACCCCGCGTCGTTGCGCGGCGAATGGGCCGCCCTTCTCAGGATCGAGGAGGATCGTGAGCGTCGAAAGAAACTCGAAGCCTACCTGGACAAAGGTCGGGGAGATTGTTGCCTGCGGCGTCCGGAGCTTGCCACGGTCTGCCAGCGTGCGCTTCAGGAATTCGACGGAAGGAGTTATGTGCTGAAAGCGTGGTGCATTATGCCCAACCATGTACACGTGCTGGTGCTGACGACAGCCGTGCCGATGTCAGAATTTGTGCGGGCATGGAAGGGAGCGACAGCACGCCAAAGCAACCAGCTATTGGGGCGAGTCAAATCGAGTTTTTGGGCAGAGGGTTACTGGGACACCTACATGCGGGATGAGAGGCAGGAACAAAAAGCGGCCCGGTACATCGAGAGCAACCCCGTAAAGGCTGGATTGGCGAAGGAGACGAGACAGTGGCCCTGGAGTAGCGCTTCAGGCAAAGCGTGACTCCCGGCGCGCGGACTTCAGTCCGCAGAAATTTCCACCAACCGGCGGGTTGAGCAAACTCCAAGAGGCCGGCAAGTAGCCGCAGAAGAGGAGAGGGCGGGATAGATGTGTCCCGGCGCGCGGACTCAGTCCGCAGCAATTTCCATCAACCGGCGGGTCGAGCAAACGGGATGCAGCAGGCGGTCGTGCGTTGCTGCGGACTGAAGTCCGCGCGCCGAACAGCCTTGCCGTCAAAAAGCCGTCGCCTCAGAATGCCGCTTGGATGAGCATGACCGCTATCATATGACCGCCGCCGAAGACACGACGGTCGCCAAAATGGTCGCGGACCTCTCCGCGGAAACTACCCCGTCAACCCGCATCGTGTCCGTGGACGCGCTGCGCGGGTTTGTGATGTTCATGATGATTTTCGTCAATGACCTCGCCGGCGCGGGCAGGGTCGTGCCCGACTGGATGGTTCATTTCAGCGACCGTCACCGCGACGGCAGCGGAATGACGTTTGTGGATTTGGTCTTCCCCGCGTTCCTGTTCATTGTGGGAATGTCCGTTCCGCTGGCACTCGGCGGACGCGGGGCAAAGGGCGAGCCGGCCTGGAAGACCTTCGGCCACATCGCCCTCCGCACGACTTCACTGCTGTTCATCGGCATTTTGATGGTCCACGGGACGCCGGACACGGCGGCGCTGGGCTGGTCCGGAGACTGGTGGTGCGTGCTGATGTATCTCTCGGCCATCGCGGCCTTCTGCTCCATTTCGCCGCGTACGCCGGCTCCGGAGTCCCGGAGGCGCGGCTGGAGAATTCTCAGCGTCTGGGTGCGGCTGACCGGGCTGGCGGCTCTGGTCTGGCTCGCGTTCGCCTTCCGCGGAGCAAACGGGCAGCGCATCATCGCGCTCGCCCCTTTTTCCCTGGACACGCGGTGGTATGGCATTCTCGGGCTCATCGGCTGGGCCTATCTGGTTGCGTGTGTCGTCTTTCTGGCCTTTCGTGGCCACCGCACTGCGATCCTTGGCTCCATGATTCTCTTGATGTGCCTGTTCGTCGCGGATAAGCAGGGCGCGTTTGACGGGTTTTGGCTGAGTAAAATCGTCGGCATCGGCGGGACGCTCGGCTCGCACGGGGCCATCGCGGTCGGAGGTTTACTGCTGGGCTCGGTTCTCACCGCGTCCGACATGACCGCTATTCGCGAACGAACCCGGTTTACCTTCTGGTTCGTCATCGGTTGCGCGGCCGCGGCCCTCCTGTTGAACCGGGCTTACGGCATCAGCAAGAACAACGCGACGCCCTCGTGGTGCCTCTGGGCATGCGCCATCACCGCCGCGCTATGGTATGCGTTCTATCTGATCTGTGACGTGCGCCGAGCAAAAATCATTTCACGACCGCTGGCGTTGGCAGGAGAAAACGTGCTGCTGGCGTACCTGATTTCCGATCTGCTGCCCGGTTTGCTGCAGGCGCTGCGCCTGGGAGACGCCTACGGCCATTTGGCCGCCAATCTTCCGTCCGCCATTGCCCGTTCGGTGCTGTGCGGCGTGTTGATCCTGCTGACCTCTATCGGCTTGAACCGGATCGGTTTCCGGCTCAGACTCTAAACAAGACCAACTGGCGGCGGAAAAAGCGTGCGCTTCCGGGCAGCCCATTCATCATGAGGCTGGCGCGATTACTCCGGTGAAAGTCCTCGACGCGATGCTCGCCGCTGATGCCATCGGCCTGGGAAGAAAAACCTCCGGGGAGAGCCCCGGCCCGAAGCGTTTTGGGCGTACGGAATCTCCGGGCGCATGCGCGACCGGGAGAATGAAGACCACAGCGTAATACGCGTCCAGCCCGGAACAGGACTGGACTTCTCAGGTAACGAAATCAGCCGCCCACGTGACCTCCCAATGCACTCCTGCAGAAGCCTCCCCGGAAAAATTGTTCGAAAGGTTGCAGAGAACACGGATCAACGGCTGATGAGATCCATGACACCGGTTCGCAATGCAAACCACAGAAATTCCACAAACCTGTCGTCCGTTTTTCTCGTGTAGTCCACTTTCCCCTCTCTCATCGCACCTGATTCGTCCGGAACGTTGGATTTCCGGATTTTGACCACGTTTTCGAAAAACGAGACGGCGCGATTGGCCAACCCCTTTTCGTCACCGGTTGTTTTGTCGAGCACAGCAATCACCAAATTCTCGTAGGCCCCACGCACACGGCCGCGAGCGCGGCCGGCGGCCACGTCGATCTCGAAGGCAGCCTGTTTGGCGCTGCCGGACGTAATCCTGGTGTGTTCCGCAGTTTCGAGGAACCCGTTAAGCCGGGTCAGGTCCATCGCGCCGAGCGAACCGCAATAGTGAAGCGAGAAGTCCCGTGGGGTGATCGGAATCGACATCGCCAGGGTCAGCGTTCCTGCGCCCATCAGGTTGCCCCGCGCTTGAAGCCGGATGGCGGCCGACGCGCCGCCATGGTTCGCGATGCCCTCGACGAACATATTCACCGCCGCGACCGTCAGCACGCCGGGAGCAGTCCCGGCGACCACCCGCTCGCAATAGGCGAGATGCCCGTTGGTGATGTTGAGGCTGTCGATCTGCAGAGGTCGCCGGACGGCGGTCAGTGCCTCGTGCACCATGGGCGGAGTCTGCACAGCCCGCCCGGCTGGTTGGTCACAGTTGACCAACGCATCGAAAGAGGGCCGAGAAAAGGTGATCGACCGAGCCCGGTAGGACTTGCCTTGCAGCAGTTCGCCGAAAGCCAGGCCCGACACCCGGCACTCGGGTGCAACGACATGAAACCGCGTCGTCCGAAAAGCGTGCGCTGCGAAAAATTGTTCGTCTCCCGCCAATGTCCGCAACTCGCTGTCTTCGGCGACCAATTCCGAGCCCGGCACAGAGGCTTGCAGCCGCGCGCAGCGGAGCCCGTAGTGCGCCGACGGGAATTCCACATCCACATTAGTCGCCTCGAGGCTGGCCTTGGCGAAGGCATCTGCCGGGGCAGACGGCCTCCAAAGAAGACGCGGCCAGCGAACGCCGGTCAGCGCGATCCGGTCGGCCTTGATGGTTGTGGTGGTTCCACTCAGGGCCACAGAATGGGCGACCAGGCGATTGGCCCACACCGAGTAATCCAGCCGGCTGATTCGCAACACAGACCCCGGATGCGCTCGGGCCACTATTCTCCTCGCTTCAGCTTTGCCGCAGGCGTTGAGCACCGCGCCGTTGAATACAACGACAAGCAACGCAATCGCGAACCCGACCGCGCCCAGGCACAGGCCCTTGTGACGGCTAATTCCCCGTGTGGATGTGGAGGTCGACTCCAGGTTCCGGATAGCTGTGATATTCCGGGTACTCACGATATTCCATATGCTCATGATGATGCCAGCCATGTCGATGCTCCGGCACCAGAATGCAGCCGGCCGTCGTGAGCAAGGTAACAACGCCTATCAGAAGAATGATGCGCTTCATATGTTGTGTTGTGTTGTGATTTCCTCCCAGGACCCCTCGTGAGAAGCAGTCCATTCTCGTCGGCTCGTCCTCTGCCGTCCGGTCCCGGTTGCCTCGTTCAGATTGGTCTGCGTCCGCTGATGATTCGCACCAGTACCATGATTAGCGCGATGACGAGCAGGATGTGGATGAAACCGTCGATGGTGATCGACGACACCATCCCCAACAACCAGAGCAGAATCAGAACCACTGCAATCGTATACAGCATGACTGGTTTCCTTTCCACGTTGACGCCTCTGCCACGCACGGTACGGAGACCTTGCGCTAAGGGGCGATTTTATCGCTGACCCACTGACGCGCTTGCTGGAAACCGTCCTTTGCGGATTCGTAGGCTTTCTTGAAACCGTTCTTGACGCTGTCCCACGTGGACTGGTTGGCGTTCCTGACCTCGTCAAGCTGTTTGTTCAACTGGGCGAGTTGGTCGCGCAGTGCCTGGAGCCTGGGTTTGGCTTCCGCTCTGACCGCGTCACTGGATTTGTCGACTTTGGCCGCGAGTTGGTCCACATCCCGATTGAGTGCGGCCAACTGGGCTTGCATGTTCTCGACGAATTCAGCCTTTTGCGCGAAGGCATAATCCTTCAGGTCGTGCGCCGCTTGTTTTGTGTCAGCCTCGACCTTGGCGAACTGTTCGCCGGTGGTTGGCTCTTTGTTGCAGCCCGCCGCAAAAGCGGCAGCGCAAAGGAACGCAGTGACTAATGTTTTGTTTTTCATAATTGTGAGTTGTTGACCGCAACCCGGGCCACTCTCATGAGGGGCCCATTCCTGCCTTTTCCCACACCTCAAGCTTGCGGTGTACCATGCTGACCGGCCTGTGGGGCGGGCGCGGAGTCTGGCTCAGTATGGTAGCCCTCGAAAAGCCCGTAACTGCCCTGCCAGCAACAACCACGCTTTGGCAATTCCGGTCGGCATCTGTCGCCGCCCAATCAACCGAACGAGTTTCAGCGGGCCGGTCAGGGCGCCCCCTCTATGGTGCAGAATGCATGATGCGGCGGTGGCGGCAGTGCAAGCTGCAATCCCTCCGCATTCTGTTCACGCCAAAGAAATGGTGAATTCAGTGGCCTTGACTGTGTCCACGGGCGCAGCGAGATTTATGACAGCGGCGGCACAACCCTCGTTGGCCGTGAACGCCAAACGGGGCAGAGGGGTGGTTTCAGTGATCTCGAGCGTTGGTTTCCGTTATGTTATGCGGAGCCGTTGACGCGGCCGGCGGCGAAACCAGATTCGGCGTATTGAGAGCCGCGGCCTGCTCACGGAGTTTCAAGGCTTCCTGCGGGCGGCCAAGAGCTTCATAGGAGTTCACCATATTGGTAATCGTCACAAGTGATTCAGGGTCCACCGGACCAAACTGCTGCCGGCGGACAGACAGCAGTTCGGCGCCCAGTTTCACCACCTGCTCGTGTTGGCCGGTGGCGGTATAGGCAGCGATCATCGCGCTCATGACGTTGAGCTTGAATGGGTGCTTCGCGGGAAATGTCTGGCGGCCCGCTGCCAGAACATCCTCCCAGATTTGTAGCGCATCCTTCGGACGCTCGGCCTCGCTGTAAGACAGCGCCAAATTATGCGCGGCGACGAGCGTCTCCGGATGGCGTGGGGGGAGAACTTCCCGACGAAGCGCGAGCACCTTCTCTTGCAGTAAAATCGCTTCCTTCAGGCGGCCGACGCCGGCATAGGAGATTGCCAGGTTGCTCATTGCCTGGATGGTGTCGGGGTGCGTTGGGCCGATTGACTCTTCGCGCAACGTGCGCACTTCCTCACGCAGCCTGAGGGCTTCTTCCAGCCGACCGACGTCGTGGTAGGCGCCGGCCAGGGTTTGCTTGACCTGAAGCAGATTGCGGTGCTTCGGGCCGAAGGCCTTGAGAACACTGGCCACCGATCCTTCCAGCAGGTCGATCGCCTTGTTCGGCTCGCCAAACTCCAAGTAGTGACTCGCCAGGTTCTGCGTCATCATCAGTGAAAACACATGCTCGGCACCCCGGACCTTGCGCACCAGCGACACTGCTTCCTGCTGGAGCTTGATGGCGTCGGCGAGGCGCCCGACGCTGGCGTAGGAACTGGCGAGGTTGTTCATGGCCCCGATGGTATCGATGTGGTCGGGGCCAAGCACCCGCCGGCGGAGCGCCAGTCCTTCTTCCTGGAGCTTGAGCGCGTCGCCCCAACGCCCAAGCTGCTCATAGGAAAGTGCCAGGTTTTGCATCGCCGTGATGGTTAGTTCGTTTTCCGAACCGTTGACCCGCCGCCGGAACGAAAGTACGGCTTGCCTGAGCTTGAGCGCTTCGGCCCAGCGTCCGTCTGCGGCGTAGGAATGGGCAAGTCGCTCCATCGCGCCGATGGTGGTCTTGTTATCAGGGCCATTTCTGGACAGGTAATAATCCCTGACCTTCTCTTGCAGCGCGATGGCCTCGCGATGCAGACCCAACTCGAAGTAAGTGGCACCCAGGGCCGCCTGCAGGGCCGCGCGGCGGTCCGGCTGACTCGCGAGCTCAGTCTCCAGGTTGGTAACAGCCCTATCCATTGTTTCAGCCACGGTGATCGTGCGGCCTTCGCGGGCGGGGTCCGGGCTCTTAAAAACCCCGGTCAGGAGCTTGGTAATAACTTCAGCCTCGGCCAGGTGCTCCTTTGCAAGAGTCTCCGCTTTCGTCGCACGCACCGCCTGCCATGCTGCCGCCAGGGCTCCAATGACCAGCGCCGCCAGCACCGCGCTTGCCGCCCCAAATGCCAGCTTGTTGCGCTTAATCAGTTTCCTGACGAGGTATCCGGTCGTAGGCGGGCGTGCTGCAATTAACTCGTTATTGAGGTGCCGCCGCACATCCGCCGCCAGGCCGTTGCTGGTTTCGTAACGCCGCGTCCGGTCTTTCTCCAGGCACCTCATCACGATCCAATCCAGATCGCCTTGGAGCGCTTTGCGAAGCGCCCCCGCCTCCATGCCCCGATTCTTCGCCACCACCGTCCGTTGCTCGTCCGTCAGCGTGCTCATCCGGGTCGAAGGCTTCAGCGGCTCCTGCTCGACGATGATCCGTTGCATCTCGGCATAACCCCGGCTCAAAAGCTCCTTCGCTTCGAACGGCGTAGAGCCTGTCAGCAGCTCATAGAGCAGCACTCCGAGGCTGTAGACATCGCTTCGCGTATCAATGTCCAGCCCGCTCATCTCCGCCTGCTCGGGACTCATGTAGGCCGGGGTGCCGATCATCTGCGCATAATTAGTGAACAAGGTCTTCTCGGTGAGTCGCTGGTTGGTCGCCTTGGCCACACCGAAATCAATCACCTTCGGCACCGGCACGCCATCGTGAAGGGTCACCATCACGTTGGATGGCTTGATGTCGCGGTGGATGATCCCTTTCTGGTGGGCGTGTTGGATGGCCTGGCAAACCGGTATGAAGAGTTCAAGCCGCGGTTTTGTGGAGAGCTTGTTCTTGTCGCAATACTCGGTGATGGGCACGCCGTGAACCAGCTCCATCACGAAATAGGGCCGGCCGGTTTCCGTAGAGCCGGCATCCAGCACTTTTGCGATGTTCGGATGATCCATCAGGGCCAACGCCTGGCGTTCGGCCTCGAAGCGGGCCACCACCTGGCGCGTGTCCATCCCCAGCTTGATGATCTTGAAAGCGACCTTTCGTACGACCGGCTCGGTCTGCTCGGCCATGTAAACGACCCCCATGCCACCCTCGCCGATTTTTTGCAGGAGCTTGTAGCGGCCGATGGTGGTGCCGGGGGGTTCGTCCGGGGGGAGGGTAACTTTGAGGGTGGAGCGCTGGGCCTGGGTGGAGGGTTCGAGAAACTGGCCGGACTGGTCGTGGGCTTCGAGCAGTTGCTCGAGCTTTCGACGGAGTTCAGGTTGTCCGGCGCAGACCCGGTCGAGGTATGCCTCCCGTTCCTCGGGGGTGCGGCATTGGAGCGCACCCTCGAACAGGGTCTCAGCAGGCAGATCGGCAGCATTCATGGTTCAGGCGATGTCTTCACTCTCACACACGAAATCCCCGTTGAAAAGGGATCCCCACAAGACTACTCTCCACGCCCGCGGTAAAACCGTTGTGGGAGTGTGGGAGAGTCTAAGTCAGTGAAAGGCAGGAGACCGCTGGCCGGAACCAGATTGGTTCGAAGCGGGATCCAGTCTCGCAGGTTGATCGAGCCTTCAATCACGACGGATTGAGTGGCCGGACCGAGCACGCTGAAACCAAACGGCTGCGGGGTCGGGTTGGCGGAGAGAACCCGCAGCGAGACGGTCAGGGTGCTTTCCACGATCCCCAGCGAAGCATTGCCAAAGCCGCTGGCCACATAACCGCGGGCCCGGATACGGCCACCGAGCGGGACTGACACGCCGGTGAGCTGCCAGCCGCCCGCGATCGGGGCGCCTTCACCCAGGAGCGTCCAAGTGGAATTGTTGGTGGAGAGTTCGAAGGTAGTCGCCCACACGTCCGGAGCTGTGCCCCCGCGCAGCCAGGTCACCGTGGTGCCCTGGTAAGCGAGCGCTTCGGTGGCGGACCCGGTATTGAGCAGGCGAGCCATGCCGGCACGCGCCTGGCCGCCGAGGTGGGTGAAGTATCCGCTCACCAACAAGCGTCCACTGGCATCCAGCGCCAGGGCCGTGACCTCACCGTCCGAAGCGGGATTGAAGGTCGAGTCGAGTGAGCCGTCGGAGTTGAGCCGGGCGAGGTTGAGAGCAAGTTGGCCGTTCAACGTATCGAAGCTGCCGCCGATGAGGATTTTGCCGTCCGCCTGGAGCGCGAGGCTGTTGGCATAAATGCCGGGGCAACAGTGATCGAGGGATGCCGTGAAGTTTGTGTCCGCGGTGCCATCCGGGTTGAGCCGGACGATGCCGTTGTTCGGAGTCCCGCCGACAGTGTCGAAACCTCCCACGACCACGATTTTGCCGTCACCCTGCACCGCCAAACACTCAACATACCCGGGGAAACCGCCGGCCATGGCGCCGGGATCGAATGCCGTATCGACCGAGCCATCCGGGTTAAGTCGGGCCAACCCCGCACGGGGCACGTCGTTCACAGATTCAAAGTTACCACCCACGAGGATTTTCCCGTCCCGTTGCAGCGCGAGAACTTTTGCCTCTGCCACAAACATAGGCCCACAGTACGCCTGCAAAGAGAAGTCTTCGCTTCCGTCCGCGTTCCAGCGTCTGAGGGGCGAATCTGGACCTACGAAGGCCGAAACAAATCTGCCATCAGGGTAAATCAGCGAGGCTGAGGGCGCGAAGTTAGGCATCGCCCAGACCGAGAACCCGGGGTCAGAGCCTCCCCCGGGCAGGTGACGGAAGTAGAATGGCGTGGTCACCTCATAGGCGAGGATACGGCCGTCAGGAAAAACTCCCACCCGGTTGGCGGCGCCGGTGGTCAACGGCTGGAAAGCGGTCTCCAGCGCGCCACTTGGCTGAAAGCGAGCCAGGTCGAACCGGGGGACCCCGTTGATGTCGTTAAAGGTGCCGCCGAGCAGAGACCGGCCATCGGGCTGGACCGCCAGACCTTTGACCTCTGCCGGTGTGTGGGCCCCGCCGGGAATGATGAAGCTCATGCGCGGATCGAAGCTGTCCGCCGTCTGAGCTTGAAGGGTAATGGCGGTGATGACGGGAAAGCCGCCGGCCACCAAGGCCGCCGCCCGAATCCAAGAACGTAGGTTGTTTTTCATATGCATTTTCTGTGCTTACCCCCTTACACGAAATCCGGGGACAAAAGGGATCAGTGAAGTGAGAGAATCTTGTGATCTGCTTAGGTGCTGGGTTCTGCCCCAGGCTTTGGGCGGTTGCCAGTGCCGCCGACGAAAAGGCCGAACCTCCCCCATGCGGCTATCGCCCCACAGCCTTGGCCTTCAGCTCGGCCAACTCCCGGCGCAAGGGCTCAGCTTCCGGTTTTCGGTTGGATAGCTCATAGCAGGTCGCCAGGTTGTCCAGGGATTCGAGGAGCATGGGATCACCGGGAGGAAGGTGCAGCCGCTTGAGGCGCAGAGCGTCCGTCTCCAGGGAGATGGCTTCCGGAAGTTTCCCCGCCACTCGATACGAGATCGCCAATTCCGTCATAGCATTGAGGGTTTTGGCGTTGGTCTCGCCGGAGGTCTGACGAAAGAGTTCGAGTGTTGATTGACCGAGCGTGACCGCATCATTGGCACGGCCGCCTGTCCGATAACGGTCCGCCAAGCTGAGCATAGTCGACAAGGTGTAAGGCTTATCCGGACCAAGCACCTTCTGGCGCACGGCCAAAAGTTGCTCCAGATGTGCGATCTCCTCTTGTGGGTGGCCCGGTTGCGGCGGGGCCTTCAGAAGTGATTTGGCTTCTTTGTAGGCCAGCCAGGTGATCACGTAATCGTGGCCTATCCAGCCCACTAAGCGGTTCCCGTCGTCGGCAGGAAGAGGCAGGGTTCGCGCCTCAGCTTCAATGAAGGTGTTGAGCGCTTCCTCCGGCTTGCCTTGGCGGAAGAGGCTCATCGCAAGATAGAAGCCAGCCGTGGCGGGCACGTGCTCATTTTCCCTGCCTGCTTGAATCGCCTCGCGGAGACTTTCGTCTGCCGCGGGGTAATTGCCGCTTCGGTATTCTGCCATACCAAGCGTCATATCACCCCAGTATGGGCCTGCGGATGTTTTCTGCTTATCTAATTCGACTGATTTGCGAGCGAGCGCGAGCGCGCTGTCTTGCAAACCCTTGCTGAGGCCAGGACGTAGACAGGCAACAGTCGCGGCGCGTTGTGCGTATTCGGAGCGCAAGGTGTTAGCCGTGGCGCTTAGCACACGCTCGCACGTGGAAACGTGGTCAGCATCCATTCCGAACCAGACCTGCAAGACGGCAAGCACCATGGCCGTATACGCATCTACGGGGTAGGCAGCTACTCTCTGCTTCAGCATTGCGATTGCTTCAGTGGTCTTCCCTGCGCTCGAATAGAGCTTTGTTGCTTCCAGAAACACATTTACAAACATGGGATGATCTGGCGGCAGCACGCGCTCCATGTCCCCCAATGTTTGTTTCAGAATCACAATAGCCTCGTCATATTGCTTCAACGATCGAAGATTGCTGATCCGGGCAATCAACGCCCCGAAAGTCCGAGGGTGCTCCGGACCCCATACAATCCGGCCAGTCTCCACCGATCCCTTCAGCAACGTTTCGGCTTGCACGTAATCTCCCGCGTGCTGTAAGGAGTCGGCCAGGCTTAGCATTGCACTTAGGGTATCTGGATCGCGGTCTCCCTTGCGCTTCCGCTGCAGCTCAAGCGCTTCCTTCCGGAGTTTGGTCCCTTCTTCCCGTTGTCTTGCGTCGCTAAAATAATCGGAGTAGATCCCAGCGAGGTTACTCATAGCGACGAAAGTAAGATAGTCGTCGTTGTCGTGGACCTCACGGCTCAATGCCAGCATTTCTTCCCACAATTTGATCGCCTCGCTCCGACGCCATCTCGACTGGTAAGCAATAGCGAGGCCGTTCATGGCGAGCAGTGTGCTCGGATGCTTCTTACCGCTGATCCGCAGCCTCGTGGCCAGCACGGCTTGGTTCAACTCTATGGCTTGCTCGAGCCGTCCTACCTCACAGTAGACAGATGCGAGTTGGCGCATGACTTCAAGAGTGGCCTCGTCCTCAGGTCCGCGAACGCGCTCATAATAATCACGGGATTTTTCCAATAGGGTGATCGCTGCGCCCTGCTGGCCAATGCCCTCGTAGGTGAACCCCAGGACCCACTGGAGCCGTGCCCGACGTGCCGGCTGATCCGCCAACTCCATATCGAGGTTGGTGGTGGCCCTATTCAGAGTTTCTATTACGGTAATTGTTCGCCCATCCCGCGCAGGGTCCGGACTCTGAAACACTCCCGTCAGGAACTTTGTGATCGCTTCCGACTCCGCCAACCTCTCCGTCGCCAACTTCTCGGCCCGGGTCGCCCGCACCGCCTGCCATGTCGCGGCTAATGCCCCTATCACGAGCGCCCCCGCCACCGCCGCAGCCGCCGCAAACGCCAGCTGGTTCCGCTTGATCAGCTTCCTCAGGAGGTAACCGGTCGTGGGGGCGCGGGCGGTGATCAACTCATTGTTCAGATGCCGCCTCAAGTCCGCCGCCAACCCGTTACTCGTCTCATACCGCCGCGTCCGGTCCTTCTCCAGACACTTCATCACAATCCAGTCCAAATCCCCCTGCAGGTCCTTCCTCAACGCCGAGGCCTCCACGCTCCGGTTCTTTGCCACCACGGTCCGCTGTTCGTCCGTCAGCGTGCTCATCCGCGTCGAGGGCTTGGTCGGCTCCTGCTCCGCGATCATCCGCTGTATCTCCGCATACCCCTTGCTCAACAACTCCTTCGCATCAAAGGGTGTCGAGCCGGTCAGCAACTCGTAGAGCAACACTCCGAGCGAATACACATCGGTGCGCGTATCAATGTCCAACCCGCTCATCTCCGCCTGTTCCGGACTCATATACGCGGGCGTGCCAATCATCTGGGCGTAATTGGTAAACAGCGTTTTCTCGGTAAGCCGTTGGTTAATGGCCTTGGCCACCCCAAAATCAATCACTTTCGGGACCGGCACGCCGTCGTGCAGTGTCACCATCACGTTGGAGGGATTAATGTCGCGGTGGATGATCCCTTTCTGGTGCGCGTGCTGAATGGCCTGGCACACCGGAATGAACAGCTCCAGCCGTTCCCGCGTCGAGAGCTTGTTCTTGTCGCAATACTCGGTGATCGGCACCCCGTGGACCAGTTCCATCACGAAGTAGGGACGGCCGGTTTCCGTCGAGCCGGCATCCAGCACTTTTGCGATGTTGGGATGGTCCATGAGGGCCAGGGCCTGCCGTTCGGCCTCGAAGCGGGCGACGACTTGCTTGGTGTCCATGCCGAGCTTGATGATTTTGAGGGCGACCCTCCGCACCACGGGGGCGGTTTGCTCCGCCATGTACACGACGCCCATGCCGCCCTCGCCGATTTTTTGCAGGAGCTTGTACCGGCCGATGAGTGTGCCCGCCGGTTCCTCCCGCTCGAGACCGAGTTTGAGGGTGGATTGCTCTGTCGCTGCGGGCGGCTCAAGAAAGTCGCCCGAGCGCTCGTGGGCTTGGAGCAAGGCCTCGAGCTTGCGACGCAGGTCGGGCTGGCCGGCGCAGGCCTTGTCCAGGTAGGCGGCGCGCTGCTGTGGCGTAGGGCAGTTTAGCGCCCCTTCGAACAGGGTCTCGCAGGGCAGATCGCTGGTGTTCATGCCTGGGCTAGTGTGCGTCACGGTTTGCGTGCGTGTTAACTCTCACAACAAAGGCGGTTCAGAAACGGGCTCACCGCTCGCGGCTGCGATAGAAACCGGCGCCATTCGTGGCGGTCGTGTCGGTGAAGTTGAAGACCCCATCGGCGGCCGGCGAGAGCGGGTTGGGGTTGACGGTGGTCCAGGCGATCGGCGGGGCGAGGCTGGCCGCGCGCTGCACGTCGAACTGGTGGCCCGGGTTGCCGTAGCAATGCACGGTGGCTGTGCCGGGCGAGGCGGCAACAGAATCGACGACGCCGCCGGGCGGAGCGACCAGGTAGGCCCGGGCAATCCAGGGCGAGTCCTTTCCGCCGGCAAAAAGGAAATTGCCCCCGGCATAAAGGTCGCTGCCGACGATCGCCAACGAGTTGACCGTATCATTCACGCCGGAACCGAGCGGCGACCAGGCGCCTCCGTTCCATCGGGCAATGGATGGGGCTGACACGCCGCCGGCCGTCGTGAACGAGCCCCCGACGTAGAGATTTGTCCCCGATGGTAGCAGGGCGGCCACATTAGGGCTCCAGGGGCGGGTATTCCCTAATCCGGAGCCGAGGGCTGACCAGCTCGTCCCGTTCCACCGGGCTATCCAGTTTGCGGGCGAGCCACCCGCCGTGTTGAATGATCCCCCCGCGTAAAGGTCGCTGTTCCACACCGCGAGGGCGAGGACGCTGCCGCCGTCGAGCCCCGACCCCAGCGGCGACCAGGCGGTGCCGTCCCATCGCGCGATGTTGGCCATCGGCACGCCGCCTGCAGATGTGAACGACCCGCCGACGTAAAGGTTGGTGCCGGACACGGCCAGTGCCAGGGCGCTTCCATTCAAACCTGCGCCCAGGGGCGACCAACCGGACCCGTCCCATTTCGCCACCCCCTGCGCCGGTATTCCTCCGGGGATAAGGTAAAAGCCGCCTCCCGCGTAGATATCGTTTCCGGAGAACGCCAGCGTTGAGATATCGGCATCGAAGGCCTCACCCAAAGCCGTCCAGGAACTGCCATTCCACCGGGCGACGTAGCTGCCTTCAACTCCGCCCGAGGGAGTGAACCGCATCCCGGCATAAAGGTTGGTCCCGGAGGTCGCAAGCGTCAGCCCCCAAGGAGCGTTCGCGCCCGATCCAAGCGGCGACCAGGTGGTGCCGTTCCACCAGGCAAGGCATCGAGCGATTTCGGTGCCCGCCGTGCCGAACTCTCCACCCACATACAGGTTGGTGCCCGACACCGCCATGGTTGTGACCGCTCCGCTCACCGAAGTCGGGGAGGGCGCTCCGGCAGGAACCAGCGCGGACCACGCGCTTCCGTTCCATCCCGCCAATCCGTCCGCCGGGACTCCGCCCGCGATCGAGAACGCACCAAGGACGTAAACGTTGTTGCCTGACGCGGCAATCGCCATCGCCCATGGATCTTGGCCTGGGATCGTCGCGATTCCGGAACCCAGCGAGGACCAACTGCTCCCGTTCCATCTGGCGATCCCATCGGCCACCGTCCCTCCGGGCTTGGCAAAGGAACCGACCGCGTAGAGGGTTGTGCCGGACATCGCCAGCCTCGAGACGCCCGGATAATTGAAACCGGCACCCTGGAGTCCGGAGCCCAGGGCCGACCACGCGCTCCCGTTCCAGCGGGCCACGCAGTTGACATCGATGCCGCCCGCCGTCCAAAAATCGCCTCCCGCATAGAGAAAGCCGCCCGAAAACAAAAGCGCGAAGACGTTCCCGCCGCCCGGGAATCCCGCCTCCATCCCCGAGCCCAGGGCCGTCCAGCCGGTGCCGGGGGTCCATTTCGCGATATGGTTCGCAGAAACATCGTTGATTACGGAGAAGCTGCCGCCGACGTAGATTTCGCTCCCCGAAACTGCCAGGGCGTCCGCGCCGCCAACATCAGTCAACAGACTCACAGGCGCGGACCAGGTGTTGCCGTCCCATTTGGCGAGGTTGGTCGCAGCGATACCGCCGGCGGTGGAAAAACTCCCGATCACATACAAATCACTGCCGGACAGGGCCATGTCGCGAACGCTGCCGTCCATCCCCGAACCCAAGGCCGACCAGGCGGTGCCGTCCCATCGGGCGACGTTGCTGGCCGCGATGCCTCCGGCCGTGGTGAACGAGCCACCGACGTAAAGGTTGGTGCCTGAAACAAGCAGGGCGCCCACATAGCCGTTCAACCCCGCCCCCACAGCGGCCCAATCCGTGCCATTCCATCGGGCGATGTTGCTCGCCGCAACACCGCAGACATTGGTGAAGCTGCCGCCGATGTAGAGATTTCCCGCGGCATCTACGGCGGAAGCGCCGATCGGCGACCAGAAGTAGGGGCCGCTCACTCCGCCTCGCGCGCCCATGCTCACCCAGTTGGCGTCGGAAAAGGCCGGGGCTGCCGAGCGGGCCTGCTGGCCCGTCGTGGCGAAAAAGAGGACGGTTGAAACGGCCACCAACAGCGAATGTGTTTTTTGCATAGTCTTCATAATTGCTCACCCTCATAAACGAAATCTGCGGGCACAACGGATCACGCATTTCTCAGTGCGGTAGCTAAAGGCTTCAGGTGTTCGCATCCGGTCGCCATGTTCTCCAGGGATTCCAGAATCATGGGATGGCCTGGCGTCCTCGCCCTGTGGGCGCGCCCGGCCTGCTCATAAGATGAGGCCAGGCTTTCAAGAGCGAGTGCCGGAAGCCATTGAATCCGCGGCAGCACCTGCCGCTTGAGTTCAGGTGGCAAATCGGTCCCTTTGCCCGCGCTGTTCACCCTGATAAAAGAAATTCGCCCCCTGAAACATCATTCACCCAAACTCAGGCTGATGCGGACTGGATCTCGTTGAACAGCCACGCTTTTGCCAGAGCCCATCGACGTTTGGCCGTCGGCTCGGAGATACCCAGAGCCAGCGCCGCTTCCTCAAATGTCATCCCCACGAAATAGCGCAGCTTCACCAATTCCGCTTTGGCCGAGTCCACCTGCTCGAGGCGCTCCAGCGCTTCGTTTACGACCAGGAGCTCATCATCTCCAGCCGGCGCGGCGATCTCGGCCAGCGTCTCACTGCCGACCCGCTGCTGTCCCCCTCCGTGCCGCAGTGCCTGTTTTCGTCGGGCCCGGTCGATCAGGATGTGCCGCATCGCCTCGGCGGCGGCGGCAAAGAAGTGGGTGCGGCTGCTGAAGTGCGCCTCGCCGTCGTCTCCCGAGAGCCGCAGCCAGGCCTCATGGACCAGCGCCGTCGGCTGCAGCGTCTGGCCTGCCAGGCCCCTATCCATTTTGGAGGCGGCCAAACGCCGCAATTCCTGGTAAATGACCGGCAGCAGTTCGTTGGCCGCCGGCCGGGTACATCTCGGCGCAGTGGTAGTATAACTAATGGTATTCACAAGATACTGTAACACCGCCGGCAGCGGTTTCAACCCGGCCTGAAAGCGGCCGTCGCTCAAGCCGATTGGAAATCGGCGCTCCGGCCGATGGCGGCGGCAGCTCCCCGATATGAATCAGTCCTGGCGGGAGCGGCCAAACTGCGCTGGAATTCAGGCGCCGGCCATGTATTTTCTGCGCGATGAATATTCTGGAAGAGCTGGAGTGGCGGGGGTTGCTGGCTGACTGCACCGATCGGGCGGAACTGGCCAAGCGGATTAACGCCGGGCCGGTGGTGCTGTATTGCGGTTTTGACCCCACGGCGGACAGTCTGCACGCGGGCAGCATGGTCCCCCTGCTGACGCTGCGCCGGTTTCAGGCCCACGGCCATCACCCGATTGCGTTGGCGGGCGGAGCGACGGGCTCGATCGGAGACCCAAGCGGCAAAACCCAGGAGCGCCAGTTGCTCACCAAAGAGGTCATCGCCGCAAATATCGCCGGGGTCAAGCGCCAGCTTCAAATGTTGCTCGATTTTGAAACGAAAACCAATCCCGCCCGGTTGTTCGACAATTCGACCTGGACCGACAACGTCAGCTTCCTCGATTTTCTGCGCGACATCGGGAAGCATTTTTCCGTCAACCAGATGGTAGCCAAAGAGAGCATCCGCGCGCGGATGGAGGACCGCGAGGTTGGCATCAGCTACACGGAATTCAGTTACATGCTGCTCCAGGCCTTCGATTTTTACGTTCAATGCCGCGACTATGAATGCGAGCTGCAAATTGGCGGCAGCGACCAATGGGGCAATATCACGGCCGGAATCGAGCTGACGCGCAAGAAGCTCGGCCGCACCGTTTACGGCCTGACGCTGCCGCTCATCACCAAGGCGGACGGAACGAAATTCGGCAAGACCGAGGCCGGAACGGTATGGCTGGATTCGGCCCGCACGAGTGTTTACAGGTTTTACCAGTTCTGGATCCGCGCCGATGACCGGGATGTGATCCGGTATCTGAAGTACTTCACCTTCCTCAGCCGGGAGGAGATCGAGCAGTTGGAAAAGCAGCACGCTGAGAATCCCGCAGTCCGCGCGGCGCACAAAGCGCTGGCGCGGGCGGTGACCGATTTGGTTCATGGCGCCCCGGCGACGGCGGAGGCCATCCGCGCAAGTGAAATTCTCTTCGGCGGAGACCTGGCCGGCGTGTCGGAGGCCACTTTCAATGAAATCGTCGGCGAGGTTCCGACCAAACTCCTGGCCCGAACGGAATTGGATGGGGGCGGAAAAGCGCTCGTCGAGCTTTTGGTTTACAGCGGGCTATGCTCCTCGAAAGGCCAGGCCCGGAAAGACCTCGAAGGCGGCGGTGTCTACTTGAACAATGTCCGCGAGGTGAACGTGCAGCGCGCTATCTTTGCCCGGGACCTTCTGTTTGGCAAACACCTGCTCCTTCGCAAGGGCAAGCGTAACTATGTCGTGCTGACCGTTGATTGAGTCCGGACAGCTAATCGCGCGAAAGCCTCAACGTTTTTCGATGCGCGTTGGGCTCATGAGCCCCGCCGTCGGCGCGCGGACTCCAGTTCCGCAGAAATTTCCGTCAACAACGAGCCGCCGTATCCAGACCCAACGGGCGGTCGGCCGCTGCTGGGGACTGAAGTCCACGCGCCGGGCAAATAAACCGGGCGCGAAGGCTCGCTTCGCGCCCGTAGAACCCTTGAACGCTGACGGAAGTGATCCCGGTCAGAATTTATACTTCACGCCGGCAACCAACTTGATGTCGTTGTGGACGCGACCGGGTGCCGGCTCGCTGCGGTAGGTGTCCTGCAGGAACGTCACCTGGCTGAAGTGGGCCGAGATCGCGGTGTCGAGACCGATCTCGGCATTAATCACATAGTTTTGGAACCGGTCAACCTGCGGCAAATACTCGACCGATTCCCACACTTTCGCCCGCGAGCTGATCTTCCATTCGCCGCGTTCCGCCACTCGGAGTGTGGCGTAGTCGTGAGTGACGCCGGCGAGCTTCTCGACCACGTAGCCGGGGCCGAGCTCGGCGCGGAGGAACAGATTGGTTTCCTTGATCAGGTAATACCCGGCGCCAGGGCTTACCGCGAGCCGGTAATCAACGTCCGCGATCGCGTCGTGCAGCGCTTCGACGCGGAGGTATCCAAACAATCGTTCACTGAACAACCGGTTGTACTGCGCATAACCGTGGATGGCTTCGGCGCTTTTCTGGGTCTCCTTGCCCCCGGTGGACGTCGTCACCTCGTTTTCGCCGTAAACACCGTCGGCGCCGAGGTCGACTTCGTTCTTGTCCCACTTCTTGATGGCTTGAATCTGGCCGGAAACCAGCAGCGTTTTGCTGTTACCGCGCGTCAGGGTTACGCCGAGCGTTGCGCTGGCGTCCCAGGGGTTCTTTTTGGGTGGTGCGTTGGTTACGACCGCTTGCGCCTGGCTGCTTAAGACACCCAGGCCGAGGAGTAAGGAGATAGCGACAATTATTCTCATAAATGTTCTGTTCCGTTTCAATAGATTCTCTGTCGCAGAGGGTATTTGGCCGGCGCGGAACGTCAATCTTCCTTTCAAGGTTTTTCAGCTCCCCTGGCTGCGGACTGAAGGTTCAGCCGCCATCGCTGTCGCGCTCGATGGAAGAGGACTGTCGATGAAACTGGGCCTGAGCGTCGATGAGCAGATTGCCGGAGCTGACGACGCGTTCACCCTCGGCCAAACCGCCCAAAATTTCCCGGAATTTGTCGCCTTCGCGGCCCAGTTCGACCCGGCAGCGCTCGTAGTCGCCGCCGCCCTTGTCCACGTGGACATAAGCGGCGCTGCCTGCAAATAGGATCGCCGAGCGCGGAACCGTCAGCACCGCTTCGAGGTCCGCCTGCGCGTGGCCTTGCGCCAACATTCCCAAGTGAAGGAGACGTTGCGCGTGGCCATTGGTGGCGACCACGGGATTCTGAATCTCGGCGCGCGCCTTGACCGTGCGCGTGGCCCCTTCGAGCACCGGTTCAATGAACGAAATGACCGCCGGGAACGTTTTGTCCGGCACGCCCTCGACCGCCACGTCCAGGCTCTGCCCCACATGATACCAGGACAACTCGCTTTGACGGATGTCGAAGCGAAACCAGAGCACGGACGGATCGACCAGGGTGAGGAGTTTTTCGCCCGTAACGACGTGCTGCCCCCGCGAGACGGCCCGCTCGATGATCACCCCGCCGTACGGCGCGTAGAAAATACTCGGGTATGGAGCGGTTGCCCCGCCCGTTGGGGAAGAAGCGCTGGTATAGACAGACGCGAAGAGATCGGCGGCCCGCGCGAACGCGTGTTTCTGGATCAGCTCCGCGCTGTGGATTCTGACGAGCACCTGCCTGGGCCGAATCTCGCCCGTGGCATCATCGCCGGCCAGGAATTCGATGTAGCCCGATGCGGGGGCGGACAGGACGGCCCGGCGCGTCTCACTGGCCTCGATCTTTCCGGCGACATACAAGGCGCGGGACAAAGCCCGGCGTTTCGCGACCTCGGCTGGCACGCGAGGCCCCGACCGGTTGTTCGAATTCAGCACGATCAGGTCGCCGCCCTCCTTTGACCTGCTGTCCTCCCGGTGTTTGCGAAACCGTTCGATGGCGCAGAGGGGACACTCGGCGGCCTGGTTCGAGTTGATACATGCATGGCTCGGCTCCTGGCTGGAGCGGACTTCGCGGGTTTCACTGCGGGCCGTCCGCGATTCGTGCCGGAGGACCGAAGCGACAATTCCGGCGAAGAGCAAAAAGGCAAACAGAGGGAGGAGGATCGCCCGGGCGGCTTTCATCTTTTCGGCTTCATTTCACTGGTGCTACGCAGAGCCTCGGGGCCATGTCCCTTCCGCCCGAGTTGTAGTGCAGTGGGCCAACACGGTTCAGGAGTTGTTAACCAACCTCGTGTCGTGGACGCCGACGTGAGGGGGCCGGCGTCCACGTGCTTTTTCTACAGTGCACTGGTCGAACTGATGGGCGACATCGCCTGATCTCAGTGACCGGTTCCGGTCGTAATGGGCGAGTAGAGATCCAGCGGCCAGGAACCTGGATCGGTCACCATTCCGCTAGCATCGACGGTCGGAGGCACAGTCGCCATCACGTGGAGGTGGCCCCCGGCGCCCTTGGGCACCCGCCACAGAGCGTGGTCCACCAGCACGTAAGTGCCGGGCACGAGTGCCGTCATCTCAACCACGGCCGCGGACCCCGGAGGAGTAAGGACGGTTTCTTCGTTCACCATCCAGTTCCTGGGATGTCCGGTATACACTTTGTCAAAGATTTGGCCGATGATGTGGAAACTCGATGCTTTGTTGGGCCCGCCGTTCACGAAGAAAATGCGCACTTTGTCACCCTGGTTTACCATCAGCGGCTTGAGCTTGGTCAGTGCGTTGAGATGGCCGTTGAACGTGTAGTGGGTCGGAAGCTCCTCATCCGCCCTGGGGCGATCCAGAACGAGATCGTCATCCGCAAGGAAGTCGCGGTGGTCCTCGACCGAGTCAGCGTTGCGCATCCAGTACCAATCACTCTGGCCGACGTAGAATTCCTTGTATCCTGGCGTCAGTCCGCCGACGGGTTCGACCATAATCATTCCGTACATCCCGTAGGCGACGTGCTCCCAGGGCATGCCTTCGCCGGCACAATGGTAAATGTAGGATCCGGCACGCATCGCTTTGAAGGTCAATGTCTTGGTCTGGCCCGGTTCGACGCCGGTGACCGCTGCTCCGCCACCGGGCCCCATGGTGGCATGAAAGTCGACGTTATGCGGCTCGATGTTTCCCGTATTCGGGTTGCTCACATTCACAACCAAGGTGTCTCCTTCCATGCACCGGACCATGGGGCCGGGAATGGTGCCGTTGAAGGTCCAAACCCACGCCTTCTTTGCCGGGATTGCGACCGTGTTGTCCGGATTCAGGACGGGTGCCACGACCTCCGCAATGACCTCTTTGGCCTCCAGATTAACCGTGACGGTTGACACCTTGGAGCGGGCAAGTGGAGGCGGGACCTCGGCCGGGTTCTTGGCCACGTTTGCCACCTCGGGCGGCCCTGCGGCCACGAGTGTGCCTGCGGCCACGGCGAGCATCGCCATTGCTGTTGCTAACTCTCTTGTTTTCATTTTGTCTTACCTTTTTTTGTTACTCGGTTTTTGTTTGTTTCTTTGTTTCCAGCAGCCGATAGCGCCGTTCCAGGGCCAATCGCTACCGAAAGTTGTCGAGCGGACCGCGACGTCGTGTTTGACCGGAACCCGCTCCGGGTTCTCGAACGAGACGGCTTCCGATCTGGCGGCGGCTTGTCATAGCGGGACTCCTTCCGCGTCCCTTCAGGGACAAATCGTCCGATAGAACCTCACTGGCGGGCCCGCCGAGACATGGTCCAGAAATTCAAACGCGCCCGCCTCGTTCGCCACCACGGTTCCCGCCCCTTGCCAAATCGGTGAGGCCAAATTCTCGGTAAACTCCACCGAGTACGTCCGCAGAGCGACGCCGTTACCCCGCAGGCGCACTTGGAGAATAGCGGGGGATTCCCACGTCACATCGAGCCCGGGCTGCAGGCACGGGGCGACCCGCACCGTAACCATTCCAGCCCTGATGGCACCTCGAGCATCGGCGACGGTATAGCTAAATGCATCGTCGTTTGGCGGGCCGACTGACGGCGAGAAAATGGCCCAGCCCTCGTTGGTGGTCGCGCCGCCGCCGCCTGCGCCGACAGGATTGAGCGAAGCGAGAGAAAGCGCGTCCCCATCCGGGTCGCTCCCGAGCAACGCCTCGAGCCGCACCTTGATTGTTTCGGTGGCCGCCCGCACCAGCACAGGCGACGCCGGCACGGGCAGATGATTGACGACGACCATGAAGCTCTGCGTCACGGAGAGTGGAGGGATGCCGTTGTCCGTCACCACGACTTGGATCTGGTTTGTGGCGGGCCAATAACCTTGGCTCGGCGTCCAGCTCAGCACACCTTCGGCGGTGAGGCTCAACCCGGTGGGTGCGCCTGGCTGCAGACTGTAGGTCAGCGTCTGGGCCGGCAGGTCGGGATCCGAGGCGGTGATTTGATAACTTAATGGGCTGCCCTCGTTGACAATCTGATCCGCAGGGAGGCTCAACGCCGGTGGCGTATTCATTTCCTGGACCGTTACGGTGATCCGATTGGTTGCCGACATCGGTGGGAGTCCGCTATCGGTCACCTTGACCCCGATGAAATAAACGCCCGGCCCCTGTGCCTCGGTGGGTGTCCAGGAGAAGACCCCATCGGAACTTATATTGGCGCCGGCAGGCGAGCCGGGCGTGAGACTGAATTGCATCGCCTGGGCTGGCAGGTCCGCATCGGAGGCGGCGGCGGCGAAAGTCAGGAGACTCCCCTCCGGCACGGAGCGGTTCGGCAGTGGCGCCAGCACCGGGGCGGTGTTGGTCGTGAAGCCCACCAACAAGTTGTCCACCTGCGCGTTGCAGGCCCGCGCATCCATCCGATCCCAACCGGCGGGGTCGGCCCCCTGGTTGAGAATCAGGAGCGAAACGTTCTGGAGGTAGGTGACCGGGGAATAGACTTCATCGCCCTTCGTCAGGTTGCGCACATAAAGGCTGCCGGAACCGTTAGCGCCGTACTTCGTAAAATCCACCACCAGGCGGGCGCGGAACCAGTCTCCCGGCGCGTCCATATAGTTGCTTGTGCTGCCGGCGTAACCGGCGCCGTCGGCCCGCATCAACATCAACTGCCGGTATTTACTGTTGTAGCGTATGCCGATCTTGCCCTGGTCCGTAAACCCATGGTCGCGATGGGCCAGAAGGAAATCCGCCGAGCTATTGGAGCCCGCCGCGTCGGCCACGCGGAAATCGAAGCCGAGCACGGCGTTCGTCAGGCCAAAACCCAAAGCGGGAAAACTGAACCCGGTGTCGTTGACCCGCGAGGCCGTGGCCTGCGGGAGGTCGTTGGTGTTGTTGTTGAACACCGGTGACGGATTAACGCCCGTGCCGGCTTCGATCACGGCCCGTTCGCTGGCCACCCAGTTGTCCCGGCCTTGGAGAGCCCCGGGTGCCAGGTTGTCAAAAGTGTACAGGTTTTGTGCCGGCAGCGGAGCCGCGGGCAGGACGATCCCGGCAACCAGGAGGGTCCGTCCAACAACAGGTGAGAATGGCGTTTTCATTTGCGTGCAGGTTGAAAGTGGCGAGGTGATTCTTCAGCTCAGGGATGCATCAGTCTGGAGTCGGCCATTTGCGAACCGTCGGGGTTCTGTGTGCGCGATTTTGGGTGCATGTGAGCTGAAGGTGCGGCCTCGAGGGGAGACGTCCGCTCCCCCCGAGGCGATCCGATGGTCGTTACCTCGTGGTCACGACAAGGGGCGGGTCCGTGTAAGCGGAAACGCCGTTTTGGTTAAAGGCCTGGACGCGGAACCAGTAAGTGGTCTTGCCCTTCAAGGCCGTGGCTTTGTAGGACGTGGCGTTGGCTTTCACCGTCGCAACGCGGGCGAAGCCGGCGGTCGGCCCGATGCTACTGCGCTCCACATAGAACCCCTGCTCATTGGCCGAGTTGTCCACCCAAGTAAGGGTGACGGCGGTCTTGGTGGGGGTGGAGGCCGTCAGCAGCGTCGGCGCCTCTGGGATTTGCCCGGGGATGACCACGCCGGGGGCGTTCGCGGGTGCTGACTCGCCTGCGGCGTTGAAGGAGGCCACCTGGTAATCATAGGTTGTGTTCGGCTGGACCATGTCATCCACCCACGTGGTGGCATTGGCGGCCACGGTGATGACCTGCACGAAGCCGCCGGTGCGGTTTTTGCAATAGATGTGGAACCCGGCCTCGTTGAGCGAGTTGTCAGTCCAGGTCAGAGTGACCACGTTCACCGGCTGTGGCGGCACGCCGAGCGTCAGGGTCGCCGTCAAGCGGCTGGGTGCTGCCGGCGGCACAGGCACTACCACGGTGATCGGATCGGATGGCAGCGAACTGACTGGAACACCGGTCGCGATTACCCGGTAATAATAGGTGTTGCCCGCCACGACAGTCGTGTCGCTGGCGGTGGTCATGTTGGCACCCACCGTGAAGGTGGCCTGCAGCACCGCGAAGTCCAGGGTGCCGGAGCGTTCGATGCGGAAACCGGTTTCCGTGACCGAGTTGTCCACCCAGGTCAGATCCACCTGGTTGGCCCCGACGACCACCGCGGTGAGGGCGGTTGGCCTTGCGGGCGCGCCGGTTGTAGTGGCCGCGACAGGCAGTGACGGGACGGAGGTGCCGGAGGTATTGTACGCGCTTACCTGGTAATTATAGGTCCGGCCGGGAAGCAAGCCCGTGTCCGTCCAAATGTTGCCCCCAAAGGCTGGCCCCAGCGTTTGGCTGGGAATCGTCGCCACCAACACAAAGTTGGGCAGCGGCTGCGTCGTGTCCACGGGCACGTCCTGTCGTTCGATGATGAACCCGATTTCATTATCGGCCTGGTCGGTCCAGGAGATCGTGACGGTAGTGTCGGCGACGGCCACGACTCGCAAGTTGAGTGGCTCGATGGGCAGGTCGATCGGCGTGGTTTGGGTGACGACGGGAGAGTCGGCGCTGACCCCCTTGCCGTTGAACGCCTGCACTTTGTAACCATAAGTCTTGGCCACGTTGAGTCCTTCGTTGAGGAACGTGCCGGTCGTGGCATCCGCAGGTGGATACACGATCGCCAGGCGATCCCACGAGGCGGTGAGGTCGGACTTGCCGTAGCGGATCCACACCAGGTAACCGTCGGCATTCGGCACGAGGTCCCATGTGAGTTGAACTGTGAACGGATCCACAATCCCGGTGGCGGGATTTTGGGTCAGGCTCGTGGCGAGTCCAGTCGGGGCGGTTGGCGCCGCGCTCACGGCGGTGTCATCGGCGCCGACGACGAACGGAGAGGCTTTCCCCGAAAGCAGCCAGGCCGCGTAGGCCACCCCGGCCCAGGTGTCATCGAGCGGCGCGCCGTTCAGGTCGGAGATGTCTGAGATCGCGGTGACATCCACTAGGCCGGGCTGCGCATTCCAGTAATTCACCACCTGGTCGCTCAGATAGGTTGGAGTCAGGGGATAGTTGGCAGCGAAAATACTCGGCGGTCCCTCAGGCCGCGGCCCCTTGTAGGTCAGGGCGCCCGTCTCGGCTCTTAGGAAGTCCATCAGGTCGCGTGTGTGCGTCTGCGCCAGCAGTTCGGCGCGGGCCTGGAGGAGAGTCGCGCCGGCCGGGGCAGTGAAACGGTAGGTGACCTCGTCCCAATACTGCCCGTCGGCGAAGCGGGCCGAGTCTTCGGCCGGCGCGAACGTGGCGGGATCGAACTTGCGGAACTTGATGCCTTCGGCGTCGAACTTGGCGTAGCTAAAACCCTGAGGCGGAATGCGGTTGTCGAACATGATGTAGATGTTCGACACGTCATAGGACATCTGGTAGCTGCCGTCGGCCTTCTTGTGGCCGGTGCGCCGCTCGTAAACCATCACGGCATTCTGGCCGCTGGTGGCGTCGATCAGCGGCGCCTGGGCGTAGGTGAACCGCGTGCCGGTCACCGCGAAATACGCCGGGTCGTAAGCCTTGCGAGAGTCGTTGTAAAGCGCCGCTTCGTTGGCATCGTAATGGCCGGATTCGTAAACTGTGGCCCCAAGGGCGTCCTTCACGACCAGGTTGATCCAGGCCCGGCGACCGTCGGGAAGGCCCGTCGGGAAGCGGTGCGGACTCTGATCCGTGACCCGAACCTTGACCTCATAGATGTCGTTGCCGAGGGCGTCGGTGCCGACCTTAAGCGGGGCTTGGGTGACTTGGATCCGTGCGGCATCCCGCATCGTGATCTGGTCGTTGCGGACGTTCCGGTCCCAGGACAGGTCGCGCGAGGATTGAATCCCCGGGAATATTCGCGTGTCATTGGCGGTGGTGGCGCCGATCACTTCGAGGTCCACCTCCGGGTAGAGCACCTTGGCCATCTGCGCCAGGTTGTAGTTGGCTCCGCCAAACTTGTGGAAAGCAGTCCCGCCCATCGGCCCGCGGTCCTTGGAGTAGGGAGACCAGCCTGCCACGGTGGGATCGCTGTTGAGCGTGGCCGGCACAGTGTCGGAGTATTCATGCTTGAGCGTCGGCATGTGACAATCCTGGCAGGAGAGGTAATTCGGATTGTAATCCGCGTTCGGGGTGCCGTCGGCCTGGGTGGGAAACTTGCTGCCGCCCCAGGAACTGAGCTTCCACTCGGTATATTCCTTGGCGCGCGGCATGCCCAGGTCCAGTGGGGGCAGCGTGCGGTCATGACAGGTGCCGCAAAACTCGCTGGTGCGGATAAAGGGTTCTTGGCCGTTCGGACCGGGGGTATTATGAGTGGAGTGCTCCGGCGAAAGAGCCTGCAGGTCGGGCCGGGGCACGCCGCCAACGATCGGGGGTCCGATCGTCGCCTCGAAGTGAACCGGAATGGAACCGTCAGCGTTGTAAGCGATCTCCTGCCCCAGCGAATTAAACTGCGGCATACCTGGCGGCACGGCAGTCTTGAGAGCCACCGGCCAGCCGGGAGGATAGATACCGTAGGTCTGACCCGTGTAGGGAGTCGGCAGGCCAGTGAGGGGATCATTTATGGGCACGTCGCTGAAGAAGACCTGGACCACGCCAGAGTATTTCCCGGCGTAGGTCAT
>DATDCV010000715.1:0-8777 GCA_036524155.1 Verrucomicrobiia bacterium
TCCACATGCTCGACATGGTCCGCTGGATGCTCGACCTGGGCTGGCCGACATCGGTGAGCTCGACGGGCGGCATTCTGATTGACCGCGCCAGCAAAGCCAACATTTCGGACACCCAGAACGCCACGTTCGACTTTGGCGACATCAAAGTCGTTTGGACACACCGCACCTGGGGCGAGGCGCCGGACCCGAGGTTTCCGTGGTCGGCGACCATTTACGGCGACAAAGGAACCCTCAAGGCGAGCGTGTTCAGCTACGAATTCACGCCCGTCGGCGAAAACAAGCCGACGCTCCACGGCGAACCGTTGTACGAATACGACAAGTTCCCCGAAGACCAAACCGAAAAGGACCTTGAAAAGCACTGCGCCTCGGCGATCCGGTGGCACATGAAAGATTTCCTGGCCTGCATCGGGAACCGGAGCAAACCCGTCGCCGACATCGAGCAGGGCTACATCTCGACGGCTTCGTGCATCCTGGCGAACCACTCGATGAAGCTCGGCCGGAGCCTCGCCTGGGATCCGAAGGCGGGTAAAGTGATCGGCGACGAGGAAGCTAATCGACTGTTGCGGCGGCCGTACCGCGCGCCGTGGATCCACCCGGAACCGGCGTAACGAGGCGAGAGCCACCGGGACTGCCGCCAGACCCGCTTGCTGGAGCTATCAGCGTGACCGACACTTCCCACTCGACCCGGCAACCCCGAACGCACGCCATGTTACGCCGGATCCTGGTCGGCGCAGCTATTGTCGCGGCGTTGGCTGAGGTTGGCGTCCTGGTGTGGTTGCGGCAGGGCCTGTACCATCGGTTCGTGCTCTTTCCGCGGCAGGAAAAAGCCTGGGCCGCTTTGCGTGAGCAACGACAACCCATCACGAACGAGATTGGTTGGAAGGAATTCCGGGGCATCCTGCACAGTCACTCGAAGTACTCTCACGATTGCGAAGTGCCGTTCGAAGAAATCCTGGCGGTGTTGAAGAAGGCCGAGGTGGATTTCATTTGTTTGAGTGACCATTGTGTGAACGGCCGGGCGGATTTCAGCCTGCAATGGCGTGGGCTGCGCGAGGGAGAGCTTTTCATCCCCGGCTTTGAAATGAAAGAAGGGATGATGCCATTCGGCGTCGCACCAGGCATCGTGCTCAGCAATGCAACCGATTCAGCCATGCTTGCCAGGCAAGTCGTCGAGCATGGGGGTGTGCTGTTTTATGCCCACCCGGAGGAAGCGCGCGCCTGGGACCGGCCGGAACTTGCCGGCATGGAAATCTATAACATTCACGCCGACTTCAAGAGCCACGGCGGCAAGCTCAGTTCGCTGCTCCCGGACCTTCTCCTGAATCAGCGTCGATTCCCCGACCAGGTGTTCCGGACGTTGTTTCATCGGCCAGAGCCGTTCGTGAGACGCTGGGACGAACTGAACCAGGGCCGGCACATCACGGGCATCGCCGGCAACGATTGCCATCAAAACACCGGCCTTCGCGCGTTTTACACCACCAACGGTACCGTGCGTATCGAGGATACCAGCCCGAGAACACTCAAGGAAATCACGCTCAACTGGCTGACGCGCCCCCTGGCGCGCATCTGCTTCGGCCCTTTGCAGCCGAACCGCAGGCTGTTCCATGTCCAACTGGATCCCTATGAGCGCATGGCACGGTTCGTCAACACGCACGTTTGGGCGCAGGATTTGACGGAACCGCAGATACTGGACGCGTTGCGAGCCGGAAGGGTGTTTGTCGGGTTCGACATGCTCGCCGACAGCACAGGATTTCAGTGGGTAGCCGCGGGGAGTGGCGCGATGACGGTGATGGGTGAAGCCACCGACTACAAGGCCGGCCTGGAGTTGGTGGCTCGCTCGCCAGTGCCTTGTCGGTTTAGTCTTTCCCGCAATGCAACTCTCGTGTTTCGGCGAGAAGGCCGCACGATCCGATGGGCGGCTCCGGGCCCGGGGAAATACCGCGTCGAAGCGGAACTTCAAGTCGCCGGAAGATGGGAGCCCTGGGTTTACGCAAACCCCATCGAGCTAAGGTAGTCATCGGCCGCTTCAGGGAGAAGGCGCTGTCAAGGCCGCCGGTCGACGGTAGTGGCAAACGCGATTTTGCGCAGCCACTCGTCCATGTAATCCGGCACCGTCGGGCCAAAGAACGACATCAGCCGTGGTTCATAACCGCCGAGGTGATAGTAGCGCCCCGGGACGACGTACCCGATATAGTCCCCGTTGAAACTGGTGATCACCGCTCCAAAGCCGCGGCCGGCGAGCGTCTCCTTCACTCCGACCGCCAGCTCGCCGCTGAAATCACAGGGAGTCGAGATCCAAATCGTATTGCTGAGCCGAAAGGCCTGGACAAAAGTCATGTCCTTAACCGGGAGCAAGCGGTTCGCCAGCCATGGCCGCAGCCGGAGGCCGTCGTTCAGGCGAACATGCAGCTCCGGCAACGCGAGGTTAAGCCCGAAAACGTCGAACGGGATTGAGTTTGTAAGCGCGGTCTGCGGCAGCCGCCCCAGCACGCTGTCGGCGAGACTTCGGCCCATGCGCTCGGCGCCCTCGAAGCCCCCGGCGCCAGGCACGGGCGAATGGCTCCCCACGCCACCGGCGAAAAACACGGCAATCCCACCGGTGGTTTCCTCGACGGCGCGCTGCCAGTAACCTGGGTAGTCAGCGCTGAACTCCATCACCTTGCCCGAAAGAACGGTGGCATGCGCAGAGAAACTGCCCAGCACGCAGACGCGGCCGGGATTCTGCTTCAGCACCAGGAAACTGAATTGCGGATCGGCGCCGCCCAACTGTCCCACGAGACGGTTGCGAATGAGTTCCGGGGCAGCGAAGCTTCCGGACCCGATGGACGCCGGCTTCAGGTCGGCGAGAGCAGCCCCGGCGGCGGCGACGATCCGGCTCGCAAACCAGGCGCGAACTCCTGGCTGAAACGGCCCCGCAAAAGCCTCAGCGACCATCCCCTGCCCCCAGGCCCCCAGACTGCAATGCGTATGCGTCGCGCCCAGGTAAATCTGTTCCCGCGCCAGACCGAACTTGTTCTTGATACTGTCGACCGCCGCCTCGGCGACTTCTCGCGGGATAATCAACGCGTCGGCCGCAATCATGACTCCCCGTTGTTCGCCAACTTGAATCGCCACGGCCTTCACCCAGACATCGTCGTGCACGCCCTCAGCGGGGCGGCCCTTGCGGTCTCCATAACCGGCCAACGGCACGGCGCGGAACTTCCCCTCGGCGGGTTCGTCCTGCGCGGCATTGAGCGTTGGAGTGAGCAGCGCCCGACCGAACCCGGCCTTGAGCTCGCCCGAAATGACGCGGTTAGTGATCGAACGGGCCTGGAAATCAGCACTCGTTTTGGCGTAATACTGAGCGCGAAAATAAGGTTGGTAATCGACTCCCTCGATCGAGAGCAGCACGGCGGCGACCGCCAGCGCGAGAACCGCGCCCGAGATGCGCAGCCATAGCCGCCGCCTGGAGCGACCGGGCTTTACGGGTCTGGGGTCTACCGAACAAAACACCGAATCATCAGGTTTGTTTGACGCGTCGAGCATTAGGCAGTTTGCGTTTGTGGTTCCAAGGGATGTTCAGGGACCAGCCGGCGAAGATCAAGCAGATGGCGGCGGCGCTACTCGCGAACAGGTCGAGATACGACTAAAACGGGACCTTGACCTCTCTGGCCGAGACAATCACAACCGGTCCAAGCACGCCCGAGGGCTGCAAGGGAGAATCTTTCTTCCACAGCCGCCAACTGGTGAAGGTGAAACGCCCGGTTGGGCTGGGCTGGTCGGATTCAACCCAGGGCGGCCATTGTTTGAGGGTGCCGTTAGCATTGCGGTCGCTGTCCTCGGGGAGTTGCTCATCGCCGATCATCCGGTTGATCCACAGGTTCACGACCTTGATCTCGATCTGGTTTTCACCCGGCCGGATTGCGCCCGTGATCTCGACCCGGTAGGGCCCTTTCCACAGTATGCCGAGGTCCTTGCCGTTGAGCCGGACGTCAGCCATTACGGCGACCGATCCGAGATCCAGGAACTGCCTTTCGTCCGCGCGAATCGAAGCGGCGGGCACAGTAAAGGATTTAGTATAGGTGGCGGTCCCGCTGAAGTACTTGACGCCTTCGTTTTCGTGGCGGGCCCAGTCTGTAAGCTGTTCAAGAACGACATGTTCGGGGGCGCCCCGGCCCGGTTGAAAACGGACATCCCAGGGCCCGCGAAGTTCCAGCGGTTCAGGCAGTGCCGGAATTTCGATCAACCGGATGTTCTTTTGCGCCTGGGACTTTGAACCGCTTGCTCGTTTGACCTCGTATCGACCCGGTTGCCACGCTAGCAGCGTGAGGCCGCCGCTCCGGTTGAGCGTCAGTTCCGCTGGCGGAGCATCAGTGCGTGCCTGGGCGGGTTCCGGCAGCACATTCTGACCATCCTTCACGAGGGCAAACACCGCCGGGGCCTTAGCCAGCCGGGCCGGCTCGCGAAACACCACAAACCGCGAACCATCGGGCTCGAAAGTCAGCGGCATGAATGTGCGGCCATTCACTTCCCGCCATGCCGGAGCCTGACTCGTTTCGCCGGTGAGCGCGTCCCAGACCTCCGGCGCTCTGCCTGCAACACGGAAGGCGCAATCCGCCGCCAGCCAATTGGACTGGCTATTGGCCACAAAATAAATGTCCAGCCCTTTATCAGCCCGGTGAATGAACCGCAGGCTTGGATCACCCTCAAAATCCGGCAGCACACCCATTTGGCTGAGCACATTGGTAATGACGGCGAAACTGGGAAACACATAAGGAGGCTCCGTCGCCTTGTCGATTTCGCCCCAGGGTTGCATGCCCAAAGCACCGAGCTCGAGCGCCGGACCCCAGCCATCAGTGGCTTCGGCCGACGTCAGCCAGTCGGCTTGTGCTTTCACTGCGGTCTGCCACGCCGCGTCCGTGTTTATCTGTAACAAAGGAGCATCCGAACACCGTACAGCGACCGCACCGATCAGGCCCGCGGGGTTGGGGCTACCGGCGCCGTTGACGGCCTTGACGCAGATCACGTTCTGGCCCGGCTTCAGGAAAGGCTTCACATCAAATCGGTACGACTGTTTGAAATCGCCTCCCGATCCGAGGGCCTTGCCGTTAACCCACAATTCGAAGGAATTATCGGCCGTCAGCACGATCTCAGCGGAGAGAACCTTTTGGTCGGCCGGGACGTCGAGAACGCGCCGGAAAAACCGCTCGCCGACCGGCGCAGCAATCGCCGGGTTGCCTTCTTTGTGCCAGATCCATTTTGCCGCATCCAGCGGAGTGTTGGTGCGCGGGGCGGCGACGGGCGTCCTGAAATTCTCGTTCCAGACCACCGTTCGCGGCGCAGCGGAGGACCCGGAAACGGACGGGCGGACGCTGTCAACGCCCTGCCACAACTGCCCGGCGAGCTGCCGGATCTCCTCATCGCACTGGGGGTAGTTTGCCAGGCCGGGCGATTTCGCTGGCGCCGGCCCGAGGACAGTGGCACCGGCCTTGACGAGTTCAGCGATCTTGCGCAACAGCGCAGGGCTCATAGTTTCGACCTGCGGCAGCACCAAAAGTCGGTAGCTCATGCCATCCGGCAACACCAGCCGCCCATTCTTTACCTTCATGCGGGTCATCACCACTTCGGGCGAGCACCCGTCAAAATTGTAGCGTGGTCGTTCCGGCGTATTGCCGGTGCGCCAGGGCATGGTGGAGGTAAAGCGCATGGGCGAACCTTCGGGCTCGAGAAAGCAAATGTCGGCCACGAACAAGCCCTGCCTCAAGAGGTACTGGCAACGAGCAAGGTATTGGTGCCAGGCAGCGGACTGCTCCCACCAGGTCTGGGTGCGTTCGTAGTGCAATCCCCAGGGACCCATCGACATTCCCGGCGCGCGCTGGAGCCAGGGCTGGAGGGCGTACCGATGGAACACAAAACGGTTGATCCCCTCACAGAAAGCCCAGTCGCCGAGGGCCTTGATGGTGGCGGGGTGGTGCAACCACCGTTCCTGATCATTGGCCGTGAAGGCCTCCGCGCCCAAAATGCGCCGCCCGTACACATGCGCCGCGGAGGACATCTCGACGCAGCTATACGCGGTGTTGTAGCCCCATGACCAGAATTCGGCCATGGGTTCGTCCGCCTGCCCCGCATACGTCATGTCGTCGCACGGCGTCCCGTCGTAGGCCTCAATCGACAGCCTCAAACCGTTTCGGTGCGCCAGCCGCCGGAAATGGCCCGCGTAATTCTCGACCAGCAGGTCGGACACCGTATGGCGCAGGTCCCACAGGAATCTCTCCGAGATTTCCGTGCTGTCGAGGACTCTGCCTGTCACTACTGGCAGGAACGGCAACGGATCATAGCCGCAACGTTTTTCAAATTCTTCTCTAAACAGGGGCGTCCAGTTCTGGGACCCCGTCTCCCAGCTATCGATGTGCGTGGAAACGAGAGTTTTGCCCGCGAAGCGTTTGGAATCGGCAATGAGCTTGCCCATCAAACCGTCAAACATCACTTCCGTGGCAGTTTTGCTGAGCTTGTCAGACTCGAGGCCGCGCCCCGCCTCGGGCGCGGGATGATTGTCTTTGCCCGTAGGAGTGTGTCCCAGCCGAAGCACGGTCCATTTCCCTGCCGGCACATCCCAGGAGAACTTGCCGTCAGCCGAAATCCCGGGGGTGATGACGCGAACGCTGCTGCGCGGGATTGCTTGCTCGACCGGCACGGCCCGAAAGTTCGAGGTCACCTGAAGCTGTTTGGGCACGAAAGCGGCCTTGCCGTCGATATCCGGAATGCGCGCGTCCCCGGCCGGAGTCGGAAAAGTGAGCACGGCGATATCGCGGTAGTAATCGGCGACAGCCTTGGGCTGCTCGAGAGTGCCCTCGAATTTCAACGGCCCCTGGATGTTCGTCTCAGACCAGACGAGCTTCTGCATGGCAAGGTCCGGCGTGATGAAGGGCGCACCGCTGCCGCACCAACCCGCGTCGTTGTTCATGTTCACCTCGAGACCCAGCCGGTGAGCCTCGGCACAAACATGCTGGAATAGCGCGCGCCAGGGCGGCGTCCCAAAGCCGGCGGGACCCTTGGGCGTGCCCTGATCCACCTCCATAATCAGCACGCCCCCGATGCCAACCCGTTGCATTGCTTCCAGATCAGCGGTGATCCCGTTACTGGTGATGTTCCCGTTCAGCCAAAACCAATACACCCACGGCCGCGCTGACGCCGGCGGCCGGATGAAATTACGCTCGAGTGAGCCACGGGACTCGCCACCCGAGGCGTTATCAGCGCAAACCGCGCCAAAGAGCACCGCAGCCAAGCAGCCCGAACTTACAAGAAAGCATGCACGCAACGTTTTCATGTGACCGATGGGCAATTGAATGGACTCGAGCTTCATCGTTTGCGGCGGCGGTGTCGATTCAAAAGCGCCGCCGGCAAAACCCGTGAGCGAGGTCGGACTGGATTGGTCCCCCAGAAACAGCCCGGGCCGCACTTCCCATTTGCGCGGCAGCGCTGTTGAACGATAATTAGTAACATGAAAGCACCCCTCCCGGAGAATGAGCCCCAACGGCTGGCCGCCTTGCGCGCCTATCACATTCTCGACACCGCCGGCGAACAGGCGTATGACGACATCACCACTCTCGCCGCTTATATCTGCAACGTTCCCATCGCGATGATCTCGCTGGTGGACGAAACGCGCCAGTGGTTTAAGTCGAAGGTGGGATTGACTCAGGCCGAGACCCCTCGCGACGTCGCTTTTTGCGCCCATGCGATTCTGCAGAGCGAGCCGCTGATCGTGCGGGACGCGACCACTGACTCCCGTTTTTGCGAGAGCACGCTCGTTACCGGCGAACCGCACATCCGGTTCTACGCCGGTTTCCCGTTAGTGTCACCGGACGGCTTCGCGGTCGGCACGCTGTGCGCCGTGGACCGAAAAACGAATCAACTCAATGACCATCAGCGGCAGACGATGGTGGCGTTGAGCCGCCAGGTGATGATGCTGTTGGAACACCGGCGGGTTTCACTTCAGCTCGCCCAGGTCCTGGAGCACGTGAAGGTCCTTAGCGGGCTGCTGCCCATCTGCGCCTGGTGCAAGCGCGTCCGGGATGACCACGGCTACTGGAAAAGTGTCGAGGCTTACGTCAGGGACCACACCGACGCCGATTTCACGCACGGCATCTGCCCGGACTGCCTGGAAAAGACCGTGCCCGGAAAGAAGCGGTCAACTGCCGGGGCTGAAACAGCTCCTTAGCTGTGGCTCCGTGGCGCACCTCAGCCTTTCTCAGAAGCATACCAACGGGGTTCCGCGAGGGAGTTTGAGCACCACCGTCCCTGCGATTTTGTCATGCCAACCCTGTTTCTCGGGATCCCAGGCGATCCAGAAAAACCCGAGGAACAGCACAATCCCGGAAAACGCAGCGGCGAGGGCGCGGACGAGAGCCGCAACGAAAGACAATTGCTCCCCGCCGGCCCGGACGACTTTCAGGCCGAGAACGATTCCACCGATGCTGGTCCCGCGCCAGGCCCACAGGCCCGCAAAATAGGCCAGCGCAACGATCAAAGCCAAAGGCGGTCCTTGGACAATCGCGCCCAGAATCACGAGCAGAACCACATCAAGGAAACCGGCAGCCATCCGCTCCCAGAAACTGGCCTTGGGATAAGCAAGCGTGTCGGGAAGCACCGGCGGAGCAATCGTAACCGGGACGGCGGCGGAGGGCGTGTTGGACGGTGTCGGTGGCGGGGGCGGTTCCGAGGACATAGCTGGCATCGCAGGCGGCGCTGCGGCGCTCATGACGGGTGTGGGGATGGTTGCGGGCGCGGCCGGGTGCCGC
>DATDCV010000716.1:0-2878 GCA_036524155.1 Verrucomicrobiia bacterium
GCCGCCATGCCGGCTTTGCGCAGACCGGCGACGTGCCCGAAGAGCTCATGCGGATGCTGGCAATCACGCCAATCCAATTGCTGAGGGGCGAGTTCGACGTCGAGGCCGGGGAAAATCTGGCGAATCGTCAGCAGAAAAGGAGAAGGGTTCAGGATCGCGCCGTCGGCATCTTTTTCGGCGAAAGTCAGCACCAACTTTTGCCTGGGCCGGGTGCAGGCGATGTAGGCGTAATAGCGCTCGCGACTCATTTGCTGGCGTGAGCTTAGACCCAGCCTCAGGCCATGCTGCTCCAGCTCGGCGCGGTCCGCGACAGTCAACAACATCGCTGACGCGGGCGAGGCGGGGAATACGCCTTCATTCATCCCCAGGACGAAGCCCAGTTTGATATCCGGATTCCGGGAACGATCGGCGGAGCCGATCAAGACCTGGTCCAGGGCGGGCGGGATCAAGCCGATAGTCAGGTTCGCCAGGCCCGCCTCCAAAACCGGCAACCATTCCCGGATTGGTAGCGGATCGTTCGCGAACGCAAGCTCGATATTCTCCAGCCAGCCGTTGATTTCGTTCCAGACGGTTTCATGGTGTGCCCCGGTCGGCTCCGGACTATTCGCGGGGGAAGCCACGGACGCCCAGCGCTGCAGTTGGTCGCCTGCGTTTAGTTCCGCCCACAGTTCCCTGATCGACGTGGCGAGTTCGACGCCGGTCGGTTTGTTGTGCGCCTGCCTGAGCGTCAGTGCCAGTCTCTCAAAAGGCCGTATGAGCCTCCGGCGCAGGCGCTCCAGTTCCTCCTCCAGTTGCTGCAAGCGCTTTCGGTCCTGTTCCGTGCGGCCGGTTTCCAGGATGCGAAGCTGTCGCTGCCAGGCGGTTCCCTGCCAGCCTCGGGCCAGGGCTTCGTTTTCGAGCCGGTCGATCTCTTCCTCGCGGGCCGGGACCAGGCCGGTCTTCAGCACCGCGAACCAATCGTCGTGTTGCCAGCCAAGCGCCACACTTCTCAGGGCGCTCCGGGTAAGCTCCGCCAACGGGTGGTGCCCCACCGACTGGCGCCGGTCCAGAAAAAACGGGATTTCATAGCGCGAGAAGATCCTTTGGAAGGTCTGATGGTAACTTTCGAGGTCGCGCACCAGCACGGCGCTCTCCCGGAACCGTCCGCCACGCCGCACGAAAGCCAGGATTTCCCGCGCCGCCAATGTCACCTCCGCCTCGGGATCGGCGCACTGAACGACACGCAGATCCTTCTCGGCGCGCTCCGTCGTGGTTGGGCCGTCGGCGTGAAGCGGCGCCGCCGGACTTGCCGGCTCGCCATCAGCCCAATGCCGCTCCAAATGTTCCAACGCTCGGCTGTCTCGAAAACGGCTTTTGTGCGGATCTCGGGCCAAATGTTCTAATACCAGTTCCGTTCCGGGAACCGCTGCCAGGCGCTTGCGGCAGTACTCCATCGTCCGGTGCGCGACGGACCACCCGGATAGCCATGATTCCGCTGGCGGCGCCGTTTCGGAAAGGCAGAACGTCAAGGTCGCCTCCGCGCAAAACGGCAGCAACGCCGCGACCAACTCGACCTCAGTCTCCGCCAACTCCGCAAACCCGTCGATGTACAATCGAAGGTGGAGCACGCGGGACCCGGGCTTCCCGCAGTCAGGCGCGTTTCGACTTGCGTCCAAAGCCTCAGCGGCGGCCCCCAGCAAACGCTCGCGATCCTGCAAGCCGTGCGCCGCGAGCCACTCAAGGTACTCTTGCATCAGCGCGGCCAGGTCCTGCAACTTCAGCGACACGGTTCCCCGGGACGTGCGGCCCGCGATTTCTCGCAGTGATTCCGGCGTCAGCCGGCTCTGCTGGAACTCTGCGATGGTCGAGCTCAGTTGCTGGGCAAAACCCGCCAGCCGGGCGCTGGCGCGAAAAAGCCGCAGGCCTTTCCGTTTTCTCGCCAGCAAACCGCGCAGCACCATCACGCGCCCTTCCTCGGTCAGCAGCTCCGGCGGCGTCATCCCAAGCTGATCAAAAACAAAATCGGCCAGCCGCTCGAATGAGAGAACATGCAGGCGCGTGTAGCCGGGAACCAAAGCGTCGGCCAATAGTTGGCGCTCCAGCTCGTACGTGGTTTGCTTCGGAGCCACCAGCACCAGCGGGAGGCCGTCCGAGGCGCCGGCCAACTGGTCCCTGATTTCACTCAGGCACCGGAACGTCTTCCCGCTGCCCGCGGGCCCCACCAGAAAACGGACTTGCACCGGACCATTGTGAGTAATCTGCGCGGCGCGGAAAGACTTTTCCGGGGAGGGAAGGGGAGAGGGTTCCCTCATGTCCACATTTTATTGCGAGTTACACCCGAACTGTTTCCCCCGGCCCGGGTTGCAGCACTTTTACTTTGGGATGGCGTTCGTGGATTTGCTGCTCGAACCAGTTGCGGGAGTCTGCGTCGCCGTGGCTCAGCAGCACCGTGCGGGGTTCGGCCTCCCCCACGAAATCCAGCATCTCCTCGCGATTGGCATGCGCGGTTAGATCGAACTCCTGCAATTCACAGACCCTGGCGGCGTCGCCGCCGCTGGCGCTGAAACGGAACGTCTCGCCGGCAGGCGCGGCCCGCAGCCGGCCGCCCGGAGTGTCGGGATCGGTGTAGCCAACCAGAAAGATCGCGTGGCGTTCGTCGCCCATGATGCGCAAGGCCAGGTTATGCGCCGCGGTGTTTTCGCTCAACATGCCCGCCGTCATCACGAAGATCCGTCCCCCGTTCAGGCTCGTTTTCTCGATCTGTCTCGGGTCGAGGACCACCAGGTTGAGCGCTTCGTGCAACTGGAGGTTCGGGTAGTTGCGATGCGTGCGGTGCGATTCAAGGTCGTAGATCTCGGTGAAAACGCGTCCCAGGCCCCCGATGTAGATCGGCTGCGGT
>DATDCV010000717.1:0-8763 GCA_036524155.1 Verrucomicrobiia bacterium
TATCGCCAGGCATCGGTGGATAACGCCAAATCACGCTCGTTAACGCCAGATAACGAATAAAGCGCCACCCCGCCACGTCCCGCCTGGCTCACGGGGAACGAGAATTTCAGCTTTTCAGCCTTCTCTCGGGCTCAGTCACCATCAGTTAATATCAGCTATTAACATCTACTCCCGCGTAATAACACTTCCTGCAGCTTCCCTCGAACCGTTAACCAACTGCTTCGGCCCAGCCTATTCGGTTCCACCCTCGTCCAATCGTGTCGCTTCCCGTTCGACGCTTGCCGGGACGCTTGGGACGCTCTGGGACGGTCGTGGGACGCTCGCAAAGGTGAGAATCGCCCGTAATTACCGGCCTTGGGACGGTGGGACGGCTGTACACCCCCAAGCCACCCCCCTCCCTCCTCTTCCTCCTTCTCGTCCTCGTCCTCGTCCTCGCCTCCCCTCCCTACAAAGCGTACTGGTAGCCCACGGAAGGCTACGGAGGGCTACGGAGGGCTACGGAAGGGTACTTTCCCTGCTCCTGCCGGGTTGCCGGGTCCATACCCCTGAAGGCATCCCCACCACTTCGGACTGTGGATTGTAGACTGTGGACCGCGGACGCTTACTCGTAACGCCAGATAACGCCCTATTATTAAGAAGACCGCCCGCCACTCCTGAGTTCAAGTAACCTCATGATTGAAGAATATATTCAACCACCTGAACCCGTCACCCGTGACTGCGGCCAAAGGACCTGCCGCCACGCCTCAAAGGATTTCAAAGTGAATCAAAGCATTTCAAAGGATTTCAAAGCAAAAATTCGAGCCCTCTAACTTTGACCACCCATGAACACAAGAACACCACCCCCCGAAGCCGCTCCGGGATCGTGGAAGGAAAGACATGAAAAACTTTTTTCGCTTGGACCGTATTTGGCCAACCGGATTTCGTACCGTGGTCGGCAAAAATTCAAATATGTACGACGCACCCCAAACGCCGGCCTGAACGATCAGGCAACTACCCACGCCTGCAGCCCTGGTTTTATTCCAGCGGAGTGCCTTCTCCAAAGGAGACTTCGCAGTCGGGACGGTTAGCGTCACGCCACGAGTTCGTTCAGGAATTTCAGGGCTTTCTTTGCTTCGGCGGTAATTTGGTCTGCCTGGCCGGCGCGGTTGAGGCATTCGACAACAAGCGGTCCGCGCGTGAATCCCCCCGTTTTCAGGTTGGCGAAGACCTGGCGAAAATTGACCAGCCCCGTGCCGGGGGTTACGAGCACTTCTTTGGGCGGTTTGAAATCCTTGATGCTGACACCGACCGTGAGGCCGTCCACAGTCGCGCTGTCCGCCACCGGGTCGAGCCGGCCGTCTGAATAGTAAAAGATGTTGCCGGGATCGTACCACAGCCGGAAGTTCTTGTGGCCGACTTTCTCGATGAGCTTGCGGCACTGCGGGCCGGTCGCGTTCTGGCCGCCGTGCGGCTTGATGCTCAAGCCCACCTGCTTCGACGCGGCGTAATCGCAGCATTCCGCGACGACTTTGTAATAGGGCTCCACCAGTTTTTCATCGCCGGTGCCGCCGAGCATCAGGTTCGGGCACAAGCAGACCGCGCAGTGATCGATCAGCTTCTTCAAGCCGGTGATGCCGGCGTCGATGGATCGGGCGACCGGAAAGTCACCGCCGTAGATCGAGATTGTCTTGAGGCCCCGTTTCTTCACTTCATCGGCGATAGCGGCGACCTCATTCGGAGTCGAATCGACGTTGATCGTGACCCAGGACTTGCCCTTGGCGGTCATAATGCCGGCGTATTTGAAACCGGCTTCGGCAATGCCATCGAGGGCGACACGGCAGTCGAATTGGTCCCATGGACGGGTGTAACAACCGAGTTGGTAAGGAGGCTCCGTCGAGGCCTCACAGGTCAGCGGGTTCGCCGCGACTGCAATTCCGCACACGGCGGTTGCTCGCAGGAAATCGCGCCGATCGATAGGTGTTGGTGGTTTCATGATTTGAGCTTCAAGCCTGGTCGCAGACTATCGCCCGGTTTCTGCCAGCGACAACTCTTTTTCCCGCGACGGGGAAGAAAATATGCCTGGAAATCGGGAATAGATCCGGGGAGCATGCAGCAATGCCACATTGAAATCGGTCGGTCCCTCTGTAGTATAGCCTTAACTTTGAGCGGACCGAATCCGACAGACTGCTAAGGTTGAGGGCTGTGCGAAACAATGCAAAACAAAAGCGGCCGCAGGCGCGGTTTTCGACGGGGTCCAGACCTTCGCCAATGCCGTCCGACGAAGGCCGCGGCGCGACCCGGCGGAAGGCGGTTTGGACCCTCGGATTTGCGTTCGCGCTGCTGCTGGCCGTCGTCGCTGCATGGCGCTTCCAGACTTCCTCCGTGCCAGTTACCCGGGCCCAACTCGAGCTCAAGCCGGCTCCGGTTTCGCCGACGAATCTCCCCGCCAGCGCACCCGCCAGCCCGACCAACCTGGTGGACCGACGCCAAAAAGAAGCCCTGGTGGCCGAATTGAATACAACGGCCAACAACAAGCTTCAGGCAGGCGACGCTGCCGGCGCCGCCCAGACTTACCAGCAGGCGATCGCCCTCACGCCCAATGACGAGGACCTGCATTTTAATCTCGGTATCGCGTACGTGAGGCTCGGCGAACTGACCAATGCGGAGCACGAGTACAACGAAGCGCTCCGGCTGCTCCCGGATTACCCGGAGGTGCACAACAATCTCGGGAACCTGTTGATGCGCCAGGGGCGGATAGCCGAAGCGGAAGCGCACTATACCGAGGCCATCAAGCAGATGCCTGAATACGCCCAGGCGCACAACAGCCTTGGCATACTGCGTCAGCGGCAAAAACGGACGAACGAGGCACTTGCCTGTTTTCAGAAGGCGGTCCAATGCGAAAGCAATTATTGGGAAGGCCACTTCAACCTGGCCGGCGCCTATCTCCTCGCCAACGAACCGGAAAAGGGGATTGCCGAGCTTCGCGAAACTCTGAAAATTAACCCGCAGTTTGCTCCCGCGCAACGAATTCTGGCCGCGGTGCTCGGCGGGAGCTCGAATGCGCCGATTTCCCAGCCCGGGGCCGGCACGAATTGAGGATCCCCGCCTCACGGCGGCTCGTGGTCGGCGGTTAAGACAACCTCACCACGGCCAATTACAATCCCTCCGGTGCCGCAAGCTGCGGGTGCGTCTTGGCTTTCAAGAATGCGCTGACACGCCCCCAGACTTCTTCCTCCCCGGAGTTAACCATGCAGTAGGGCTCCGGAAAGCGGCAATAATCGGAGCATGGTTTGTATGGACAGGGTTTGCCCTCGAACCACTCGGCGAGCGGATTGAGCGGGGCAAACCACTCCGGCAGTTGCGGACCAAATAACGTAAAAGTGGGAACGCCGCCGAACGCCGCCAGGTGCGAGGGTCCGGAATCATTGCCAATGAACGCTCCGGCCTGGTCCACTATTGCCAACAGCTCCGTGACCGTCCGCGGAGTGACGAGTTGAGGTTCCCCTGCGCTGGTCCAAAATGCCTGTTGGTCCGGGTCGCAGGCCACGATCACATCATAACCGGCCCGCCGCAAGCGAGCGACAATTCCGGCGTATCTCGCGAGCGGCCACACACGCACCGGCTGGCCGGCGCCGGTGTGGACCAATAATCGTTTCCGGTCAGAGGATGAACCGGCGGGAATCTTCTCGCGCGGCGGCAATTCGAAACCCAGCGCACGTGCCAGGACGCGCCAATTCTCATAACGATGGGCGGTAGGCGGGGGCCGTTGCAGAGGCTCGTTCAGAAATAATTCGCTCTTTAATCTGGGGAAACCCAGCCGGCGGCGCGCCCGCAGCAGCCTCAGCAGCAGGTGGTCTCGTGGGTCCCACCGCGCTGAAAGCGCAATCGCCGAACGTTCAGCCGCCAGCTCTCGCAGCCGAAAAATCTCCCGCCACGGCCACTCGAGCATCCGATATTTTCCCCGAAAGGCGGTCCACGGCGCCACGAATGGTATCACACGGACCTCAGGCCAGAACCGCCGTTGCAGATCAAGAGCGTAGGGTTTGGCCAGCAGAGTCACTGAATACTCACGGCTTGCCGCCTGCAAAAACGGGGTGGCGATCACCAAGTCGCCCATCCCCCAGAGCTCAACGACGAGCAGGGTCGGTTTCACGCGCCAGGAGCGGAACGCGCTCCCGTTCGAAGCCGTGCCCCGGAGGAGGCCTGGACGGTCAAGGCGATCGGTCGCGGCAGAGAATTATTTTGTGGCGAACGCACTGTCATGGGCGCCCCGGTGATGCGTGCGGCCAGCCGATCCAGCGTGCAAATTCCGCCGGGGGAATCAGCGCTGAAAGCCTAACCGAGGCTCGGGATGCTGTAAAGGACGCGGGAGGCAATGTCAAACGCTAATGCTTGGTATCGCCTCAGTCTTGGGTCGGAGCGCCGATTTCTAATCGGCTTAAGCGAGCCGACGGCCGATGGTAAGCCGAGTGCAACTCGGCGCTTCGACCCAAGACCGAGCGGGTACAATGCTTGACGTATTTTGCTTGCCTAACTCTCTCTGGATTGATAAACCTCTTGGCAGATGCCAAAGCGGGCAACAATCGGGCGGTTCCGCGCTCTGCAACAGAGAGGCGGAGAATGGTTGTGGGTTGTTATTTTCCGGTCTCGCGGAGTTTGCGTCGAATAGCGCAAACAGAGCTCGTTCAGAGCACACATGCAGGCTGGAAATACTCGCCGCCGCGGCGTCAGTTTCGTCAACCTAACAAAGTGACCTATGCACGGAATCAGTAATCGTTCACGAACCAAGACCACTCTACTAACAGCCGCCGGCCTGGCGAGACCGGCGGTGCGCCTGAGCTGCCTGCTGTTGAGCCTGTTGGCGGCCGGCATCGGCCAGGCCGCCGATGTCAGCCTCAAGCAAAGCGACGCTTCGGGCACAACGTCCTGGAACGCGGCCCTGAATTGGACCGACGCCACGGCGCCATCCGCTGGAAACAACTACTTCACGGCTGGTTTTACCCTGCGCACGCCAACCTCTGGCGCCAATACGACCTTTAACGGAGGCTCGCTCACGGTAAATGGGGGGCAGGTACTCTACAAGTGCAGCGGGAGCCGCACGATTACCATCAACAACCTCACCCTGGACAACGGTGGCGCCATCGCCAACGGCAACGGCAACACCACCTGCACGCTCGCGGGTAACGGAATCACCGTCAACACCACCGGCAGCTTCACTTCTACGACCGACTCGAGTGATAGAACCGTGGTCGTTAATCCGCCGATCTCAGGCGCGGGGACCATTACCTGCGCAGGGAATGGCGTCGTCCTGCTTGCTAACACGGCTTCGCCGTTTACGGGCAAATGGCTTCTCCGGAACAACCAAACGCGCGCTAACGTCGATACCTCGTTCGGATCGGTCCCAGCGGATTATGTGGCTGATACGATAACCCTCGATGGCGGCATCCTGATGAATAACAGTGCTGACCTGACCATTTCCGCGAACCGAGGCATCGCTGTTACTTCCGCCGGTGGCCGCCTGCAGGCCGGATGGAGCCGACCTCTGACGATTAACTCGATCGTTTCGGGTGGCGGCGGCCTTACATTGGTCGGCGACGCCACGCCGGGAATCATTACTTTGAACGGAGCCAATACTTACACCGGGGCGACGGTGGTCCAGAACAATGCGTGGCTGCAGGTCAGTGGCTCGATCGATGCCGCGAGCGCGGTTACGGTGCAGGCTGGCGGTGTGCTGATGGGGGCCGGGAGCATCAACGGCCAACTCACAGTGAACGGTACTATCACGGGCGGCGGCCTCTTCGCGGCTGGCACGCTGACCGTGAATAACGCGGCCACCCTCGACGGGTGCACGTTGCTGGTTGATCTGTCGGACAAAACGGACGGAGCCAACGACCTGGTTGTGGTTAACGGTGACCTAAGGCTCAACGGCACAGTAATGGTCTCGGTTAACCCGTTGACCGGCACCCTGACCCCGGGCACCTACCGCCTGATCAACTATACCGGCACGCTCACCGGCAGTGCCGCCACCCTGGTCGCTGCCCCCTCCGGTTACAACATCACCTTCGATACCTCGACCGCAGGGCAGGTCAACATGACCGTCCTGGAGGGTGGCGCGCCTGCTAGCTTGGTTTGGAAAGGCGACAACGTGCTGAACCTGTGGGACCTCTCAACCGCGAGCTGGCTTAGCGGCGGCAACGCGGCCACCTTCCGCAACGGAGACGACGTCCTTATCGACGACAGTGGCGCAAACGCGCTGCCGGTGACCATTTCCAGCCCGGGGCTGGTCAACGCCGTGGTGCCGCACTCGGTGACCATCGATATTACCAAGAACTACACGCTGACTGGCGGTCGCATGGCAGGCCCGATGAGCCTGACGAAGAAGGGCACAGGCACCTTTTTCCTCACCGGCGCCAACGGCAATCTGCCGAATTTCTTCGATGGTCCAGTGGTTATCGAGGCCGGCCTGGTCTGGCTCGGCTACGGCCGGGCGCTCGGCAGCACCGTCAGCGGCACAACTGTGCGTAACGGTGCGACGTTGGACATTAACGGCCAGGACCTCGGCTTCGAGGCGCTTACGGTAGAGGGCGAGGGCGTGGGCGGCGCTGGTGTCCTCATTAACACCGGCGGTGGCCAAAACAACGCGCTCCGAATCGTCACGATGACCGGTAACACCACCGTTGGCGGCACCGGCCGCTTCGACATTCGAAATATTGGCGGCGACGCGTTCCTCAACACGGGCGGCAATGGCTATAAGCTGACCAAGAAAGGGCCCAACCAGTTCTCGCTGGTAGGCGTCGCGGTCGACTCGGCGCTCGGTGACGTCGATGTGCAGGAGGGTACCTTTGGTTTCGAAACCACCAGCACGCTGGGTGACGCGACCAAGACGATGAGCCTGGCAGCCAACACGTCGCTCCGCCTATGGAACCTGGCGTCGACCAATGCATTCTACAAACCTCTGGTCTTGGGCGGCGGCACAGCCAACAACATCGATAATGGTTCAGGCACTAACACGATCACCGCGCCCGTAACGCTAACGGCCCAGAGCACGTGGAACATCGCCGGCACCAGCCTGGCGGTCTATAGCGGCATCGGGGGAGCAGGCGGTCTGACAAAAGCCGGCAGCGCACCTCTTTACCTTTACGGCACTAACAGCTACTCCGGGCCGACGCTCGTCTCGGGCGGCAAACTGGTATTGGACGCCAACGCCTCCATCAGCAACAGCCCGGCCATCACGCTGAGCAGCGGCACGACCCTCGATGTCTCGGCGATCTCAACCGCTTCCGGCGCGTTCGTTCTCAACAGCGCCATCGGCCAGACCCTGGGCGGCAGCGGCACGGTTACGGGAAATGTCGCCCTTGCGGCCGGCAGCACCGTCATTCCCGGCACTAGCGCCGGCACCTTGACTTGCAACGGCGACCTCAAACTTGACGGCGCCACCGCCGTCATTGAATTGGGCGCCACCACCAACGTCGGAGGCGGCGTGAACGACCTGATCGTTGTCAATGGCAACCTCACTCTCGGCGGCACTCTCACGATCAAAATCAACGCGCTTGCGCCCTTGGACACCGTCAACCCCTACACGATCGCGACCTACACCGGCGCACTCGACATCAGCACGGTCAATCCCACCGTCGTGTCGGATTCGCGCTACACGTTCACGCTGGATCCGGCGGGCGCGCCGGGCACGATCCGCGTCATTGCGGCACCCGTCGGGACGGGCGCCGAGACCCTGACCTGGCAGGGGAACGTCGCCGGCAGCGAGACTCTGTGGGACATCAAAACCACGGCCAACTGGTCTAACAGCCTAATGCTCGCCGACTCGTTCTTCCTGGGCGACCGGGTGATCTTCGACGACACCGCGGTGGGCACAACCGTCAGCCTGGCCGGCGCCGTCACCCCCGGCGCTCTGACCGTAACTAACGAAACCAAAGACTTCGTATGGACCGGCGCAGGCAAGCTCAGCGGTCCGACAGCGATCGTCAAACAGGGCGCGGGCAAGCTGACCATTGCCAATGACGGCGTCAACGACAACGCGGGCACCACCACCATCTCGGCCGGCAAGCTCCAGGTCGGCAACGGCGGAACGGTCGGCAACCTCAACAGCGCCGCGATTACCGACAATGGCACGCTGACATTTAACCGCAGCGATAACATCACGATCAACAACGTCATCAGTGGTTCGGGCCAACTCGAGAAAGAAGGCTCCGGGCTTATGGTGCTCAGCCAGGCCCAATCCGCCCTCACTGGCCCCATCGTCGTGAAAGCCGGCACCCTCCGCACCGGCAACGCCGCGTCCCTCGGCACGACTGCCGCGGGCACCACCATCGCCGACGGCGCGACGTTGGATGTGAACGCGCAGACCCTGGGCAACGAAGCCATCACCGTCTCTGGCAGCGGCGTGGGTGGCGCGGGCGCAATCTACAACAGCGCTGGCGAGCAGCAGAATGCCACGCGTAATGTGATCCTGGCCGGCGACACGACCTTCGGCGGCATCGGCCGGTGGGATATTCGCTCGAACAACGTGCCCTCGGGCTTGACCGGCAACGGCTACAAACTGACCAAGGTTGGCAACAACGCGGTTTGGCTCGTCAGCCTTGGCGAGACTGGCCTGGGTGACGTGGTCATCAACGGCGGAACGTTGGGCTTCGAAGTCACCACCACCATGGGTGACCCGGCCAAGGCGATCGCCGTCAACCCCGGCGCGTCCGTCGGGATGTACAATAATAACAACTCGGCCGCTCCGCTGATGAAGATCATGACCATGAACACCGCCGGCTGGGCCAA
>DATDCV010000718.1:0-14552 GCA_036524155.1 Verrucomicrobiia bacterium
GGAGTAAAACGGACTTAAACGGACATAAACGGACATAAAAAAACAAAAAACAACTGCGCGGTGTCCGCTCAGTCTTGGGCCGGAACGCCGAGTCGCACTCGGCTTACAAGCGGCCGTCGGCTCGTTTAAGCCCATTATCAATCGGCGTTCCAACCGATGGCTGAGGCGGCACGCCGCGCGGATGCCTCTCGGTGGTCTGCCAAAAGCCCGTCCCCCGCCCGGTGCCCACTCGGCTTAATCGCGGCAGACGCTCCGTTCCAGTCTAATCGCTGTTCTCTTCCGGCTCTCACTCGCTAATTCACTCATTCACTGATTCACTAGCTCACTGGGTGCGTGCGGCTGATCTCGAAAGTTCTCGCCCCGATTAGGCGCTCCTGATAACAAAGGTGTTCGTCATGACAGCGACTCATGAGCGTAGTGCAACGGGTGGGGCCGCCGCGTCTCCATCTGTGAAATCAAGCACCGCTCCGGTCCCCGCCACCTCCGGGTTGTCCTGGCGGGAGAAAATCAGCTATGGCGTGGCCGATATGGGCTTCAATTTCTATTGGGCCAATATCAACTCCTTCCTGATGATCTTTTACACGGACGTGTTCGGGATCACGGCCGCCGCCGCGGGATCGATGTTGTTCGCGATCAAATTCTTCAACGCTTTCACCGACCCGGTTATCGGCGCCGCGGCCGATCGCACAAGGACGCGGTTCGGCAAATTCCGGCCCTACCTGGTATGGGTGGCCCTGCCACTCGCGGCTGCGGGCGTGCTGACCTTCACGACCCTTAACCTCGCCGCGAACGGCAAGCTGGTCTGGGCCTATGGCACTTACCTGTTCATGATGCTCTGTTACACCGGGATCAATATTCCTTACAACGCGCTCTCGGGCGTGATGTCGAGCAATCCGCAGGAGCGCACCACCATTAACGGCTTGCGCTTCATTTTCGCCTTTAGCGGCGGCACCCTGGTAACGGCGGCGACGCCCTCGTTGGTAAAGTATTTGGGGGGAGGCAACGATCGGCTGGGGTGGCAGGTGACTATGGCGTTCTGGGGCCTCGCGGCGTCCTGCCTCTTTTTGCTGACCTTCTTCAATACCCGCGAGCGCATCACCCCGCCGGCCGCCCAGAAAACCAATCTGTGGCGCGACGTCAAGGACCTCGCTCAAAACCGCTCCTGGCTGGTGCTGTTTTTCCTGGCGCCGATCATCATGGTGACCATCACGCTGCGGAACGCCACGGCGGTTTATTACTTCAAGTACTACGTCGAGCGCCCGGAGCTGGTGGCGGCGTTTTTGCCGGTGTACATGGGTGCCGCGGCCGCCGGCGCGTCGCTCACACCGCTGATGACTCGGTTCATCGACAAGCGGAACCTGTTGATGTTGCTGATGGGCATAACCGGCGTATTGTCTGTCGCGTTCTTCTTTATTCCCAAAGACCAAATCACGCTGATGTTTGCTCTCCACATTGCCATCGGTCTGGCCATCGGCCCCAAATCGCCGCTGGCCTTCGCCATGTATGCCGACACCGCCGACTACAACGAATGGCGCACCGGGCGACGGGCCACCGCGCTGACCTTTTCCGCGGCCACCTTCTCCCAAAAGCTGGGCACTGCCATCTCCGCCGCGGTGATGGGCTGGATATTCACCTCGCTGGGTTATGTCGCCAACGCGACGCAGACCGCCGAATCGCTCAAGGGCATTCTGTTGCTCATGTCCTTCATCCCGGCATTGTTCGCTTTTGCCGCCGTCGTCATCATGGTCTTTTACAGGTTGGACCGCCGGGAGATGGCGCGAATCGAAACGGATCTGAAAGGGCGAAAGGCCCGGGATAATTGAAAAGCGGAAAGTCTTCCGCCAAACTGTCCCTGATACGGGAGCCTCCTGGCCCGGCCCCCATCATGCTCTTGAATTATGTTGCGTCCCACCCATGACGGCGAGCGATTTGAACTGACCAGCCCGACGGTTATGCCGCGAGCTGCGGGTTTTCTCTGGAATCCCAAAATGATGATCCAGGTCACCTGCCGGGGCTACACCATCGCCCAGTTCATGCAGCCGGAGCCCGCGAAGTACGCGTACGCACCCAACCTCGAGGCGAAAACGTTCATGCAGCCGGAACAGCCTTATTACGCGCACCATCCCGGCCGCTTCTTCTACCTCAAAGACGAAGAGACCGGCACTCTGTTTTCCGCGCCCTACGAACCCGTGCGCGCCGCTCTTGACCGCTTCAGCTTTTCCGTTGGAAAAAGCGACCTCCGGTGGATCGTCGAAAAGGATGGGATCGCTTTGGAGATCACGTTGAGCCTGGCGCCCACTGACGCTGTCGAACTCTGGAGCGTTCGGCTTCGCAATGTGTCACGCCGGACCCGTAAACTCAGTCTGTATCCTTATTTTCCATTCGGTTACATGAGCTGGATGAATCAGTCGGCCCGATATCGCTCCGACCTGGGCGGCGTCGTCGCCACCTGCGTGACGCCGTATCAAAAGGTCGCCGATTACTTCAAACACAAGGATTTCAAGGATCGCACTTTCTTCCTTGCCGACCAGCCGCCAGTCGCCTGGGAAGCCAGACAGGAAACCTTCGAAGGGGAAGGCGGATTGCACCGTCCTGCGGCTCTTCAGCGGGAGCAACTCTCGAACAGCGATGCCCTGTACGAAACTCCGACGGCGGTCCTGCAATACCGGTTGCGACTCTCCCCGGACGAGCCGCAGGATTACCGGTTCATCTTCGGCCCGGCGGTTGACGACGCAGAGATGGTTCGTATGCGGGAAAGATATCTTAACCCCGGCGCGCTTCGCCGCGCAGCCGCCGAATACGTTGCTTATGTCGCCGAAGGCAGAGGCTGCCTCGCGATCGAAACGCCTGACGCGGAATTCGACAACTTCGTCAACCACTGGCTGCCCCGCCAGGTCTTCTACCACGGCGATGTCAATCGGCTCACCACCGATCCGCAAACCCGCAATTACTTACAGGACAACATGGGGATGAGCTATATCAAGCCCCAAGTCGCCCGCGCCGCCTTCGTGCATGCTTTGAGCCAGCAGGAGCCCAGCGGCGCCATGCCCGACGGAATCGTCCTGGTCGAGGGCGCGGAACTCAAATACATCAACCAGATCCCGCACACCGACCATTGCGTGTGGCTGCCGATTTGCCTCGAGGCTTATCTGGATGAGACCAACGACTATGACCTCCTGCAGCAAGAGGTCGAAGACCGGGCTGGACAAAGCCGCACGGTGCTGGAACGGATCAACAACGCAATGACCTGGCTGATTCAGGCTCGCGACCACCGCGGCCTGAGCTATATCGCCCAGGGCGATTGGTGCGACCCCATGAACATGGTCGGGTACAAAGGCAAGGGTGTTTCCGGCTGGCTCTCGGTGGCGACCGCTTACGCGCTCAAAGTCTGGGCCAACATTTGTGCCACCGAATCTCCCGGCGCACCCGTGGAAACGTTCCGGCGTGCCGCCGCCGAAATCAATGAGGCCGTCAATCGACACCTCTGGGACGGTCATTGGTTTGGCCGCGGGATAACGGACGAAGGCACGATATTCGGCGTCAACCGTGACAAAGAGGGCCGCATCTTCCTGAACCCGCAAAGCTGGGGAATTCTGGCCGGAGCTGCTGATGCCAACCAACGCAAGCTGATGCTTGGTGCGGTGGCTGACCAGCTTGAGACTCCTTACGGTGTCATGACCCTGGCTCCTGCTTTCACCGCGATGCGCGAGGATATCGGACGCGTGACGCAAAAATTTCCCGGCTCCGCCGAAAACGGCTCCGTCTATAATCACGACGCGATCTTCTATGTCTACAGCTTGTACAAGGTCGGCGAAAACGACCGCGCTTTCCGCCTGCTGCGACAGATGATCCCCGGCCCCGAGTCTGCCGATTACCTGCAACGGGGACAATTGCCGGTATTCATCCCGAACTACTATCGTGGTGCATACCGCCAACACCCGCGCACCGCCGGCCGGTCCAGCCAGTTGTTTAACACCGGCACGGTCGCCTGGTTCTACCGGTGCCTCGTCGAGGGACTGTTCGGTCTCAAAGGCGACCGGGGCAGCCTCCTCATCGACCCTCATCTGCCCACCCATTGGGCGGACGTCAAAGTGATCCGCCATTTCCGTGGCGCCACCTTTAACGTCCGAATGCATCGTGACCGCTCGGTGGCCAAACTGCTGGTGCTGAGGGACGGTGAGCCCCTGCCTTCCAACCGGGTTATAGGCATTGAGCCGGGCCGCACTGGCCACTTGGAGGTCCGGGTTCCTGTTTAGCCGCGCGGTTCCCTACGAAATGGACAATCCGCCAAAACAGCTTATGTTCCGCCGCAATTTGTATGGCCAACGACTCGCTCAACCTCAGTGAACCGGCAACCCTCGGCTTCGCCATGCCCGCGGAATGGGAACCGCACGAGGCCACCTGGCTCGGCTGGCCGCATAACCCGACCGATTGGCCCGACAAACTGGACACCATCCGATGGGTCTATGGCGAGATGGTGCGCAAAATCACCGCCGGCGAAAAGGTGCGGCTGCTGGTTGAGCATCGAGGCCAGGAACGCCTTGCGCGACGTTACTTGAGCCGGGCCGGATGTGATGTACGGCGAGTGGATTTCCTGATACATCCGACCAACCGCGGCTGGATGCGCGACAGCGGCCCTATCTTCGTTAGAAGAAAGGCCGCTGGAAAACAGCGGGCGCAGACCGCCATCGTCCATTTCCATTTCAACGCCTGGGCAAAGTACGACGACTGGCAGAAGGACCGGCGCGTGCCGGAGATGGCCGCCAAAACTCTCCGGCGCCCGCTCTTCACTGCCGAAGCGAGCGGGAAGGATTTTGTCATCGAGGGCGGCGGCATTGACGTTAATGGCCGCGGGACGCTGCTAACCACCGAAGAGTGTTATCTCGACCGGAGGGTTCAGGTGCGCAACCCCGGGCTGAACCGGGCTGACTTCGAGCAGGCACTTAGAACCTATCTCGGAGTGACGAATGTTCAGTGGCTTGTGGCCGGCCCAGTCGGCGACGACACCCACGGCCACATCGACGACATCTGCCGGTTTGTGAACCCCACCACGGTAGTGCTCGTCCGGGAAAAAAACCGGAACGACATCAATTACCGGCCATTGGCCGAAAACTGGGAGCGTATAAAGGATTTGCGCCTCGAAAACGGCTCGAGACTGCAGGTGGTGCCGCTGCCGATGCCGGCGCCACTCTGCTTTGACGGTTACCGGTTGCCCGCCAGCTATGCTAATTTCTACATTTCCAATGCGGCGGTGATCGTGCCCACGTTCAATGATCCCAACGACAGGATCGCGCTCGGCACGCTGGCGGAACTCTTTTCCGACCGTCCGGTCGTGGGCATCCATGCCGTGGATCTTGTGCTGGGGTTTGGTACCCTGCATTGTTTGACCCAGCAGCAACCCGCAATCGGAGCAAGATCGAGGTAACGTCAAGCCTGGCGGCCGGGTTTGCTTTTCGCCTGCGTATTTCGCGCCTCGCACAAGCCGACAACATGTCGGCGCCCCGCCCCGCTGGAAATATCAGGGCCTGGCTGCCCTTGAGGAACTTCCTAGTCGTATCGGCGGCGGGCCTGGCCCAAAATGCAACATCTCGGGTATAACCCTTAGCGACCTGAGGATCATGTCAGCGGACCGAACGATATGTCCGGAACTGATTAGTTAAGCTTTACTTTTGCTCGGGGGTTTGTTTGAATGATCGGTGTGAGAGGTCTGTGTGGCTGAAAACTGACACCCGATACTGAAGTTGAGTTCAAAAAAGCACACAATCAAAGTATTAGTTGCCGATGATCACCCGGTGGTGCGCAAAGGCCTGCAGTCCTGTCTTTCTAAAGAGGACCGGTTCAGGGTAGTGGGCGAAGCGGCTACCGGCGAGGAAGCGATCGAAAAAGCGCTGACGCTGGCGCCCGACGTGGTATTGATGGACATCTCCATGCCGGGGATGAATGGGCTGGAGGCGACACAACGGTTGCGACATGCGGCTCCCGGTATCAAAGTCATTATCCTCTCCGTCCACAACAACCGGGATTACATCTTCCGCATCATCCAGGCCGGGGCCCACGGCTATGTGTCCAAGGAAGCCTCCACCGACGCACTGTTCCGGGCCATCGATTCGGTCCAAACCGGACAGACATTCTTCAGCCCGGAAATCGCCCAGGCTGCCTTGCACCAGTTGGTTCAGAGCGGCGGCAAGAAAGAGCCTTTTGACCAACTCACGGCGCGCGAACGCGAAGTGCTCGTGTTGATCGCCGAAGGCAAGAGCAATAAAGAGATCGCCACCAAACTGGGAATCGGCGTGCGCACAATCGAAACGCACCGCGAGCGCATCATGCGCCGCCTTGATATCCATTCGGTCGCCGGCCTGACAAAATTTGCGATTGCCAACGGCTTGATCGCGTTGGAATCGGAGCGGGCGATTTAACGAACGCGGCGGACGTTCAGGCTGGTTTGAGAAAAAAATTCTGCTGCTTTTGGCTGATCGGCATCCCCAGCTTCCCCATCACTTGCAGCATATCTTCCCAGACCCGGCGCCGTTCGCTGAGCGCCTGGTTGCGAAGCAGATACGCCGGATGGTAGGTCGGCATCAGGGGAGTGTCTCGGTAGGTACGCCAGTTGCCGCGCAGCCGCGTGATCCCGATGGTCTTCCCCAGCAAACCCTCTACTGCCGTCGCGCCCAGCGCCACGATCACCTGCGGCTTGATCAAATCGATTTGTTCGTGCAAATACGGGATGCAGGTCGCCATTTCCTCTGGCGTCGGCTTCCGGTTCCCCGCCGCCTGGCCCGGGGTATCTGGGCGGCATTTTAGTATGTTGGCGATATAAACCGATTCACGGCTCAGCCCCATCGCCTGAATGATCTTCGTCAGCAACTGGCCCGCCTTGCCCACGAACGGCTCGCCTTGCTGATCTTCATCGGCTCCCGGCGCCTCGCCGACAAACATGAGCCGCGCGTCGAGGCTGCCGACGCCAAACACCACGCTCCGGCGTGCCGCCACCAGGTGGGGACACTTGACACAGGCCATCGCGCGCTGGCGCAACTCCGCGAACGCGGCGGTTTTTTCAGGGCTCGCCGTGGTTACCGTGGACGGGGCTCCAGGGCCAGCTACTGGCTCAACCGGCTGAAGGGGTAGAGGTGGTTCCTGGGCCGGTTTCGGGGAAACCGTGGGCCGGGTCGATGACGCCGGCTGTGGCACCGGGCGCTGCGGCCTTGGAACTGCCGCCGTTGGTCCCAAACTCGCTCGGCGGGCAAGAGCCGTGAATTCAGACAGGATTTGGGCTGAGACCGGCACGAACCGCGCGCCTTGCGCCTTTAGTTCCTGCAGGTGCTGGATTGTGGCTTCGAGCAACTGGCGGTACGCTTCCGTCATGGGAACACTCTAACGCCCGTAAAGTTCAGCCTCGCCTCACCACTCGGCCCTTGACCTGGCGGCGAATCCTGCCCATCTGTTCGGCCAGGCTCTTCTCCACAGAATCTCTCCAAACCATGCGGCACTCGCAGTCTTTGTTCGGGCACCGCTCGAGCCTCGCCAGTTGCTTGCGCCGCGCCCGCACCAGGATGTTCAATCGCATCAGCTCTGCCTCAAGTTCCGCCGCACGCTCTGGTTTGCTCTTCATTTATGCCAAAAATTCCCGACTATAATAGCCTGCATGACCTCCGTTGTCATGCTGATAGTGTTCCAAGAAATTCACTGGCGGTTTCGGGGCTTCGGCCTATGCTAACCATGAAAAACTTGCGCTGATTTGATGCAAAACGTAACTGAATGCGCTGCCACTGTGCCGGGAGCCGACGAAGTGGGCCGCCCCATTCCGAACTCGACCCATGCCGTCTCCATGGCGTTGCCCCGGTGGGACGACGTCATCGGTTACGAGGAAAAAAAACCTGAAGTGACGCGCCGGCTCACCCTTGGCTATCCTCGATTCGTGGTCCATCCGCTCGTCACCGAGTTGGGCTGGCAGTTCGGCAAGGACCATTCCACCCTTCCCTTCCCGTCCGCGCGCGTAGCGGCTCAGGCCGCTCAATTCGCGCGCCGCGCCTCGGGGGAATCGGCCGAGGTGTGCAGCCACCGTGGCGTGCACGGCGTCGCCGGCCAGGGGGCTGGAGCGGCGGCGTTGCGCACTTTCTGGCAGCACACCGGCCTGATCGTCTCGAGCCGGTGCGCGGAAGCCGCGCTGGCCGGCCGTGGCCCGACTCCCGATGATGACACCATTCGCCAATCTCTGCGGCGGCAGTTGGCCGCCTGGTATGACTGCGCCGAAGACGATATCTTCCTCGCACCCACGGGCATGGCCGCCATGTTCGCCGCACTGCGCGCGGTGCTCGAACGCGCTCCCGGAAAACCCACGGTGCAGCTCGGATTTCCTTACGTGGATACGTTGAAGCTGCAGCAGAAATTCGGCGCCTCGAACCTGCTCCTGCACCGCCTGGGCACCCTCCAGGAGAAACTCACCCACCTGCTTCGGCGTGTCACCGTCGCGGCTTGTTTTTGCGAAATACCGGGCAACCCGCTTCTGGGCTCGGCGGACCTGCGCCAGGTTTCCCCGCTCCTCCGCCAACACCGCGTGCCGCTGGTGGCTGACGACGTCGTCGCCACCCCCGCCAACGTCGACCTCACCCCTTACGCCGATCTCATCGCCACCAGCCTCACCAAATTCGTCGTCGGCACTTGTGACGCCATGGGCGGCGCCGTCATCTGCAATCCCAAGTCGCCCCTCTATGCCGAACTCAAACCGATCCTGCAAGCCCAGCACGAAGAGTTGCTGTGGGGCGAGGATGCGCGTGTGCTGGCGGAGCAGGCCCGCGGGTTCCCTGATCGGATGAAACGGCACAACACGAACGGTTTGCTGATCGCCGAGCGCCTGCGGCGCCACCCCGTGATCGAGCGGGTCTGGTACCCCAAATGGGAGTTCAGCGAGGCCTATGAAGCCGTGCGGCGGCCCAGCGGCGGTTGGGGCGCGTTGATTACTTTTCTGCCAAAGAACGCCGATGCGAACTCACCGCGCATCTATGATCGCCTGGCCGTCTGCAAAGGGCCAAGCCTTGGCACGGTTTTCACGCTCGCCTGCCCGTTCACGCTCCTGGCCCATTACACCGAACTTGAGTGGGCGGAATCCTGCGGCGTATCCCGTTACCTCATCCGGATCTCCGTCGGCCTCGAAGACCCGGAGGTCCTCTGGTCGCGGCTACAGGCTGCGCTAGAGCAGGTAAGTGTCTTCTAAACGCCTGACCTTATGTTGAACGGGAGAAAACAGCCGGGACTGAAACAGGAACTCGGTTTTCTTCGGTTGCTCCCGTTGAGTGTACCACCACCACCACCCACTTGCGAGACGCTACACTAGCGACCGTATGACCAATCATCAGGGAGGGCTACTTCGACGGCGGATCCGGGATTGACAATTTCCGGCAAATCCTGCGGCACAAGTGCGAATCTATCTCCGAATGCCTGGGCACAGGCTGTATTTCGTTGGTGGCCGCGCTTTTCCAAATGGAATGTGGGCCAGTGTCCCTCGCGCAAAAACAGCCGTGCAATTCAAGGTGCCGCAGCAACTCGCGGCGCTTCATGGCACCTCAACGACGGCCTTCTCAACGTTCGCAGCAAGATGAGACAAAGCCTCCTCGCGACGATAGTCCAGCACGCTCTGGATCGAATCTGCCAAGTCGCGCAACGCTTCGTCCCGGGTCAATCCCTGGCCAGCTGCCTCAGGAACTTCAGCACAGGTGGCGATCAGGTACTTCTCGCCTCTCTGGATGAAAGCCGTGAACCGGTTCATGCCTCTAATTATGCCCCTGGCGCTCCGATTGTCGAGTCCGCGCGCGCCACCGAACACTCATGCCCGCCCGGCACCTCAAAACATCCGGTCCAGAGGGCTGGTTTCCCTGGCCAGGACCCAGTACGAGGCTGCGCCTTTCTGCCGTTTCAACCGTAAAGTGTCCTTGCCCAGGAGCCGGAACACCAACGCCAACGGAGTGATCATGAACAGGAAGACCAGCACCAACACGACCTGCGCGACCACGCGACTGAGCGCAAAACCAAGGCGCATCGACAGGCGGTAATAACCGCGAAACAAACGCGGCGCCAGAACCGCGGTCAGCGCGATTATCGCCAGGGTCGCCAGGGTGACAAGCCAGGCGGTCCCCGGCAGAACACGGCGCCAGCGCAAAATCGAGCCGAGCAGCGCCAGGCCGAGCGCCGTCAACAACACTGATTTGCGCCACTCCTTGGGTTCTTCTTTCAGTCGCAATGTCATTTTCGGCGGCGCGGCCTAATCGGGCTGCAATGGCGCGATGCGGTCAATCCGTCGCGCGGGTTGCGCGGTCCGTTCCAACACAAAGCCACCCATAACCAGGTAATCCATCTCCGTGTTGACGAAGCAACGGTAAGCATCGTCCGGGGTGCAAACGATGGGTTCGCCGCGGACGTTGAAAGACGTGTTGACCAGCACACCGCAGCCAGTGTGTCTTTCAAAAAGTAACAGCAGGTCGTAAAGCAGCGGATTTTCGGCCCGCTCAACCGTCTGAATCCGCGCCGAGTAATCGACGTGCGTTACCGCCGGAATTGTCGAACGCGCCGCCTTCAGCAGGTCGAGGCCTCTCACCCCTTGCGGCAGGGGTTGCCGCAGTTCCGCCCGAACCGGTGCCACCAGCAGCATGTAGGGCGACTCGACAGCAAGGTCAAAGTAGTCTCCGACGCGTTCCCGCCGAACCACCGGCGCAAACGGCCGGAACGATTCGCGGAACTTTACCTTGAGGTTCATCACCGATTGCATCCGCGGCGAGCGCGCGTCCCCCAGGATCGATCGGCTGCCGAGCGCTCGCGGGCCGAACTCCATGCGGCCCTGAAACCAGCCGACCACCTTTTCGGCTTTCAGGAGCTCCACCACCGTGGCGAGCAGCGCGTCTTTATCCAGTCGGCGATAGACCGCCTCCCGCCGCCTGAGCACCGCTTCGATCTGCTCGTCCGAATAGGAGGGCCCCAACAGCGACCCTTGCATGGCGTCGATCTTGGATTCGCTCGTGCTCTCCGGCCCGGGGTGGTCGTGCAGGTGCCACGCGGCCAGGGCAGCTCCCAGGGCACCGCCGGCATCGCCCGCCGCCGGCTGAATCCAGACGCGTTCGAAAACCTTTTCCTTGAGGATGCGTCCATTGGCCACGCAGTTCAGGGCTACGCCCCCCGCCAGGCAGAGATTCGGTTCCCCGGTTGCCTCTCGCGCGTGTCGCGCCAGCCGGACCATGATCTCTTCAGTGACCATCTGGGCCGAGCGCGCGACGTCCATGTGCCGCTGTTCGATTTTGCCCTCCGCCGACCGAGGCGGGCCCCCAAACAATTCATGGAAACGGCGGTTCGCCATCGTCGTCCCGCGCAGGAAATTGAAATAATCCAGGTTCAACCAGAAGGACCCGTCCGGTTTCAAGTCCAGCAGGTTGGAGTAAATCGCATCCACGTACCGCGGCTCGCCGTACGGCGCCAGGCCCATCAGCTTGTACTCCCCGGAGTTAATTCTGAACCCGCAGTAATCCGTGAATGCCGAATAGAGCAGACCCAGCGAGTGCGGAAACCGCAGCTCCTTCAGCAGCCGGATCTCCCGCCCGCGTCCTCTCCCGATGGTCGTCGTGGCCCACTCCCCAACGCCGTCGATGGTCAGAATCGCCGCCTGGTGAAACGGCGAAGGGTAGAAGGCGCTGGCCGCATGCGACTGGTGATGTTCCGTGAACAGCAGCGGGCACTGAGGCGTCAGGCCCGGCAATTCTTCCCGAATCGTTTTGCGCAGGTTGAGTTTCTCTCCCAGCCACGACGGCAACACGGCCGGAAACGTCCGCCAGCCACCGGGGGCCACAGCGAGATAGGTCTCGAGCATCCGGGTGAACTTCAGGATCGGTTTGTCGTAGAACGCAACCGCATCCAACTGCGCGGCCGTAATCCCCCCCTGTTCCAGGCAGGATCGCACCGCGTTTTTCGGGAAGTCGGGATCGTTCTTTCTGCGGGTAAATCTCTCCTCCTGGGCCGCCGCGACAATGCGCCCGTCGCACAGCAACGCGGCGGCGGCATCATGATAATAGGCCGAGATGCCGAGAATATGCCGCAGGCCGGGCATGGATCAGAAGAACGGGTACAACGCCCAGGCGATTCCGGAGCTGGAGGCAAAAATCAGGACCGCGCCCAATCCCAGCAAAAGCACCACCAGCGGGATCAGCCACCACTTCTTCTCCTGCCGCGCAAACAGCAGGAATTCTTTCAACACGCCCCACATGCTCGCCAGACCATAAGATTCGCGGGGGCCGGTGCCAAGGTTAAACGAAGCCCACGATATCCGCTCACTCTTGGGTCGGAGCGCCGATTTTTAATCGGCTTGAGCGCGCCGACGGCCGCCTGTAAGCCGAGTGCAACTCGGCGCTCCGACCCAAGAGTGAGCGGATACGCCCACGATGCGCTCTTGCCTTTATTCGCCCTGCGCGGATAGACTGGCGCGAACGAGCGAAATACCGCCCGGAACCGGATGAGAAGTTTCTCCAGCTTAAGAGCCCGGTTGGTGGGAACAGTTTTCCTGGCCGTGGCCCCAGCGTGGGTTTTGACCTATGTCATCGTCAGGAGAGCCGGAACCCAGGACGACATTCTGTGGACATTCATGTCGGCGGGCGTCGGGCTGCTGGCGCTCGCAGCCGCCTGGTTTAGCGGTGAACGGTTCGTTCTCCGCCAGGTGCGCATTCTCAACCGGTCGGCCCGACTGCTGGCGGCCGGGGATTTGAGCAGCCGCACCGGCCTGGGCAAGGAACGGGACGAGCTAGGCGACCTGGCGCGCACGTTCGACGACATGGCGGCGGCCCTGCAAAAAGGAATCAAAGAACGTGACAACGCGGAAAAGGGCCTGCTGATCCGCGCGCTGCAACAAACCGTCATCAGCGCGCTGGGCGAATTCGCGCTGGTTTCAAACGACCTTCAGGCCTTGCTGCAGCAGGCGATCATGTTGACCGCCCAAAGCCTCGAGGTCGAATACTGTTGTCTGCTGGAGCTGGAGCCGGCCGGTACGCTGGTCATGCGTGCCGGCGTAGGTTGGAAGTCCGGGACCGTCGGGACCGCGCGGGTCAGCGCCGACTCGGACACTCAGGCCGGCTTCACTTTGAGAGCCGGCGAACCGGTCACCGTCCGGGATGCGCGGGTCGACCATCGATTCCGCGATCCTCCTTTGCTTCAGGACCACGGTGTGATTAGTTCAGTCACAGTGGCGATCGCCGGGCACGGCGAGGCTTTCGGCGTGCTCGGCGCGCATACGACCCGCCTCAGAACGTTTAGTGAGGATGAGGTCCATTTCCTGCTTTCGGTCGGCACCGTCCTGGCGATGGCCATCGCCCGAAAGCACGCGGAAGCCCAACTGGAGAAACTGGCTGCCTTCGCCCGCCTTAACCCCAATCCCGCAATGGAGTTGGCGGCGGACGGAACCATCACCTACGCCAACGAGGCGGCTCTTCGATTGGCCAAAACCGTCGGCCTGAAGCACCCGGGCGAGTTGCTGCCCACCAACATCGCCGCCGTGGTTCAGACAGGGCTCGACGGTACACAGAACAAAGTGAGCCTCGAGACCCAGGTGCAGGGGCGGACGCTGGCGTGGTCTTTTCATCCGGTCCGCCCGATTCGCATGATGCACGCCTATGTGGAGGACATCACCGAGCGCTTGAACCTGCAGTCGCAGCTCCGACAGTCCCAGAAGATGGAATCCGTGGGCCAGTTAGCCGCCGGCGTGGCCCATGATTTCAACAATCTGCTGACGATCATGCAGGGGCACGCGGGGATGTTGCTGGCCAAATCAGCGAAGTCCCCCGAACTGCTCGAGCCCGCCCAGGCGATTTACTTTGCCGCGGAACGAGCCGCCAACCTCACCCGTCAACTGCTCATGTTCAGCCGCAAAAACGTCATGCAACCCAAGCTGCTGGACCTGCGCGAAGTCGTGTCGCACATGACCCGCATGCTGCAGCGCTTGCTGGGTGAAACCATCGTCTTGAACTTCAATCCGCCCCCGCGGCTGCCGCTCGTCCGCGCCGATAACGGGATGGTCGAACAGGTGATCATGAACCTGGCGGTCAACGCCCGCGATGCGATGCCCGGCGGCGGCACCCTCGCGATCAGCACCAGCCCCGTCGAGGTTGAGGAAGAATTCCTGGACACCCACCCGGAGGCGCGGGTGGGCTCGTTTGTAACCCTCCAGGTCACCGACACCGGGTGTGGGATGGATCGCGCCACGCTCGCGCGGATCTTTGAGCCGTTTTTCACCACCAAAGAAGCCGGGAAAGGCACCGGTTTGGGCCTCGCCACCGTTTACGGCATCGTGAAACAGCACGACGGCTGGATCCAGGTCCACAGCGAACCCGGGCATGGCTCGACCTTCAGTTTGTTTTTTCCGGCGGCGGACGAAATCGCCTCAGCCACCTTGCCTTCCACCGAGCCTGCCGAACCGGTTCGAGGCGGCCAGGAAACCATCCTGGTCGTCGAAGACGAGCCGGTCATCCGCGAGTTGGCCCGGGTGATCCTCCAGGAGTGCGGTTACACGGTGCTACAGGCCGAAAGCG
>DATDCV010000719.1:0-3490 GCA_036524155.1 Verrucomicrobiia bacterium
GTTCCGTTTTTGGTCGAACGCCTCGGAAGCCTGGTCGGCGTCTCGCCGACGTCGCTCGCATTCGGAAATACACGGTTCGATTTCGCAGCCTTAGCGCAGAACGTGGTCGCCGCTTTCGGGATCAGCCTTCTTGGATTGTACGGTTCGAGCTTAACGAACAATAATCTGCAGGCGCTTGGGTCGGGCATTCTTGCCTGCATGATCGGTGCGCTGCTGATCGTGGTGACAACCCGCCCTCCCACCGTCGGTGGGATCTTCCTTTGGGGACCGCTGCTGCTTGTTCCGGTGCTGGTTCCGATCATGGCGGGCTGCATCCTCGGACTGTCTTATTCAAATTATCGACGGCTGCATCCCGGCGCGAAGGCGTGGTTGCGCAACGGAGTCGTGCTGCTGGCTTCATTGCTCGGCGCAACGGCAGTGACGTCGGCGGTTTACCATCGAGTTTGGGAAGCCTGGATGCCCATCGAGCCGCCTCATGATTACCGGGTCTTCTACGGGCAAGGCCGCCCGGCCGCCCAACCGAAGGTGCAGGCGACCACTCGGCGGATGGCCGTGCTGCTTCCGGATGGGCGCTTGTGGCTGCGCCAGGGACCTATCAAGTCGATAAAAGTTGTTTATCGCCAGCGCACCTATTCCGTGCCGCAAGCCAAAGGCCGGTTGCAGGACGGGTTTGTTCCCGGTTCGGATTGGCGCGACGTGGCCATCTCCGAGCACAACTGCTTCGCGATCCGGGCCGATGGCAGCTTATGGGATCTCTCTGTCTTCGATCCGGGGAAGGAGAATGCCGCGTCGGGCCTCAAGCGCGTCGGCGACGGTGACAGTTGGAGCAAGCTGGCTGCCGGCGGTTGGCACTACTGTGCCCTGAAATCCGACGGCACACTCTGGGAATGGGGCTCGCACTTCAAGCCGGCGGGCCAGTTCCCCTCCTGGGAGAACCCGGCTCTTCCGGCGCAGGTTGGGACGGATAACGACTGGGTTGCAATTGCCGACTCGTTTGAATTTGCTGGCGGCGCCAAGGCGGACGGCACTATTTGGCGCTGGGGCTGGATCCGGCCGAACTGGACTTCCGCACAGGCGGCCGTCCTCAGCCGCCCCACCCGGTGGCTGGCGTTCCCGGAACCGCGACACCCGGTTTCGATGAGCATCAACGGCCCGGCGCTCGCGGCGGTATGCGATGACGGCACGCTTTGGGTTGGGGGCAATTACCTCTTCGGACTTTTGGATGCGAAGGCGCAAGTGCGGGCCACGACCGAGATGGTGCGAATAGGCAGCGATTCGGACTGGCGCCAGGTTGACTTATCCGGCCTGCCCAGGGGCGTCGCGCTGAAGGAGAACGGTGCCATGTTTCAGTGGGATGTGGCGGCGACCGAGCTTCCGCATGCCTCGGGGGAAATGCTCGTACCTCTGGCGCGCGTGAGCCGCTATCCGGTTTGGACCAGCGTTGGCAGCTATGGCAGTGCTTTTCTGGCCCTCGGCCGGGATAACACACTCTGTCTGTGGGGCGACCCCGATCGCGCTCTCTCTTTCGACCTTAACCCGGACCCCAACCGACTGCTGATGCCCTCGCGGATCCACGCCCGAACGGTTGCGCGCCTCGAGCGCTGAGGCGCGCCTCCTCGCGGAGAGGTGCAGGGGCCAGCGAAGATTCGCGCCGTGATCGCTGGCCAAGATCCTTAAGGAGGATACAATTCAGACAAGCCATGGGCTGGACCATGTGAATTTGGCTCAACCATGAGAACGATCCCGTTTTGTGCCCGAGTGCCCCTGTTGCTCGCCGCAGCGGCGGCAAGTCATCTACCGACCGCCAGCCTGCGCGCGGCGTCCACCATCAATGCCGGAGCTTGTGGGGATCACCTCCTTTAACGAATGGAACGAGGGAAATCAAATCGAGACGGCGATGCCGAAGCAAATCCCGGGACTTAGCTATCTGGATTACCAACCGATGGCCTCCGATTATTACCTGGTTCGCACCGCGCAGTGGATCCGGCAAATGAAGTCAAAGTGATTTCACCATATGAATACACGCAGAACGTTTCTGAAAACCGCCGGCCTGGCGGCAGTGACCACCGGTTTGATCGATTGGGATATCCTCGCCCGGGCGGCGGCCAGCGGTCCACTCGTCATCATCGACGCGAGAATCATCCGAGTGCGGGACCGCAAAAACGGGAAGACCGACACCTACCTGGAGATCAACAGTGAATCGGGGTTGAAGGGTTACGCCGGACCGCTGCTCAAAGAACAGGTTGCGGCCTTCCCTCCGAACCTGCGCCAACGGCTGGCCGGACGCGACGCCGCGGATCCCAAAAATCTCAATTTCAATACCCTCTGGGCCGAGGCTTTCCCCCGCAAGTCCCTCGAGCGCTATGCTGAGGGCAAGGACCCCCTCAACCAAACACCGGTCTGGGGAATCCAGCGCAAGAGCCGGCAGACCGAAACCGGCTGGGTGATCACCGCCTGGAGCGCGGTGGACCTGGCGCTTTGGGACTTGCGTGGCAAGGCCGCCAACCAGCCGGTTTGGCGCCTGCTTAAAGCCAAACGCACCCGTCTCAACGCCTACGCCAGCATGCTGGGCTATTCGACCAAACCGGCCGAGGCGCGGAAGGTGGCACGCGAGTTTTTTGACCGCGGCTTCTATCGACAGAAATGGTTCTTCTTCAACGGCCCGGTCGATGGCGCCGATGGTCTCAAAGAGAATATCGCACTGGCGGAGGCCTTGCGGGAAGAGCTCGGTCCCAAGGCCCTGTTGATGTTCGACGGGATCCAGTACGTGTGGAAGTCGGCGGACGTCGACTACGCGATAGCCCTGGCCAAAGGACTCCTGCACCTCAAGCCGCACTGGCTGGAGGAACCACTGCGGCCCGATGACCTCGAAGGGTACGTGCGACTCGAAGGTGAGACGGGGATCACGCTGGCCGCCGGGGAACATTGGTACACGAGATGGAACGTCCGGCCGTTCCTGGAGCGCAAAATCGTCAGCTTTGTCCAGTCCGACCCTGAGTGGTGCGGAGGCATTACCGAATGGCTGAACATTTGCGCTTTGGTTAAGGGGTATCCTGGGGTCCAGGTCGTCCCGCACGGTCATCACGTCCTTGCTGCCTCAACTTGCGTGGCTTCCCAGAGCGAGACCCTCTGTCCCATGCTCGAATTCCTGTTCCAGAGCCGCGCCGGATTTCAACACTGCCAGACGCGTCCGTTGATGGCTGAGGGAGGCTACTTTGCCATGGCCGAGGAGCCCGGTCTGGGGCCGACGCTGGACCTCGCGCGGCTGGAACTGGAACCCGCGAGCGGGTAGTCAGGGATGGCAGAACTGTAGACAAACCACGCGCTTCGGAATCTTGTCCAATGATATAGATGATCCAAGCGGCAACCCAATTATGGAACCGACGAAGCTGGGCTGGAATTCCAACCTCAATCAGCAATTCGCGCCCCACCATGCCAAGGGTCTGGTCCCGGCTCGCGTCGCGGTGGAGGACAAACTTTTCTTCCGTGT
>DATDCV010000720.1:0-4372 GCA_036524155.1 Verrucomicrobiia bacterium
GAAGGTGGTGGCCGGAACGCTGGTTTTGTGCTTCATCCCCAGCTTAATGGGGTGCCCAGCGAAAAAGTACAATCCTAAACTACTTTACCTCAATGATTTATAAATTCCAAATGCTTATGTTGTTCTGAGGAATTCCTAAAATGCATTGGGCTTAAGCGCGCCGACGGCCGCGTGTAAGCCGAGTGCAACTCGGCGCTCCGACCCAAGACTCAGGCGATACTCAGGACAACGGATGTGCACTTGCCAAGCGGACGGGTTCCTTGCATGTTGAAGAATATTATGAAGACTCGACTTGGTCTGGCACTGCTGGCGCTTTTATGCCTGGGGCTGGTGATCGCGCTGGTTACGGTCAAAAAGCACGCCGGAGAGCAGCAGGCTGATGATTTCAAGCGGATCGGGGACTACTCGAACAGGGTGGTGACCGTCACCGACCAACTCGAGCAGCAAAAGCAGGTGAACGCCGTTTTCGAAAAAGATCTGGACACGCACAAGAAGGCCCTGGGTGACCTGACGAACAGTTTTACGCGGGTTTCGGCCAACTTGACCGAGGTGTCCGGCAACCTCGTTAAAACCGAGCAATCGCTCAAGACCGCTCAGCAGGAAGTGGCAAAACGCGACAGCCGGATCAGCGAGTTGGAGATGCAAAACCAGGCGCTCGACAAGCAAGCGTTGGAACTCGGCGCCTCGATCACGAACCTGAACACTCAGATCGCCGAAACCCAGAGAAAATTGGCGGCCTCTGAGGGCGATAAGGCGTTCCTGGAAAAGGAACTGAAACGGCTGATGGCGGAGAAAGCCGAACTGGAGCGGCAGTTCAATGATCTGGCGGTCATGCGAGCGCAGGTGGCCAAGCTCAAGGAGGAGCTCAACATCGCCCGCCGCATCGAGTGGATTCGGCAGGGCCTTTTCGCCAGCACCGAGCAGAAGGGCGCCCAGAAATTGATGCAAGGACTCAGCGCCCCGCAGACGCCAGCGAAAGCGCCGCGCCCTTCCCCCGACTTGAACGTAGAAGTCAGCGCGGATGGTTCCGTGAAAGTCATCCCGCCGCCGACGAAATCGACCAATTCGCCCCCCGCAAAATGACCCGCGGTGAGCTCATCGATTCGCAGGGCCGCGTCCTGCGTGACCTGCGGGTGAGCCTGACTGACCGGTGCAATTTTCGCTGCCTGTACTGCCTGCCGGAGACGGAGGCGGCGCAGAATTTTTACCGGGGGCACTGGGCTCATCTGCCGCGCTCCGCGCCGATCCTCCAGCAATGGGTCCCCCGGGCCACGCTCCTCACCTTCGAAGAAATCGAACGGGTGGTCCGCCTCGCCGTCGGCTGCGGAATCCAGAAGATCAGACTCACCGGCGGCGAGCCTCTGCTGCGTCACGGCGTCGCGGAGCTGGTGGCACGGTTGTCCGCCATCACCGGCATCGCCGATCTCGCGATGACCACCAACGGCTTTTTGTTCGCGCCCAACGCTCAAGCACTGCGCTCAGCGGGCCTGCGGCGGGTCAGCTTCAGCCTGGATTCACTCGACCGGGCGAACTTCCGCAAAATCACAGGCCGGGATGGGCTGACTGAGGTATTGCAGAGCATCCGCCTGGCCCAGGAACTGGGGTTTCACCCCGTAAAGGTCAACGCCGTGGTGATCCGGGACATTAACGACCAGGAGATCGAGGCGCTGGCAGGGTTCGCGCGCCAGCAGGCGCTCAGTCTTCGTTTCATCGAATTCATGCCGCTTGACTCCGCCCGCGCGTGGCAAAAGGAAATGGTCGTTACGGGTCGCGAGGTGCTGTCCCGCCTACAAACTCGCTTTGAGCTGGTTCCAGTCGTGGCCGACAATCCGTCGTCCACCTCGCGACGCTGGACGTTCGCCGACGGGCCCGGAGAGATTGGAATTATCGCGCCAGTCAGCGAGCCATTCTGCGGCCACTGCAACCGCATCCGGCTCACCGCCGACGGCAAAATCCGGACTTGCCTGTTTAGTGTGACCGAGCACGACCTCCGCAGCCTATTGCGCAACAGCGCTTCCGACGACCAAATCGTTACGTGGCTGAACGCAGTCGTGTTAAAGAAAGAACCGCGTCATCACATCGGGGAACCGGAATTCGTCGCCCCGCCGCGCTCGATGAGCTGTATCGGAGGGTAGGCAGGCGGCGCCCGGTCGGCTGCCTCCTTGACCGCCAGCTTGGGCCTGACTATAAGAATATGGGCAATGCCGACATACGAATATATTTGCGAGAAATGCGGGCACCATTTTGACCAGTTCCAGTCGATTGCCGCCGAGCCGCTGGCCGTGTGTCCCAAAGAGCGTTGCGGGCAAAGGAGCTGGGGTAAAGGCAAGGTCAAGCGGGTGATCTCCGGTGGCGCCGGCCTCCTCTTTAAAGGCAGCGGATTTTACATCACTGATTACCGCAGTGAAAAGTACAAGGAAGCCGCCAGGAAGGAGTCGACCAGCGCTTCATCGAGTTCGTCTTCATCGCCGGCCGGCAGCACCACGAAAACAGACGTCAAAGGGAGTTCCGGCACCAAGCCGCCCGCTCCCTCGACCAAATGAGATCTGCCGCCGTCAGCGGTTCGTCGAAAGGCGGCTGTCTTTTTGTCGCCGGACGCGGCTTAGTGCCTCTGTGCTTGCTCGGTTTTGGTCTGCTGGCCGCCTCGGCCCAGGTTCCCGCTCCCGGTCCGGATCAGGCACGGTGGAGTCATTCCGGCCAGTTCATTATAAATATTGCGCCCGCCAGACGGGCGCCGCCGCGGCTGGTTTCCAACCTCGAAACCAACCGCGAGTTCATGCGCCTGGATCCGACGCTTGTGCCGGTTTCATGCGAGCGCATCAAGCAACGCCTGTCGCGGGTCCTCGGCCTGGGCTCCTCCTGGACGGGCAGGATCTTCCTTTCGTTTTTCCCCGCCGGTTCGGATGACGATCCGGTCACCATCACCTCGGGGCGTTTTCGCGACGGCTGGCAGTACGGGGTGGAATTGCCCGACGTGGTGCACCGGTTGCGGTACGTGCGGGCGATCGTTCACGTTCTGCTGCTGGAGACCGCCAACCGCAATGCCATCGGCCACTCCGCCGAGATTCCGGCCTGGCTCAGCGAGGGGCTCGCACACGACCTCCTGCTTTCCAGCGAAATGGAGATCATTTTGCCGCCTCCGGTCTCGAGCGGGAGTAGCTTCGGCATCGCCACCCGGGTCGTGAATGCCCGGAAGGAGAACCCCTGGGAGGTGGTACACAAACAACTGCGCGCGAGTCCACCGGTGACCTTTCAACAGTTGAGCTGGCCGGCGGAGGACCAGCTTGAGGGCGAGGCGGGAGCGGCCTACCGGAACAGCGCGTGTCTGTTTGTCAACGAACTCCTGCGCCTCAGCGACGGCCCGGCGTGCCTGCGGACCATGCTGGCCCGACTGCCCAAGCACTACAATTGGCAGTTCGCTTTTCTCGAAGCCTTTCGCGGGCATTTTCAGCGGCCTTTGGAGGTCGAAAAATGGTGGAGTTTGCACCTTGAGCACTTCATCAGTCGCGAGCTGGCGCAGACGTGGCCCGCGGAGGAGAGCTGGCGCCAACTCGACGACCTGCTGCGTTCGGCGGTTCAGGTCCGGGCGGGGACGAACGAACTGCCGCTGCGCGCGGAGATGAAGCTGCAGACGATCGTGCGCGAGTGGGACCGCCCGCATCAGGATCAGGCGCTGCTCCAGAAGCTGCGGGAGCTGCAAATGTTGCGCGTGCGACTCGCGCCGGAGGTGGCGCTCGTTTGCGACGAGTACGGCCGCATTTTGGCGGATTACCTGCACACCCGCGACCGCGGAGGATTCCCCTTCCGCAAGCAGGCGGCTCGCCGGCAGGCCGTCGAGCAGACGGTGCGCCGCCTGGATGAGCTGGATTCGCGCCGGGTGGCGCCGCAACCCCACCGCGACACGAAGCCCATCCAGGCCAATTCAGGCCCACTGTGATTGGAGTGTTTAGCACGGGCCGAGAGAGACTTGCCCGAGCGATACAAGCGTGCCGGGGAGAAACTGACCATTGCTACACGCTTACTGATTAGTCCTTTTGGTGCACGTTGGTCTCATAGTCGTGGAGACGCGGAGGAAAGACATTTCCAATAGGTTGGAATCCCTCGCAGCGAGCCGCCGTGAGGCCCACGAGCATGTAGACGGGGCGGACGACGGCAGAGTCTCATCTCACCACGAAAGTGCGCTCGGCGTTGTGCTGCAGCCGGTGATCGAGTAAGGCGGATTTAAAAGGCAACATGGTGCTGCCATCGGAGCTTGTGCCTTCGGGGAATAATACAGTGACGACGCGGGTTCTCAGCAGGTTTTCTATTTTCTCCGTTGCCTGCCCGACCCGAGTCCTCTTTCGACGGTCAACGAACACCGTGCCAGCCAAAG
>DATDCV010000721.1:0-1903 GCA_036524155.1 Verrucomicrobiia bacterium
GGAACGGGCGAAGCACTAATGGCCCCGGCGGCGGAGCAATCTTCAATGAAGGCGGAACGATTAACCTGCTTGGGGTCACGCTGATTTCGAACCTGGCGACAAACTCGCCCTCCAACCTGACCAACATCGGATGGGGTGGAGCGATCCTGAACCAGGCCGGCACCCTTAATGCCACCAACTGCGTTTTCTCACAGAACGTGGTGCAAAATGGATTATCATCTTATTTCGGCACCAATGGTTTTTCGCCGGCATCTCTCGGCGGGGCCATCTGCAATCTCGAGGGAAAAGCCGACTTCGAAGGTTGCACGTTCATAAGCAACCGGGTGGTCGGCAGTGTCTGGGACCCTGGATACGTTGCGGGTCTTTCGGGCTGTGCCAGCCGCGGTGGCGCCATCTTTAATTCCGGTTCCCTCGTCGTGAGTCATTGCAGTTTCCTGGCGAACTCGACCAGCGGCGGAACGGGCGCAAACGGGATGGCCGGGGGCGGTATGTTTCCACCGCCCGTTCAGGGTGGTTACGGTGGGGAAGCAAATGGAGGCGCTATTTGCAGTGTGGGGACCCTGAGCATCGCCGAGAGCACATTGGGGACGAACACGGTTATCGGTGGGACTGGCGGCCATGGCGGTGATGGGAGCTACGGTTCTCTGTGGAGTCCACCGGGCAGCGGGGGCGGTTCAGGTGGCCTCTGTTGCGGCGGCGCCTTGTTTAATCAGGGAAGTGCCGGTCTGGTTAACTGCACTTTTGTCGGTAATCTCGCAGTCGGTGGACAAGGCGGGGGCGGGGGTGCCGGCGGATCCGGTGTAAATCTGGGAACCGGTCAGACCATTTACTTCCCTGGCGCCGGAGGTGGGTGGGGAGGAGACGGTGGCGGCGGCGCCATTCTCAGCACGAATGGGAGTTTCAATCTGACCAATTGCACCATCGCCTTTAACTCCTGCCGCGCCGGAGCGGGCGGTGAGGGTGGCTTCGGAAACCCCCCGGGAGGCACCGGTCCAAACGGCATTGCCACCAGTGCCTGCAGCGTGTATGGCGGCGTGCTCGTAAACAATCTGCTCGCCACTAATGCTCCAACAAACTGTTCTGGCTTTCTAACTGACGCGGGCCACAACCTCAGTTCGGACACGAGCTTCGTGTTCACCAACGCCGGCAGCTTGAATAATCGCGATCCGCTGCTGGGCCCGGTCCAGGACAACGGCGGGCCGACCCTCACGATGGCACTGTTCCCCGGCAGCCCGGCGATCGACGCCGGCGATACGGCCTCCGCGCCGGCCACCGACCAGCGCGGATTTCCGCGGCCGGTCGGCCCGGCGGCGGACATTGGCGCTTATGAGTTCGGCTCGCCGGCATATTTGCAGATTGCCCACGTTGCTGCCGCCGGGCTGGATCTTCTTGCCACCGGGCCTCCGAATCAGTCAACGATCCTGGAAACGAGCGCGGATCTCACCGCCTGGCTCCCGATATCCACGAACCGCTTTGCACCTGATGGTACCTTTCTATTTCACGATATCGCCAGTGGAGGTCGGAAGTTTCATAGACTAAGACTGGAATGAATGTGGTGACCCTAAAAAACTGCCAGGGAGAGTTACCCGGTAAAGGTTGTTACGAATGGGAAATCCTAACGTGAAGAACCTGCGTTGCACGCCGTGCAGCCCTGCTCGGCGGCGTCGCCAGGGGCACCTCGACGTCTCGAGGACCGACTGCCAACCTTGGGGGAAGCGTCAGCGGCCGCGCGCTGCTTGTATCCACTGGCGGATCTCGGCAGCGCGCCGGGTGATGGCCGCGTAATCGCGTTGCTCGACAAATTCCTTCTTCAGCAACTCGCGGCCGATACCGGCGGTGACAATGCCCGCCTTAAACCATTCGGCCAGGCCCGCCTGGGTGACGTTGCTGATGCCCGTCGCCA
>DATDCV010000722.1:0-40851 GCA_036524155.1 Verrucomicrobiia bacterium
GCCGGCCTCGCGGAAAAGCGGGCCAGGCTGCAGGGACTTTGCCGCGGTCTGCAGACGGCCGAACCGCGCGCCCGCATCCAATGCCAGATCAAGAAGCAATACCGCAACATGGCGTATTGGCTTCGCCAGGATATGAGGCCCGTGGAGGTCGCGCGCGAGGCCATTCGCAGCCTCGGGCTCGAACCGACTGATGCTCCCATCCGGGGCGGCACGGACGGATCGAGGCTCACCGAGCGGGGTTTACCCACCCCCAATCTCTTCTGCGGGATGAACAACGTTCACGGCCCGCTTGAATGGGTCGCGGTGCAGGATATGGAGCTGGCCGTGCGCACGTGTGTCCGGCTGGTGGAGCGGTGGGCAACACCGGCGCGTTGAGGCGCGGGGGCCTGGTTGTGGGCCGACTCTGACGAGAGATTGTAGGCGACGACGTCAGGAGTCGATTTGGCCTGGGCTGTGGGGTCGTGCGTCCCATTTAATCAAATCGACTCCTGACGTCGTCGCCTACAATCACGAGGGCATCGGACGTTTCGACTTCTGACGTCGTCGTGTAAAATGCTGGACGTGAGTTTCGATTTGATCAGCGGGATCAGCGAAGACTACCTTCTGGCTGCCTGGAAGCCATATGAACACCAAACCCGCAGTTGCATTGAGCGTGTTGATCTCCAGCCTGGGGGCCATCCCGCTCCCAGTAATCGCGGCCGCGCCGAACTTACCCGCCGAATGGCGAGCGCGACACCGCACGATCGACCTGCACCAGCACATCGACTGCACGACCCAGCACCTGGCGCGCGCAGTCCGCATCATGGACGCGGCCGGCGTCGGGGTCATCGTCAACCTGAGCGGCGGCACCGTTACCCGTGGCAAGGACGACGGCCCCTCAGAATTCGAGCGAGGCAAGGGATTGGCGGAGACGCTTTTCCCGGGCAGATTCGTCACCTACATGAACCTCGACTATTCGGGCTGGGACCAACCGGATTTCCCGGAACAGGCCGTCAAGCAGGTCGAGGAAGGCCACCGACTCGGCGCCGCCGGGTTCAAGGAATACAAGCGGCTCGGCCTCTACTTGCGGGATGGCAAGGGCCAACTGCTAAAGATCGATGACCCGAAACTTGATCCCATGTGGGAGCGCTGCGGAGAGCTGGGCATGCCCGTTTCGATCCATGTAGCTGACCCGAAAGCATTCTGGCTGCCTTACGACGACCAGAACGAACGCTGGAAAGAGCTGAAGGACCACAAAAGCTGGTGGTTTGGCGATCCCCAAAAATATCCACCGTGGAAGGACCTGCTGGAAGCGCTCAACCGCGTGATCGCGCGCCACCCCAAAACCACGTTCGTCTGTGTGCACTTTGCCAACAATGCCGAAGAACTCGATTGGGTGGATCAGTCCCTCAGCCGCTACCCAAACATGATGGCGGACCTGGCGGCGCGCATTCCGGAGATCGGACGTCATGATCCCGATAAGGTCCGCAAGCTGTTCCTCAAACACCAGGACCGGATTTTCTTCGCGACTGATTTTCAGGTTTACGACCGGCTTATTCTCGGCTCCAGCGGCAATGAACCCCCGCCCACTGATGCCGACGCGGAGGTTTTTTTCGCCAAAGAATGGCGCTGGCTCGAAAGCAAGGATCGCAACTGGGCGCACATGACACCGATCCAGGGGGATTGGACGATCAGCTCGATTGACCTTCCCTCAGCCGTGTTGCGGAAGATCTATTTTGACAGCGCTCGCAAATTGCTGGTGCGTTCCTTGCCATCTCCCGTCCTCGAGGCGCGGCATATCAGCCAGGATTTCAAACCCGACGGCACCATGAGCCAGGCTCTCTGGCAGGCCGCCACGCCGGTGCTGCTGGAACAGGCCTCACGCGACGGCACGGTCAGGCCCGAAATGTCGACCACCGTCCGCGCGCTCTGGTCGCCGAAATACCTTTATCTCGCTTACGAATGCCCCTTCACAACATTGACAGTTTTCGACCCGCCAGAGTTCGCCCGGAAAAGATTCAACCTGGAACAGCAAGGGGAAAGCCTCTGGGATCGCGACGTCGTCGAGGCCTTCATCGGGGCGGAGCCGGCGAATCTCCGCCGTTATGCCGAGTTCGAGGTTGCGCCCACGAACGAGCGGTTGGACGTAATGATCACCAACCTGCCGGAAAAGGATTTTGCGTGGAACAGCGGCTTCGAGTCCGCGGTCGTTATCGACACGAAGACTAAGGTTTGGCGCTGCGAACTGCGGGTGCCGCTGGCCGCGTTGGGCGGGAGCCAGCCAGGCTCCGGAACGGAATGGCGACTAAACCTGTTTCGCTGTGACCGAGCCAACAAAGCCGCCCTCGCCTTGCGGCCGACGCTCGTCGGCAGCTTCCACGCCCCCGACCGGTTCGCCACGCTTAGATTCGTGGAATGAGTTGGCCGCTGTGTCACTGAGGGCGCGGCCTGAGCCGCTCCCTGGTTACCGACCAGTTAGCGAGCCGCAGTAAAGACGTAATCCCCCGAGCCGACCTCAAACGTGGGATGCCCGTCCCGGGCCTCGAGTCGTTCAACGCCGCTCGCTTCGGAAACGGGTTTCCCGCCCTCGGTTATGGTGGCGCCCGCAGGCACCGGCAGGCGCACGGTCGCGCTGGTATTCGCGGGAACGATGACGTGCAACGTGAAGAGGCCATTTTCGAGCTTCCATTCGCTCAAAATCAGCCCACGCACCGAATTGTAAGCAGCTTTCGCGGAGGTCAAATCTCCAACAATTTGCGGTTGGATGATGACGTGCCGGAAACCGGGCGCAGCCGGATCCGGGTTGATGCCAGCGAGCGCCTTGTAGAACCAGGCGGAGATGTCACCGAACATGATGTGGTTGCGCGACTCAGTACCATTCCACTGCTCCCACAGCGTCGTGGCCCCCTGCCCTATCCACCAACCCCAACTCGGCTGGTCGGTTTGGTTCGCGATCCGGTAAGCGAGGTCAGCCCGCCCATATTCTGTCAGCGCGTTCAAAATGTACTTGGCGCCGAGGATCCCAGTGTCGATGTGATTGTTCTTTTGTTCCACAGCGGCGACCAGGTTACTGAAGACCCTGGGCCCGTTTTCGTCTTCCGCCAAGCCCTGGTAGAGTGCGCAACTCAGCGACGTCTGGCTGCCGTTGCCGTAGGTCGCCGTCTCGGGATGATAAAACTTTTGATTGAACGCCTTCCTGATGCTCGTGGCCAGGGCCCCATACTGCTGTGCCTCGGCATCGCGGCCCAGCAGCTTCGCGGCTAGAGCCACAATTTGCGCGTCACGGTAGTAATAGGCCGTCGAGGTGATATCCGCCGGGGTCTGGGTCTTCCAAGGCGCCCAATCATTCAGGCCGATACTGACAATCCCATTCTTCGCTTTGCTCGTCAGGTAATCCACGTAACGCTTCATCCCCGGGTACTGGTCACGCAAGACTCGCGTGTCGCCGGAATATTCGTAAAGGTAATAGGGAATCAGAAGAAACGCACTGTCCCAGGCCGGCCCGTTTCCCCACTCGTAACCCCAACCGCTGGTGGGCACGATACCGGGCAGTTCGCCCGTGGGTCGCTGTTCATCGCCCAGGTCGTTGATCCACTTAGTGTAAACCGTTTGCGGCTCATAATTGAACAGTCCTTGCTCGGCTGCGAGATGGGCATCGCCGGTCCAGCCGTTCTTCTCGCGGTGCGGGCAATCCGTGGGAATGCCCTGAAGGTTGCTAAGATAGGCCCATCGCCCGGCACGCCAGATCTTGTTAAACAGCGGGTTGGAGCACTCGAACTCACCCGCCACCGGAATCGCCGAGTGAATGAAGACGCCCCTTAGATTGTCGAGTGAGGGCTTCCCCGGAAACCCGGTGACCTCGATATACTGGAAACCGTGATAGGTAAAGCGGGAACGCCACGTCTCGTTTCCAGAACCCTTGAGAATGTAAGTGTCGGTTTGAAACTGTTGGTTGGTATCGACGCGCACAATGTGCTGTTGAATGTCGGCCCGGTCGACCATACCGTCGGGAGCAAGCCGTTCGCCATATTTCATCACGACTTTGGCCCCGGCCGGACCCCGCACATTCAGTTCGGCAAATCCGGCGAAGTTTTGCCCCATATCGAACACGAAGACCCCGGGCCTGGGCTCGGAGATTTTGACTGGCCTGATTGATTGGTCAGCCTTAATGGGCGGCATCATCTGCGCCGCGAGCCGGCCAGCGGGCGCCTCCGCAATCCGCGCGGGGGACCAATCGGAATCATTGTAGTTGGCTGTGTCCCACCCGGGTTTTTCGAGGCGGGCATCATATGTTTCACCGCCATAGATGCTATCGAACACAATCGGACCGGTGCTCGTTTTCCAGGAGGCGTCGGTGAGGACTGTTTCCGTGCGGCCATCGTCGTACTCAATCGCGAGCTGCATCAGCAGTTTGGGAGCGGCCCGCCATGGTGCCTTGTGGAAGTTCCAAACAGCTTTGGTGTGAACATTAAACCAGCCGTTGCCAAGGATAACTCCAACGGCGTTCTGGCCACGCCGGAGCGCATCGGCGACATCATACGTGACAGAGAGCGCGCGCCGGTCATACCGCGTGTAGCCGGGATCGAGCAGGTGGTCGCCAATCTTCTTCCCGTTCATACGCAACTCGTAATACCCCAGCCCGCAAACGTAGGCGCGCGCCCGCTTCACCTTGCCATTCACTTCAAACGCGCGGCGCAAAAGAGGGGCCGGTTGAGAATTTGTGTCCGTGGTTCGCCCAATCCATTGGCCCTTCCAGTCAGTGGCAGCCAGCAAACCAAGCTCCCAAAACGCGGGCGCGGCGTAACCGGATACTTTGCCGTCCTGGTCCCAGACGCGCACTTTCCAGTAGCAGCGCAGACCCGACGCCAATGGCGTGCCGCGGTACGCGATCTGCGCGGTCTCACTTGAGTTGACTTGACCCGTATCCCAGAGATCAGCCCGATCAGCCTTCAGATTCGCCTCAGAGCTGGCGACGAGAATCTGGTAGGCGGATTGTCTCTGGGCGCGCTCCCCGGACACGCAAATCCAGCTCAGCCGAGGCGCCGGGGAGTCGATTCCAAGGGGGTTGACGAGGTATTCGCACCGGAGTTCTTCAGGCGTGATTTTGGCGAAGGCCAGGCACGGCAGCAAAAGCAGCAGGCCGGCTTTCAGCGACGCCGGGTTATAGGCGCGACAGCGTGAGCGGGGTGATCCTGCCAACGCGGTGTTGATGGTCATGGGTGTTGATTTGTTGATTGCTGGCAAAAGTCGATCGCGATCAGTCACGGCATTGAATGCGCCGAACTCCGCGGAGAGGCAAGCGCATTTGCGGTCGCCATGTACGGCGATCACGGCGGGCAGGCATCTTCCGAGTCTTGTATCTGCGGCCAACAGCGTCGGCGGCACGTGTCGCACTTCCGGGCAGAAAACACCTCCTGGGGATTCCCCGGGGCGAATCTCAGCGGGTCCCGGGGAGCATGGGGCGACACTCGCCTGGGTTGATTCGTCGAGAGATGGTGAGGTGGTTGCTCATTCAGAAAAGCAAACAAATGAGAGGATAACGTATGAGAACAAAAATACTCACCATCCGAATAGTGCCGGCGCTTGCGCTGGCAATCTTAAGCACCGCATACGCGGGACCCACGTTGAGGTCGGTAAAGATTGGATCCCAATCCCCGGTTCCGGCCGCGCCTGGCGGCAAAGGCATGTTCCCAATCACCGTTACCCGGGCAGGAGCGGGAGCTATGAGCGTACACTTGAGCGTCTCCGGTTTGCCCGCAGGGGCCACGGCAGCATTCGTTCCACCCCAAGTGAATTTCACGGAGCAGGGTCCGAGCACGAAGAACGCGGTGCTGGTGGTGGCGCTGAGTACTTCGACCCCGGCTGGCACCTACCCGATCACCCTGACCCTCCGGCAAGGCGCCAGTCCTAACATCGCCACTTGCACCAGCGTGCTGAATGTCGGCTCCACACCAGTAATCCTGGGCCCGCCCGTGCTCAATCCACCGGTGCTGAACTCCGATCAGACCATCGGCTTGAGCGGCAGCGGCGCTGCGGCCCAACCGGTGCTCGTCCAGGCAACGACGAACCTGGTTTCCGCCGGTTCCTGGGACACAATCGGCGTTTTCATGCTCGATGAACACGGACTCTTTTCTGTGATCGACCAGGATGCGACGAACTTCCCCGTCCGCTTCTACCGCGCGGCGCAGTAGGTCCAACACCCAAAGTGCAAAATCCAGGATCGAGAGTCCGGTTTTCGAGACCGGGACAGGAAACCGAGGCCAAATGGCAAGGGGAACCGTCGGAGGCGGGCAGCTAGGGAACTATAGCTCGCAAGCCGCCGCGCTTGATGGTGAACGTGGCGGGCAGGTCGCCGGCCAGCTCACCGTCGATTTCGAAGGGAACGCGGCCGACGCTGGTAAGGGTCAGAGTCTCCGCCTGAAACACTTTTGTTACCGAAGGGGGCAAGTCGCCGCGGAGCAACAGACGCGGGCCGCAACGGGCTAGCGTGAGCCAGTTAACTCGCGGAAAAACGCAGACCTCAAGCAGGCCGTCGCGCAAGTCCGCGTTTGGAAAGACTCGGAACGAGCCTCCGTACAAGCGGCCGTTGCCAATCAGGACCAAGGCGCCCGTAGCGGCGGTTGCACCTGCCGCGGCGGTGATTTTGGCAGGTGGGCCGGCCAGCGCCCGGAGCCCGGCGAGGATGTACGCCATTACGCCTATCTTCTTCTTCATCTCCCAGGCTACGAGCTCAACGGCGCGGGCATCGAGCCCGGCACCGGCCAATTGGGCAAAATATCGCCGCTGAGCCTGACCGTTGGCGCGATATTCAACGCAGGGAACGTCAATGGAAATCTCGCGTTCGGCGCATACGATTCGCCAGGCCAGTTCGGGTTTGGGAGGAATTGCCAACTCACGCGCGAAGACATTGACGGTACCCAGCGGCAGAACGCCCAGGCGCGAACGTTGGAACCCCTCCGGAGCATCTCCGAGCCCGTTGATCACCTCATTCACGGTGCCGTCGCCGCCGGCGGCGACGATGTTCACGAAGCCCTGGTTAACCGCTTCGGCGGCCAGCCGGCGGGCGTCGTTAGGGGCTGTGGTAAGCTTCAGAGTGCTTTGTGTTGAGATCTCGTCCAAGTGACGTCTGAACCGTCGGGCCTTGTCGCCCTTGGCGGCCGGATTGAAGATCACACAGGTGCGCACGGCTCCTCTTTGGCGAAGCCGCTAACGTTAGTCGAGAGAAATGTTGGCAGAGCAAGAGATAACTCAAACAACGGAGGGCGGTCAGGCACCTGAGTGCCCTCCACGCGGAGTCGTTCGGGACCCTGACAGGTCCACCTTAAGCGCTCATTTCTCGTTCCAGGCGACAGGGACAAAACCTTTGCTGGGCCCTGTTTTGGCGAGGTCCTCGTCGAAATGGAAGTTGTAGTGGCCCATCATGGTAACGCTCCTTGTCACGCTGGCGCCGACGAAATCATACGTGTCTTTACCACCGCCGCCCAGGGTGAAATCGGCTTGCGGGGCATAGATCCCGCCGTAGAAGTTGCCATTGCCGGCGAAAGTAATGTCAATGCAATTCGTGGAACCATAGAGGAAGAAGTTCCCGGCGATGCCGCTCTGGTTGTCGATGATCGCGCCGCCGGTCAGGTCGAAATGGGCACCCGTCATGTAGAGCAAAACCCTTGCGCCCGTGGGCGTAATCCGGATCGCGTCACTGCCGGCCAGGGAAACGTCGTCCGGACCAATTTTGATTTCCACAGTCGTATTTGTAGGTGCATCAACCAACAAACTCCCCGTGAGGCCACTGATCTCCCAACGGTCCGGCTTGGTTATGCGATAGGCATATTTGACCCCATTAGTATCAGTGTAGTTCATCATTGAGGCGTCCGGCGCCAGCCAGCCGGTCGTCGGGACGTTGACCGGATCAAAAGCCACATTGAAGTCCGTGGCGGACCAACCCGCCTCAATCTTGCCCGTATTGCCCTTATTCGTCACCCAGGCCAAGTCACCAACGGAGCCGCTGTTGATATTAATCGTGTTCGGGCCCGGACCGGTTCGGACGTGCCCCCGGATATGCGCGTTGCCAATGTTCATCGCATCCAGAAAGCCGGCATTCGTGGCGATATCGCCGTTGTCCTTGGTCATGCTGGGGTTGTTGGAGGGATAAAAGTGGTTGATGGAATAACGTGGGTCAGACGAATCGAAACTGTCGGTGCGCACACCCATGCCGCGGAGGTCGATGCCCCGGTCGGCCGCCATCGCCATTACGAAAAGCGGTTGCAGAGCGGTGTTAACGAGCACCTTCCTCACCAGAGGAGACCGAGGGGCCACCGACGACCCTGCCTGCGCAAACATCGGCTGACTGGCCGAGGCGTGCATGTAAGTCCAGGGCACGGTGCCCTCGGCATAAACCGCCGGCGCCGCTTTGTTGGTGTTGAAAATCCAGACCTCGTACGTGTTGGGCTGAGTCCCCGGGGTGACTCCGGTCGTAATAGTGCGGCGGACATGATAAACGGCGGCCGAAGGCTGGTCCCAGTGAGCGCCGCCCGCATCGTTAGTCCATTGGTAGATTTGCTTTGGGTCGAAGGTGCCTATATACAGGTTGACGAGCTGCAAACCGTCTTCGATCCCGGCCTCCGCGACCACCATCGAGCTATTCCAACCCTGCGAGCGGTAGATCGAGACATTCTGGTTTTGCGCCAGCAGCAGATAGCTGCCCAGGGTCAAGCCGGCGATACCACTCAAGATCAACGCGACCAGAATCAGATTACCCTGTTGCCGCCGAGCTGCCGACAGACGAGTTCTCATAAATACATTTTCGAGGGATCAGTTGCGAAGGACGATTTTTGCGGTCTGCACACTCTCTGTGTTGAACTTGTCAAGCACCCGGCGCGAGCACCGCCAACTGACATCCACCAACTTCGTGTCAATGGGATTGCCAGCCGATGACCAGGGGAATTGAAAACCATTGGTCGGGTTGCGCTGCCAAATCCGGAAACTGAAGTATTCGCAGCCGGTCAGGACAGTGTTGCTCTGGACATTGACGAAGGAGCCGGAGGCTGGGCTGAACCCGCCGCTCAACCGGCTGACTACTTTCGTTCGGGGATCCCATACATAGCCGAAGTAACCGTTGTCCAGGTTGGTGAAGATCATCATGTTGGTCCGGTAATATTTTGGGCTGAAGACCTTCGCCTGGCGAATATCGCGGGTCATGGTGTCCAGCGCGTTGCGGCTGAGCTGGTCCAACTCATTATAATTTCCCATCGCCACAAAGCTGCGCGAGGTGAAGAGCGACGTCTGCATCAAAGCCGCCATAATCACCGAGCTGAGGCAAACCGCGACGCTGACCTCCACCAAGGTCCAGGCCCTTTGCGCGTGCGAACGAGTCGAATCAGAAATCAAGTTCATGGAGCGAGATAGTTGGTGCTGGTGTAAACGTAGTTTTGGACACCGTCGCGAGCCGCGTAGGTTGTCAGTGTCCGGCTGCGTGGCACCCCCCCGGAGGTCCAATTCACGGTTGCGGACACTTCGCACATGTATGGCCCGTAGGTAACTGTTGGATTCAGAGTGGGATTCGGCTGGAAGTGCATCTCTCCGAGATACATGATGCCTGGCGACTCCCCGGGCTTGGTCAACGGGTAGTACCAGTTGGTAAACCTTTGGGGAATCCAGTTGCTGTAAACAAGCTGATTCCAGTTGTAAAGCCGGATGCCCTCCATGCGCTCCACCAAAATCTGCGTCGCCCGTAGGTTTTCACGAGAAGCCTGCGTAATCGCAAAACCCGACGACATCCCCCCATAGAGCGCCACACCGACAATGGCCAGCAAAGCGGTGGCTATCATCACCTCCGCCAGCGTGTACGCAATTTGGCTCACCCGTCCGTGTGGTCTGATTGCTAGCCTTAGCTTCATGTGATTTCACCCCCCGCGACGGTGTGGTACAACTTCATTGGCCGTGCCGATCAATATGTCGTCAAGGGACGTAGCAATTAGCCTGCCAAAAAACCTACTGGGGGTTCCCACTGATAGCTGCCTGTCCATATTAAGGAGCCCGTAGCGCGTCAGGAGCGGGCTCAAAGGTGCGGAATTAGAGATCTATGTGATCGGTGGTGACTCTAACCTTAGACAGACCAGGTAGACGGTCTGAGGAAGCGGGCGGCCTGGAGAAGGCCTTACGCCAAAGCACAAACGACGTTCGAAAGCTTTGTAGAACTGTGCATGAGTGTCCCAAACCGGGACGGGAGCGGAAACCGGCATCCAGATCGCTGGTCGTTCCTTTCGCTCAGGTCAGCCTTGGGCGAACCGCCGTTGGCAGCCTACAACTCCCGCCAGGAAGTAACGGTGTATCCCTTTGAGGGTCCTGTTTTTACGAGACTTTCGTCGAAATGAAAATTGAAATGGCCTTGTAGCGTGAGGGCGCGGGTCACGCAGGAGCCCTGAAAGTCGTTAGTGCTGGTGAACCCGCTACCTTTCAGCGCCATAATGGCCTGGGGGGCGTAGATGGTTCCATTGAACGTGTTATTGCCGCTCCACGACATCGTGGTGGTGCTGGGCAACCCGTAAATGCCAAAATTCTCTGCGTAGCCAGTGGTGTTCACGTTGTTGATTTCGGCCGAGACAGGCGGCCCAAGAAGCGTGCCGGTGTAGACCTCGAGCCGGGCGCCAGGCGCTATCATTATGGCCGAGCCCTGGCGACACCGGAAATCGCCTTGAACCCAGAGTCGCGCGGTACCGTTGGAAGCAGAAAGGGTCGCGCCGTTCAGGAGTTGGAAGTTCGTAGTAATCAGGTAATCATAGGCGCCAAGCACATAGTTTGTGTTGGCGTCCGGAGCAGGGAAACTGGCTGTAGGCGCTTTGAAAGGTTCCCCAACATCGTTGAAATCGAGGTTCAGATCGTTAGCATACCAACCGTCTTCAATCCCCGACCGGTTGGGCCAGTTCACCTCCAGGTCGCCTACCCGTCCGTTGCTTTGTTGGACCGATATACCGCCCCACGGAGCGGTCCTGACGTGGCCGTAGATATTCGCGCCGCCAACGCTAACAAAACCATCGGTGCTGATCACATCCCCCCCAGCCTTCCGTGTGTTCGGGTCATATGTGCCCATGGAGGTACTATGAAGAGGGTCTCTGGAGTCATAACTATCGATCATCACGTAATTCCCACCCATGGTAACGTTTTGGAGCACAGCGATGGCGTAACCGAACGCAGCATCGGGTTTTGTGCGAACCTCTACAGTTCGAACAATCCTCCGGCCAACAAGTGGCACCACCGCGTAACCGGTAGAAATGATAGTAGGTCCGGGGGTATCAGGGATGATACTCGCTCTATACCCGCCCTTATCCTTAAAGACGTCGGTCCTTTGCACGTAGAACCCTGACGCCGATGCGCCGCTCCAGTTTGTCTGCGCCGAAGGAAGATAGTTCGTGCCGAATGACACGTTGATCTGAGCCAACCCTTCCTCGATTCCGGCTTCGGCGTGGGCGAGCGCGGCGTTCCAGGCCTGCGACTCCGCGACCAGCACGTTCTGGGTGCGAACCCAGGAGAGATACCCGGCCAGCGTCATTCCCAGGATGACGGACAGAGCCAACGCGACCAAAAGAACGCTGGCTCTTTCGGGCGCGGGTTTGGGGCTAAGGCACCTCATAGAAATCAGGGTTTGTTGCGCAAGACAATCTGGGCAGTCACCACATTTTCAGTGTTGATCTTCTGACCGAGAATAGTGCGGGAGCATTTCCATCTCATGTTGATGAGCTTGCACAAGGGGAGGTTCGTGGTGGAATAGAAATCCCAGTTTTTCCGGGGCGTGCGCTGGTACATCGTAACCTCCCAGGCGTCGCACCCGCTAAGACAAATTTCTTCATCTCCATCCTTTAGAGTGCGGGTCAGGAGGCCTGTGTCCGAATCCCAGGCGTACGTCACCAAGGTGGAGGTGTAAGCGTTGGTGACACTGAGAGACTTCGTAGTAGCCGTTTGTTGGTAAGCGACCACCTGGGTTGCCTCCCGCACTTCCCGCGACATCTGGTCCAAAGATTTCCGGCTCTGTCCGCTCAAGATCGCATAGTTTCCCATGCCGGCGAAACTGAACAAACCGTAGACGAAAATCGCGACGGTGGAGGTGAGCACCAGAGAACCCGCGGCGACGGCGACCATCAGTTCCACCAACGACATGCCGGCTGCCCGGAGGCGCCCCAGACCCGTTTGTCGATCAGGCCTCATTTGTACACGTATGGCTGCATCCCGTAACGCGCGGAGAAGGTCTGCACCTGCCGATTTTGCACAACAGCTTTGGTCGCGCTCGTTCGGTTCGTCCAATACAGGTCCACGCTCACGAGCCGCATTTTGTCCCGGTAGGCAATCGGGATGGAGGAGGGGGCTGAATTAGTCGAAAATTGACCGGCATACCGGGTACCCACGCTCCCTCCACTCGGGTCGTAGACCGCGTCGAATTTGCCGGGCGACAAATCGGAGCTGCCCAATTGCGACCATTTGAAGAGCCGAATGGTCTCCATCTTCTGGGTCAGGATTTGGGTGGCTCGTAGGTTATCTCGCGTTGCGTGCACCACGGCCAATCCCGAAGAAAAGCCGCCCAATAAGGCGAGAACCATGATCCCGAGCACGAGTGCCGCAATCAACACCTCCACCAGGCTATATCCGCCCTGCGGCGGCTTCGTTATGCTTGCTCTGAAGCTCAAGTTCGCGTCCTCATCAGTTGACCAGCAACCCCTCAAGGCATGACCCGAACCGATCAAGCTGGCCTATCGAGCCTGAGACAGCAGGTTTCGTGCACGCCCAGGTCGTTTGGCGGCAGCGCGCGATGCTCCCGGGCGTGAAACCGAAGGCGTTCGATTTCTTCAATCATGTTAGCCGCTTGGGCAGAGCTACTTAACACAACAATGACAAGCTGTAAAAACCGAACCTCTCCCAGGCACCAAGCGAATCTTTCCTCCCGCGCCGCGAAGTGGATTCCCCGGAGTGTCCGCAACAAGGACGAGGTTGAATCATTCCGGCGCCGGACTGGAGTCGTTCCCGCGCCAACCGGACCGGCGCTCAAGCGGAAGAAACTGGCAGAAGAATCTTGTTTTACGCGGTTTCAGAGGGCATATTTCGAGTTCAACGTGGGACAAGCAAAAACGCCGGTTTGCGGGTTGGATGTGCTGGACGCCGAATCGAGGAAAGAGTTTTTGATTTTTGGCGACAATGCCCGATGAGATGCTTCACGGACCTGACCAACCAATGAGTTCAATGACCATTTCGCAGCGGATGAACGTCGCGCTGCTTTCGATGATAGTGTTGATGCTGGCGGCAGTGGGACTCGCGTTCTGGATGCAGGCATCTCGTGTCGGAGCGAACCTCCAGCAGCAGCGACTTATCGCTACTAACGACCGGATCTGTTACGACACGCTCTTGATCATGGAAACGTTGCGCGCGCTTTCGGGGGATCCCAAGAACGAGTCGGAGCGAACTCGGCTTGAGGAGGCGGACAGGAACCTCCGGGCCGTGCTGCGCGAGGCCCAGGATCGGTATAGCGATTATGCCGAATTGTCGGCCTCGTTGAAGGCGATCAGCGAGTTTGAAGCTGGAACGGCGCCGGGGAGCCTTGGCTCGCTTCAGGCCCGAGTGCTGGAGGTGGCCGACAGCGATCCCCCAAACGCGGCGGCGTTGTTCAATTCAAATCACCGGGACACTGCGCGGCAACGCGAAATGCTCTTCCGGGACCTGGCGCAACAGGTCGACCATGCGGGCACCGCCATCTCGCTTCGCGGGCATAATGCTAGCGTCTTGGGCGTGGCCGGCATCCTCGTCATTCTCGTGGTCAGCCTGTTGATCGGCCGCCTCCAGTTTACGGCCGTGGCCGCGCCCCTGCTCCGCCTGGCCTCCGGGATAGACCAAATCCGCCGCGGTAATTTCGCGAACCGAATCGCCCTCGAGCGGCGAGACGAATTCGGCACGATCGGCGAGGGGCTTGATCGCCTGGCGGACGACCTTTCCGAACTCGTGGGCCAAATCCAGCGGTCCGGCGCGCAGGTCAACACGAGTGCGGTCCAGTTGGCTGGGAAGATCCAAGATCAGCAAACCAGTGCCCGCGAGATGGCCAGCACGGTCGAGCGGATGGCTGCGGCGACGAAGCAGATTGGCGTCACCGCGAGGGAACTGGCCAAAACCATGAACGAGGTCAACCGGGTCGACGAGCGGACCGCCGACCTTGCCACGGGCGGCACGGCTGCCATCGCCCGCATGGAAGCGGCCGTCAAGCGGGTGATGGAGGCCTCTGCTTCGGTCGGCGCCAAGCTCACTGCCTTGAGCGAGAAGACGGCGAGCATCGACCCTCTCGTCGCCAACATCGCAAAAGTGGCCGATCAAACCAATCTGCTCTCGCTCAACGCGGCCATCGAAGCGGAAAAGGCGGGTGAGTACGGCCTGGGATTCGCAGTCGTCGCGATCGAGATCCGCCGCCTTGCCGACCAAATCGGCGTGGCCATTTACGACATCGAAAAGATGGTCAAAGAGGTTCAATCCTCAGTCGCGGCGGGCGTCACAGGCATGGCAAAGTTCGCCGAGGAACTCGGGCGCGGCGGCGAGGAAATTGGCGCGGTGGGATCGCACCTCACGCAGATCATCCAGCGCGAGGAACTGCTGGCTCCGCGGTTGCAGGCGATCAGCGAGAATGTGGGGGGACAATTGACCGATGCCGAGGACATTACAGCCGGCCTGGCGCACCTCGGCCACGCAGTGGAACGCACGGCCGAATCTTGGCGGCAATCCCACACGGTCGTCGACCAACTCAACGCCGCGACGCTCGGCCTGCAGTCCAGTGTGGCGAAATTCAAGATGAACAACACGCCGGTGCCGCCGCACTATAGCAGCGGGAGCGGCACGGGCATATGAGCTCCTTGACCCGGCGATGCTTTTTCTCGTCTTCCAGATAGGCCGCAACCGGTACGCGCTCGATTCGAGGCGCGTGGTGCAGGTTTTGCCCCTGTTGAAGCTCAAATGCCTGCCGCACGCACCCAAGGGCGTTGCCGGTGTGTTCATGTATCACGGCGCGCCGGTTCCCGCAGTCGATTTGTCTGAGTTGACGCTGGGAGAGCCCGCAGCCGAGCTCTTGAGCACCCGGCTGATTGTTCTCGATTATCCGGGCTCCGGCGACCAAGTCCATTTGCTGGGCCTGATCGCAGAGAAAGCCACCGAAGTGATCCGGCGGGAACCTCGTGATTTTGTGGACTCAGGTTTCAACATCAAAGCCGCCCCATACCTCGGCCCTGTGCTGGTGGACTCGAGAGGGCCGATCCAATGGCTGCGAGAACAGCACTTGCTGAGCCAGTCAATCCAACAACTCTTATTCGGTTCCCCCGCCCTGCTCGATTCGGCAGCGGCTGCTATCCAGGAACTGCCCTCTGGCTAAGCGACCGCGAGCCTGCCATGTGCAACCTTACCTATCGATGAGCGCAGGTTCCAAGAGCATCCTGGCAACCACGCCTGGTGACTGAACAGGCTATGAGCGAACCCGGAACATTTGCGGCCAACGCGCCGGCGCCTGACGACCTAACCGATTGTTGGCGCACCAACGGCGTGTACGGGACCCGCACCTGCCCACAACTGACCGATTACGTTCATTGCCGCAACTGTCCCATCCATGCCAGGGCCGGGTTGGAACCGCTGAATCGGCCGGTGCCGGCGGGGTATGCGGAGCATTGGACGGATCATTTTGAGAAAGAAGCCTGGAGTCGCCGATCGCGGCCTTCCTCGGCGGTACCATTTCGCATTGCCGGGGAATGGCTGGCGTTGCCCACAAAGTGCTTTCTGGAAATTGCGGAATGGCGGCCGATTCATTCGATCCCTCACGCCCGCCAAATTGTGCTGGGATTGGCGAACGTGCGGGGCGAGTTGCTCATCTGCATCTCGCTGGGCCACCTGCTGGGACTGGCCGATGTCCCGCCGCGGAATCTTCTGCGCGCGAAGCACGCGCCGCTGCTGGTGCTCTCCTGGGCAGGGCGGCGCGTCGGCTTTCCGGCGGATGAAGTCCAGAGTCCCAGCCGGTTTTCCTCCGAGCAAGTGAGGCCCGCTCCCCCTGCCCTGGCGAAAGCCAATCCAGCCTTTTCCGAGAGTATGCTGCAGTGGAGGCAACGGACCCTTATTCTGCTCGATCCTGACCGCCTGTTTTTGGCGCTCAACCGGAACTTGACGTGAACGAAGGCACTCGAGACCTCAGCAGCCGTTCCATGCTCGACCTGTTCCGCGCTGAAGCGGAGACGCAGACCGCCATCCTCACCGCCGGTCTGATAGAGCTTGAACGCGGCAGCGTGTCAGCTCAAACGTTCGAGGTGCTGATGCGGGCCGCCCACTCACTGAAGGGGGCCGCCCGCATAGTCAACCTGCAGCCGGCCGCTGAGATGGCGCACGCGCTCGAAGATTTCTTCGCCGCCGCGGGCCGCGGAGGGTCCGCGCCGCCCCAGGCTGACATCGACCTGCTGCTTTCGGGCGTGGATATCCTCTCGCAGCTTGGCAAACGCGGCGAGGAGGATCTGCCGGCTTGGGCGACGGAATCCGCACCTGAAATCGGAAGCTTCCTGCGCCAACTGCGAGCCCGGCTCTCACTCGCTGTGCGCCCTGACTCGCCGGACGCGACAGGCCGGGCGGCCAGTCTATTCACCGATCAACCCGCCGGGGGATTTCACAAGCCCGAAGGTGCGGCTGCGCTTTCGTCACCAACAACACCGGCCCGACTGCCCGCCCAGGAGCACGCCTTGCGGCGTGCCGAATCAGTAGAGCGCGTGGTGCGGCTGGCTCCCGAAAACCTCAACCGTTTGCTGGGGCTCGCCGGCGAGGCCCTGGTGGAGTCGCGCTGGCTTCGGCCCTTCTCCGACTCACTCCAGCAGCTCAAAGGCCATCAAGCGGAACTGGTCTCCCAGTTGGCGAACCTGAACCAGGCCCTGAGCCAGGAAGCCTTCAGCGAGCACAGTCGCGCCCGGTGTGCGAACGCCCTGCGGCAACTCGGGAATTGCCAGAGGTTCCTGGGAGAAAAGGTGCAGGAGTTGGACCTGTTCGACCGTCGCTCGTCGCATTTGTCCCAGCGCCTTTACCTGGAGGTTCTGCGGACTCGCATGCGGCCTTTCAGCGATGGTGTCCGCCGGTTCCCTCGCATGGTGCGCGACCTGGCGCGGTCACTGGAGAAGCAGGTCAAGTTGGAGATCAGCGGCGAGACCACCCAGGTTGACCGTGACATACTCGAGCGCCTCGAAACGCCGCTCGCGCATTTGCTGCGCAACGCGGTGGATCATGGCTGCGAGACGCCAGCCCAGCGGACCCAGGCCGGCAAACCGGCCGAAGGCACAGTGTCCCTTGAAGCCCGCCACAGCGCCGGCATGTTGCTCGTCACCGTCGAGGACGACGGGGCGGGTGTCAACCTCGAGCACCTGCGGTCGGCGATTGTGAGGAAACGCTTTGCCACGGAGAGCCTCGCGCAGAAGTTCACCGACTCGGAACTGCTGGAATTTCTGTTTCTGCCAGGCTTCAGCCTCAAAGACAATGTCACCGAACTTTCCGGCCGCGGTTTTGGGCTTGATATCGTCCACAACATGGTCAGAAACGTCCGGGGCGGAATCCGGTTGGGCAACGAACCCGGCCGCGGGCTTCGGATCCAGCTTCAGCTTCCACTTACGCTGTCGGTGGTTCGCGCGCTGCTTGTGCAAGTGGCTGGCGAGCCCTATGCGATTCCCCTGGGCCAAATCAGCCGGACATTGACGTTGCCGCGGTCCAGCCTTCAAACGTTGGAGGGTCGGCAGTATTTCCGGTTTGCCGACCAACAAATCGGCGCCGTATCGGCCCGTCAGGCGCTCGGCGCACCGGTGCTGGCCCCGGAAGGCGACCTGCCGGTGGTGGTATTGGGCGAGCGCGCGACTCGCTGCGGACTGATCGTGGACCGCTTCCTGGGCGAAAGTGAGCTAGTGGTGCAGCAATTGGATCCCCGTCTGGGCAAGGTCAAGAACATCAGCGCTGCCGCTTTCATGGAAGATGGAGCGCCCGTGCTGATCATCGATGTCGAGGATTTGACGCACTGGATTGAAACCATGCTGGCCGCCGGGCGTTTCGGCACCTTGCGCCGCGACGGCTTGACACCGTCGGTCCGGCCAAAGCGCATCCTGGCGGTAGACGATTCGCTCACCGTCCGCGAAATGGAACGACAACTGCTGGCCGGCAGAGGTTATGAAACCGACGTTGCCGCCGATGGGATCGAAGCCTGGAACGCCGTACGTTCAGGCATCTATGACCTGGTGATCACGGATGTGGACATGCCACGAATGGACGGCATTGAGTTGACCAACAGGATTAAGAAAGATCCTCATTTAGGCTCAGTGCCGGTTTTGCTGATCTCGTACAAGGACCGGAACCAGGACCGGATATGCGGGCTGGAGGCGGGCGCGGACGCTTACCTTGCGAAGGGAGCGTTTCAGGACCGGGACCTTATCCAGGCTGTCGTTAACTTGATTGGGGAGCCGGGTTGATCCATACTGTCGCGACGGTGGTTCAGCCCGCACCGCCTCAACCGTAACCGCACATGTCGGAACCGCTCATCACATATGCCTCACTGAACGGTCAAGAACACGCCGGGTCGCCGGCGGACCGACGAATTGTGGTCCTGCTCGTGGACGATCAGGCCATGGTTTGTGAGGCCGTCCGGCACGCGCTGGTCAACCAACCGGATATTGATCTCCGTTACTGTTCGGAGGCCCGCGAAGCGGTCAGCGTGGCCAACGAAGTGAAGCCCAGCGTCATCCTGCAGGACCTCGTCATGCCAGGCCTTGATGGCCTGACTCTGCTCGGGCAATACCGCACCAACACCGGCACGAAGGACACCCCGGTTATCGTGTTGTCCACGACTGAAGACCCGCAAGTCAAAGGCCAGGCCTTTGCCCTCGGCGCCAACGATTACCTGGTTAAATTGCCCGACAAAATCGAGTTAATCGCCCGCATTCGGTATCTCTCGAAGGCTTTCTTGAACCTCTTGCAGCGCGACGCGGCCTATGGCGCGCTGCGCGAGAGCCAGCGGCAACTCATCGAAAGCAACGCCGCTTTGATTTCGTTGAACCAGAAACTCGAAGAGGCAACCCTCGCCAAATCTCACTTCCTGGCCAACATGAGCCACGAGATCCGCACGCCGATGAACGGGGTCCTCGGCATGACGGCGTTGCTGCTCAATACCGAACTCACCGACGAACAGCGTGAGTTCGTTGAGGCCAGCCGCAGCAGCGCGGAGGCGCTTTTGACAATCATAAACGACATCCTCGACTTCTCGAAAATTGAAGCCGGGAAACTCGAACTCGAGCGCCGTCCCTTTGAAGTTCACAACTGCGTGGAAGAAGTTCTCGAGCTATTGGCGCCGGAGGCCGCGCGGAAAAACCTCGAACTTGCGTATACCATCGATGACGCCATTCCCCGGGTTGTGGTCAGCGACTCCACCCGTCTGCGGCAGATCCTGGTTAACCTGGTCGGCAACGCGGTGAAATTCACCACCGAGGGAGAGATCGTTGTGGACGTGGCCACCGCCGCCCGGCGGCCGCGACAGACCAAACCCGGGCAGCAGGTTGACACCGACTTCGTTCGCAACCCGGAGGAATGGCTGCTCCATTTTTCCGTGCGGGACACCGGCATCGGCATCGCGCTCAACCGGCAAAACCTGCTGTTCAAGTCCTTCCAGCAGGTCGATGCCTCCACCGCTCGCCATTACGGCGGCACCGGCCTTGGTTTGGCGATCTCGAAAAGACTTGCGGAGCTACTGGGTGGAAGCATTTGGGTCGAAAGCGACGCGGGCAAAGGCGCCACTTTTCACTTCACAATTGCCGTCAACGCCCCGTCGGCAACGACGCCGCTTCCCTGGCAGTCCGCTCAACCTCAACTGGCCGGCAAACGCCTCCTGGTCATTGAAGACTATCTTACCAACCAGCGCATCGTCGTGTCCCGGGCCCGACAATGGGGCATGGAAGTAGTGGCGGCCGGCACTTCGCTCGAAGGCCGGGAGCGGCTGCGGCGGCAAGCCCCCTTTGACGCAATTCTTTTGAACCTGCAGTTGCCGGACCGCGACGGTTTTACGCTCGCGGAAGAGCTCCGGGCGCTGCCCTCAAGCGCGCCCGTTCCCCTCATCCTCCTCTCTTCGAACCGCGTTCAGAGCGAGGATCCCCGTTGCTTGAAGCTCGGCAACGTCCTTTGTCTGCATAAGCCCATTCGCCCCGCACAACTGCTCGAGACCTTGTGCCGGGCCCTCAGCATCCAGCTGCAACGGGAGAAGAAGCCGCCCGCTTCCGCTTCGCTTGATGCCGGCCTGGCCGATCGGTTGCCGCTCCGGTTGCTGTTGGCGGACGACAATCTCATCAACCAGCGAGTGGCCAGGGTCGTGCTTCAAAAACTTGGTTACCAGGCCGACGTCGCCAATAACGGCGTCGAAGTGCTGAAGGCGCTGGAGCAGAAGCCTTACGACATTCTGTTCCTCGACGTGCAGATGCCTGAGCTGGACGGTTTGGAGGTGGCGCGTCGGATTTGCCAGCGCTGGCCCGCCGACCGCCGGCCTTCGATCATCGCGATGACCGGCAACGCTTTGATGGGAGACCGGGAGAAATGCCTGCGTGCGGGTATGGACGATTACATCGCCAAACCGATCCGTGTCGGGGACCTCCAGGCCGCCCTCGAGCGCTGGGGATGTCACAAACTCAAAAAGACGGAGCCGGCGCAAACACCGCCGGCGCAAGACCCGCAAAGCGAGTTGCTGGACCAGACCATACTCGAGGAACTGGGAGGACTGCCGGCCGCGGACGGACTGACGATGTTGCAGGAACTCGTCGATCTTTTCATGGAGAACGCCCCCAAGCGTCTTGCCCTGATTCGCCAGCACTTGGCAGAACCCTCCAACCTGGCTTTCCATGCTCATGCTCTCAAAAGCATGAGCCTCAACCTCGGAGCCATCAGCATAATCCACCTCGCCCACCAGCTGGAGCAACTCGGCCGCGCCGGCAACCTGGCGGAAGCCCCCGAGTTGCTCGCGCGCCTGGAGACCGCTTTCACCGCCACCACCAAAGAATTACTCCTTGTTCGCGCGCGCTCTTGAAGCGGATCCGCGCCAACACCACCATCGACTGTCGCTGCTGATGCTAATCAAACCTGCGCACCTGGAAATCGGCGATACACTCGGCATCATCGCGCCAGCCAGCGCTCCGCCCGACGCCGGAAACATCGACCGCGCCGCCCAAGCCGTCGAGGCCCTCGGTTTCAAGCCCCGGCTTGCTCCTAACGCCCGGAAACGTCTGGGTTTCCTCGCCGGCTCCGACCGGGACCGTGCTTCCGACCTGATGAGGATGTTCGCCGATCCAGCGGTCAAGGGGATCATCTGCGTCCGGGGCGGTTACGGGACGGCGCGGCTCCTCCCCCGGCTGGATTACGGGCTCATTAAGCGAAATCCCAAGGTCTTCATTGGTTATAGCGACATCACCTCGCTGCATTGCGCCTTTCTCAGGAAGGCTCGCCTGGTCTCGTTCCACGGCCCGATGCTGAACTCCGATTTCATCAAGCCCGCTTGTCCCAACTTCACCGTCCAAAGCCTCCGGCGCACAGTCATGATTCCCCGGCCGCCCGCGAGCATTGGTCAAGGCCGCCGGAGCCACACCGTCCGGACCCTGAGGGCGGGAACTGCTTCCGGCCCGCTCATCGGCGGAAATATCTCGATCTTATGCGCCAGTCTAGGCACGCCGTTCGAGCCTCCGTTCAGGAACGCGATCCTGTTTTTCGAGGATTTGGATGAAGCACCCTACCGCTTTGACCGAATGCTGACTCAGTTGCTGAACGGAGGCCGTTTGCAGAAAGTCGCGGGCATCGCGATTGGCATGAACAAGCACTGCAAGGACCCGCGAGCGACGAAGTCCACGGAATATCGTCAGACACTCGAGGACGTGTTCAAAGAGCGTTTGCTCCCCCTCCGGGTCCCCGTCGTCTCGGGACTGCCCTTCGGCCATGTCGCTGCCAACGCCACCCTGCCGATCGGCGTGCGTGCCACCCTGGATGGCGACGCCGGTGATCTGCTCATTAATGAAACCGCGGTAATATAGCTTCCATGCTGTCAACTCCAACGGCCTCGCTCTTGTATCCGCTCAGTCTTGGGCCGGAGCGCCGAGTTGCACTCGGCTTACGAGCGGCCGAGTGCTCGCCTAAGCCGATCAAAAATCGGCGCTCCGGCCCAAGACTGAGCGGATACTCGCACTTGCACCCTTCAACGCTTTGATTATGGGCCTCCGCATTATTCTGATCACCGGAGCAAACGGCGGCCTGGGCCAGGCCATAGCCCGGTCGTTCCTTGACGAATCGGTCGAAAACCTTGTCTGGCTCGGCATTCATGCCCGCCATGACCAGGCGGACACGCTCTGCTCGCTCTTTCCCGACCGCTGCCGCTGCGTCGAACTCGATGTCACCCGCCCCGAATCCTGGCAGCAGGCGGTATCCCTGATCTTGTCCGTCCACCGCAGGCTCGATGTGCTGGTAAATAACGCGGGCAAAATCTCCGATGGCCTGTTGGCGACGATGCCGCCGCAAAACTGGGACGCGGTGTTGTCGACCAATCTGGACGCGGCATTCCACGGATGCCAGGCAGTACTGCCCACCATGATCTCGCAGCGCTGCGGCCGGATTGTCAATGTGTCGTCTTTGAGCGCCCTGCTGGCGCCTGCCGGGCAGACCAACTACGCTGCCGCCAAAGCCGGCCTCATCGCATTGACCCAATCCCTGGCCAAGGAGGTCGCGCGGCTGAATATCACAGTCAACGCGGTGTGCCCCGGCTTTATCGAGACGGAGGCGCTGAAGACGATGAGCGAGCAGGAACGGTCGGCCGCGCAAGCCAGGGTGCCGATGCGCCGCTTCGGTCGGTCGGAAGAAGCCGCGGTAGCCGTTCGATTTCTGGCTTGTCCCGAGGCCAGTTACATTACAGGCTCAGTAGTGAAAGTTGACGGTGGGATATTCTAACATGGAAGACGCAAACGCATTGAAGGAACGGATCAAGAATTTGATGGTGGAAAACCTGATGCTGCAGGTTACCCCCGGGGAAATCGGCGACGATCTTCCGTTGTTCGGACCCGGCAGTCTGGGGCTTGATTCGGTGGACGCCCTGCAACTCGTCGTGGCGCTCGACAAGAATTTTGGCCTGAAGATTCGCGACCCCGAGGCAGCCAAGGAAATCCTGCGAAACGTCACCTCGATCGCTCACGCCATCCAGCAGAATACCCCAGCCTAAGCCGCCTGCTCCTGCCTGGCTAATCTCTGCTTGCAGGTCGATAGGCCTGTGCTTCCTTTAGCTGTGCCGGAAGCAACATACGATGCCCTGGTGATCGGCGGCGGCCCCGGGGGAAGCGCGGCGGCGACGTTTTTGGCCCGGGCCAACAAGCGCGTGCTGGTGCTGGAAAAAGAGCATTTCCCGCGGTTTCATATCGGCGAATCGCTGCTTCCCTACAACCGGCAACTATTCCAGGAAATGGGCGTACTGTCGGCGCTTGAACAGGCTGGCTTTCCCGTGAAGTACGGCGCCCAGTTTCAAATCACGAACGCGAGCAAATCGCTCAAACTCGCGTTTCATCGTGGACGGTTCACCCGCCAAACCCGGGCTTTTCAGGTGGAGCGCGCCAGGTTTGACGACATTTTACTCAGGCACGCCCGCGCGTCCGGCGCGGAAGTGCGTGAAGGTTGGACTGTGACACGGTCTTCTCAACAGGCTGAAGGGGTCACTCTGGAAAGCCGGGACGAGCACGGGGCGACTGCAACGTTCACGGGCTCGTTCTTGATTGATGCGAGCGGGCGCGGAAATTTTACCGGCAACCAGCAAGGTCTGAGGGTCATCCACCCCCGTCACAGGAAAGTCGCGATCTTTGGGCAGTACGAAGGGGTCGCCCTGGACGATGGTCTTGAAGCTAATGACACCATCATCGTGCGCCTGGCGAACAAGTGGTTTTGGCTGATACCCCTGGACCCGCGAAAGGTCAGCGTCGGCTGTGTGATGGAAAAGGAGGAGTTTGCGGCGGAGAAGCAAGACCCCGCTCAGCTTTTTGATCGGCTCTGGCGTTCCAGTTCGGCGATGCGCGCTCGGCTGCAGCATGCCCGGTTGGTGCGCGCCATCCAGACCACAGGCGATTTTTCGTACTATAATCGCCGGCTGGTCGGCCCGCGGCTGATACGGGTGGGGGATGCGGCCGGGTTTATGGATCCCATCTTTTCGGCTGGGGTCTACCTCGCCATGTACTCAGGGCACCTCGCCGCCAAAGCAGTCATGGAATCGATCGCCGCCGGGGATGATGGCGGCCGGCGGTTGGTGCGATACGAAAGACGGGTACGGCGGGCGATGAAAATCTATTGGGAGATGGTTGAGGGTTTCTACCGACAGCCGTTCATCGAGTTGTTTCTGGAGCCGCGCCCAAAGTTCAATATCCCCGATGCGATTACCGCCGTGCTCGCAGGCGAGCTCGAGGGCGGGTGGGCAATGACCTGGCGTCGACGTCTTTTCCTGCTTCTGACCAAGGTTCAGGGCCTTTGGCCGCTGGTGCCGCGGATCTCGTTTGAGGAAAGTCCGGCTGGCGCACGCGGTGCGGAGCCGGGGCGCTCCACGGCGCCAACAAGCGCGCCAGAACCGTCCTGATGCGCCAACCGTGTCGGAGACTTCGGCGTTTTCCGTTTGCGGAACCACGATTTCTGGGCGATAACAGACCGGTATCCCTCGAGAGACATGTTCATGAATGATGATCGAAGCCAACAACGATTTTCTGTTTTATGAGTGAAAAACCGAACCAAATGCAGATGCCCAAGATCGGCGAGTTCAGTTGGAACGAACTAACCACGACAGACGCGCCAGCCGCCGAAGCGTTTTACACCGAACTTTTTGGCTGGAAGGCGGAACCGTTCAATCCGGCAGGAATGGCTTCGGACGGCCCCCCCTATATCGTGTTTAAAACCGCGCCGAAAGGGCTGGGGGTTGGCGGCATGATGGCATGTCCAACGCCAGGAACTCCGGCCCAATGGCACGCCTATGTCATCGTCAAGAACGTAGATGCCACCCTGGCGCAAGCTGCTCGACTGGGAGCCAAAGTCTTGATGCCGGCCATGGACGTCCCGGAAGTTGGCCGGGTAGCCATGATCCGGGATCCGCAGGGAGCCGCTATCGGTCTGCATCAGCCCCCTGGTTAGTGGTTGTCCGCTTGGTGCAAACGCCCGATCTGAAGAGGCAAACCCGCCTCACTCCAGCAGGATTTCAATCCCGCTGATCTTGGCGTTCTGATCCGGGCTGGCGGGGGCGGCGCTGGTTCGGACGGTGATCTTGCCGTGCGAATCCGGCGTAATGCCGGGGAAGTCTTTGACCAGCGCCTTGTTCATGCCTCCAGCCGCGACGAAGATGTCGAGGTTTGTCAGCACGGGCTTGGCATTGATGTGAATGTTCTCCACGCGGCGCCCGGCGGCGTTGTCGAAAACCTCGGCGAAATGGAGACGCACGAGATAACGCCCGGGTGGAACCGGGAAGCTGTAAGTGAAATCCCTGCCATAGCGTTCGCTCTGGTAAACCGCGGGCGGTGCAGCATTGGCGGCGCTGGTGTCGATCTGCGCGCGGGCACGGTTGACGTTCCCATGGAGCATATTGGGGTCGGGGATAAAGCCGCCCGCGGCCTCGTCACTGCCGCAGATGACCCGGATAGGCACTGTCAACACCACCGGCTTGTCGGAGGCGGGCTCGGGAAGTGCCGGATAACGGAAACCGGTTGGCATCGTGGCAGGCGGACGGGTGTCTTTGGCACGGCCCCATTCCATGTTGGGCTGAGGTCCCATAACGAACCGCAAGGTGCCGCCGCCGATGATCTCCTCGTGCTTGATCCACGGCCGGAGCAGCTGCTTGCCGTTTAGCGTCGCCGATTGGACGTAAATATTCTCGGGCCCGTTGTGCTCGGCCACGACCGTGAAAGTCCGGCCACCATATCTCCGCTTATCGAGGCGGACGACGGCCTTAGTGATGACCGGACTGCCGATCGCGTAAATGCCGCTGTTCGGATTCACCGGGTAAAAGCCCAGGGCGCCGAAGACATACCAGGCCGCCATCTGCCCGCAGTCCACGTTTCCGCATTGTCCTGCAGGCGTGTCATCGTAAAGCGTCGCCATCACCTGCCGCACGCGTTGCTGCGTCTTGTACGCGGCCCCTGCGTAATCGTAGAGATAAACCAGGTGGTGGCACGGTTCGTTGCCTTGTGAATACTGGCCGATCAGGCCGGTGATATCCGGTATCTCCGTTTGGATCGTAGAATCCGCATTGAACAGGGCGTCCAGTTTCCTCACAAAACCTCCCTCGCCGCCGTAGAGCTCGATCATCCCGGGCACGTCATGTTGCACGGCGAGCGCGTACTGCCACGCATCGGCCTCGGTGTACTCGTCGCCGACCAGCGCGTTATCCACAAACGGGCTGCGCCACGAACCGTCGGCTTTTCGCCCCCGGAAAAAACCGGTCGTCCGGTCGAAATGGTTTCGGTAATTGGCCGACCGGCGGTAAAAGAGCTGGGCGTCTTCCTGGTGGCCAAGCGCCTCGGCCATTTTGGCGAGGCACCAATCGTCGAAGGTGTACTCGATGGTGCGCGAGGTGGCCTGCTCGCCCTGGCGCGAGGCGACGTACCCGAGGTCTCTATACTCCTTGAGTCCGTTGCGATCCTGCATCGCAGTGTCGCGCATGGCCTGGTAGGCAACCTCGGCATCAAATCCGCGGAAACCTTTGAGATAAGCATCCACGATTACCGGGACTGAGTGATACCCGATCATGCACCAGGTTTCATTGCCCCAGAGCGGCCAGATCGGCGTTGTGTGGAGGCCAGACTCCTTATACTCGGCAAGCATCGATTGAATCATGTCGTCCACGCGGCCGGGCTGCAGCAGGGTCAGCAACGGGTTCTCGGCGCGGTAGGTGTCCCAAAGTGAGAAAATCGTGTAATTCTGAAAGCCGGCGCCATCATGGTTTTTCCGGTCCATGCCGCGATAAGTTCCGTCAACGTCGTTGAACAAAATCGGGGCCTGGTAGCAGAGATACAGGTTCGCATAGAACGTATTCCGAATGCGGGGATCGAAAGTTTCGACTCTGACTGCATCCAGCAGTTCCTTCCATCGGCCTACTGCCGCGCTGCGGATACGGTCGAAATTCCAGCCCGGGATTTCCGCTTGCAGGTTCTTGCGCGCTCCCTCGATGCCCGTGCCTGAGATACCCACTTTTACCAGCAACACTTCCTTGGCTTTGGTGGTGTAATTTACAAAGGCCTTGAGATTGCGCCCGCGGCCCTCGCGCACACCCGGTGCCAGTCGTTGTTTGTCCTGGTCAATGCCGAACGACTCGAACGGCCTGGAGAATTCCATCACGAAGTAGGCCGCCCGGCGCCCGCCCCAGCCATTCGAGATGCGGGAACCGCTAACGGTAGTGCTGTTCTCAACGGTCAGGGTCGCCTCGACCGGTGAGTTGCCAACGCCGTGCACGAGGTCCAGGACGAAATGGGCATCATCAGCAGCCGGGAACGTGTAGCGATGAAAGCCGCAGCGCTCGGTGGCCGTTAATTCGGCCGTCACCTTTGGGTCGTCGAGAAACACCTTGTAGTATCCGGGAGTCGCGGTTTCGTTGGCATGAGAGAAGCGCGACATGTATCCGTTGCCCGGAGTGCCGGGTTCGAGCTTCACCTCGCCCACGGTTGGCGTCAGCAGCACATCACCCAGGCAACCGACTCCGGTACCGGCCAGATGAGTGTGGCTGAACCCCCGGATGGCCGTGTCCGAGTAATGGTAGCCGGAGCTGCCATCCCACCCCTGAAGCGGAGTGTCAGGGCTCAGTTGGACCATGCCGAAAGGCACGGTCGCCCCGGGATAGGCGTGGCCGTGGCCACCGGTGCCGACGAGGGGTAATGGTTCCTCGACAGGATGCCGCGCCGCCCCAGCGAGCGCGGAAAGCAGGCATGTCACGGCGACTAGAGCGAGGGATCGACGATAAATCATAATCAATTCAGCAGTTGCTTCCTGGAGACAAAAGGGATCAGAGCGGTCGCCGGCCAGGGCTTCCATCCCGATCACCACCAACGGTGCCGCCAGCAGTAATATCGACGAGTCGCCCCCGCCTCAAACATTATTTCTAATAGAGCTTGACTTTTGGTGTGTGCCGGGCACTATCGCGTCAGGAAGAAACGGGATATGAACCAAAAGGGAATACAGGTCCGTCCGGTTGCCATTAAGATATACTCTCCTTTCGCGTGGGTTGGTCTCGCGCTCCTCATCGCCGGGTGCTCGGCTCCTGACTCCGGGAGCAAGGCCACCGCCGAGCGCGGCCCGCAGGGCACCGTGGCTTACAAGGTGCTGATCGACTCAAACGAACCGGGGGTTCGCATTGAAGCGAACAAAGAATTCGTCGGGAACACGCCGCTCGAGTTGAAGGTCTTCGGCGATAAAGACGGCACATTCCACAACTTCGGCAGCCCGAGCTACATCATCCAGGCGATTCCGGTTAAGCCAGGCCAGAAGCAGCACTCCAAGTACTTTCGCGCAGGCGAGGACTTTACCGGCGAGGACAAGATTCCCAAACGTGTCTATTTTGACATGTCCGATCCGGATAATACGCGCGTCGAGGGAGGACCCGCGCCACGCTGGTGATCAGCGGCCCGGCCTCGGGCGCGAAATTGGTGCGCGACGCTCTTCCTGGTAACTTCATCTGCCTGAAAAACCCATAACTCACCAAGTCAGAAACAAAAACAGGAATCAACAATGAACCAAATGAAGGTAGTCTCCCTCGCAGCCTGTACACTCGCTCTGTTCGTCGCCGGTTGCGCGTCCAACCAGCAGTTCGTGCGTATCCCCAACCAAAACGTGCGCGTCGAGGACCCCAACAAAGGGCGCATCTATGTGATCCGCCCTTCGGGGATGGGCGCATCCGCTTCGTTTGAGGTGTGGGACGGCAAGGTGCATGTTGGAAATAGCGCGTCCAAATCCTACCTGTGTTGGGAGCGCAAGCCAGGCGAAGCCATCATCTCCGGCAAGGAAGAGAATGTCAGCACGGTATCAATTTATGTGAAGGCCAACCAGCCGTACTACATTTTCCAGCACATGCGCATGGGGTGGGTGGCGGCTAGAAACGAGCTCGAGGTCGTCTCGGAGGAGCAAGGCAAGGAGCTCCTCAAGAAATGCAAGGGGCCCAAGGAGGGCAAATGTAACGACCACGCTGAGTGCAAGGCGCAACCGCCATCAGGCGCGGATCTCTAACTGACGTCCGCGTCACGAGGCCACCATTTCTTTGATGAGCGATTCGAGCCTCTTCAGTCGCGCGGTGTAGGCCCCGTAAAGTTTATCGGCCGTTTCGCGCAGGGTGCGTTGCGAATTGGTGTATTTGTTGAGGGCGGTGGCCTTGTCCACCTGGTCGATCAGCGCGGGAGGGATGCCGGCCGGCCCGGATAACGCCCCGCTGAGTCCGCCGGCAACCGCGGTGAGGCAATCAGTATCCCGCCCCATATTCACTCCGGCCTTTATCGCTTCCCAGGTATTGCCGCGCACCATGCGGAAAACGCAGACCGCTTTCGTGACGACCTCGTTGGCATAGCTCTGAGCGTAGGGGGTGCCTTTGCCGCTGTAGACGCCGTCGAACTTTTGTCTCATCTCGCGGAAGTCCGCGCATTTTTCCGTCAACTTCAGGCCGTTCTCGATCTCGCGGAGCACGCCAACCGGTTTCAGACCATAGCCATTGCCCTGGTCACAATTATCGAAAATGGCGCCGATGACGCTCTCTACGGTAGCGTTCGGTTTTGTCGCGGCGGCGATTCCGGCCACAGTGACTTCGGCCCAGCGAATGCCCTTGCTCTCGGCGGTATTATAGAGTTGCCCCACGTCGTGGACGTCCTCGACGGCGCTGCGGACGTCGCCGGCGTTGATCAACCCCAAAGGATGACACGAGCGGGCGACCGAAATCAGGCCGGAATAGTCGCAGTAGCGGCCAATGTCCTGTGCCGGGATCGGAGTTTTGGCCATTGCGAGCAGCACCGCTTCAAACGGCTCGGAAACCTTCCCCGCTGACTCCGGTTTGATGTCGCGGAGCCAGATTCGGCGCACATCCTCGGCGGTGACGCGGTCTTGTTTGTCGATGATCGCCGTGATCATCAGCTTCTGCCTTTCGACGCCATCTTCCGTCGTGCCGGGTTCGCGCCTCCAGCCGTTGCGGTAATGCTCGTAAGGGAGCAATCGGTCCAGGGTTCCATATTGCTGTTCGATCTTTTCCCAGGACCAACCCTCGACCGGAGCGGCCATCGCGGAACCAAGGTGGACCGCGACAATGCATCCGAAGAATTTTTCCCGCAGCGGGATACCGCCGGCGCGGGTTGCGCCCGCGAGGTTTTCAGCGGCCTCGCCAGGCCAAGTGCCTGCCGCCAGAGCTGCGAGCATGCCGCCCTTCAGGGCGGTTCTGCGGTCTATAAGCGAAGTACCGTTACGGGAGTTTTTCATGCGCCAGTTATGAGACTCCTGAACGGAAGATCAAGCCGGAAAGATGGAAGCTACGGCGCGGCCGCTTCGCGGTTGGGCACCGATCAGACGCTGACCTGCGTTACCGGGGACGTGCGTGACGCCGGCCCCGCAGAATCAGGTTCGTAGTTCAGATACGGGCCCAGCCAGCGCTCGACTTCGGGCACAGTCATCGCTTTCCTCGCGGCGTAGTCCTGCACCTGGTCGCGGTCGATTTTGCCGACCCCAAAGTACTTGGACTCGGGATGGGCGAAATACAGGCCGCTGACGCTCGCGCCGGGCCACATCGCACATGTCTCGGTGAGCTTGATGCCGGTGTTGGTCTCGACATCGAGCAAGCGCCAAAGCGTCCGTTTTTCGGTGTGGTCAGGGCACGCCGGATAACCCGCGGCCGGACGAATGCCGCGGTACTTTTCGCGGATCAAATCTTCGTGGGCAAGATTTTCGCTTCTGCCGAAGCCCCATTGGTCGCGGACGCGCTTGTGGAGGTATTCGGCGAAACCCTCAGCCAGGCGGTCCGCCAGGGCCTTGGTCATGATCGAATTGTAATCGTCGTGGTCTTCCTCAAATTCCTTGCACAACTGGCTCACGCCGAACCCGGCGCTGACGGCGAACGCTCCGAGGTAGTCGGGCAACGGTTCGTTGAGCGCTGAGCCGAGGACTGCTTTGGGAGCAAGGTAATCCGCCAGGCAGTGATTGAACTGGTCGGCCGGCTTGTCCATTTGCTGGCGCAGAAAGTGGAAGGCCGTTAGAACCCGCCGCCGCGATTCGTCAGTATAGAGTTCGACGTCGTCCCCGACCGAGTTCGCCGGGAACAAACCATAAACACCACGAGCGACGAGCCATTGGTTGCGCACGATTTTCGCCAGCAAATCCTGGGCATCGTCGAAGAGCTTCCGGGCTTCGGAATTCTTCAGGATATCAGGATAGCGACCGCGCATCTCCCAGGTGTGAAAGAAGGGCGACCAATCGATGAATGGTATGAGGTCGGAGAGCGGGAAACGGCCAGCCTCGCCAGCGGAGGAGTCGGTGGAAAGGATGCGAATGCCAGTGAATTCGGGCTCGGAGAGGTCGGTCCTGGCCCAGTCAAAGCGCGAGCGGCGACGGCGGGCTTCGTCGACCGGAAGCAACGCCTTGGGTTTTTGCTGGCTGTGCGTAGCACGAAGCTTCTCGTAATCCGCGTTGACCGAGTCGACAAAGCCAGCCTTAAGCTCGGGGTTAAGCAGGCTGCTGACCACGCCTACCGCGCGGGAAGCGTCGAGCACGTGGACAACCGGGTGGGAGTAGCCCGGCGCAATTTTGACGGCGGTGTGGGCCTTGCTGGTGGTAGCGCCGCCAATCAAGAGGGGGACCTTGAACCCTTGCCGCTCCATCTCCCTGGCGACGTGGACCATCTCGTCCAGCGAAGGCGTGATCAGCCCGCTCAGGCCGATGATGTCCGCATTCTGCTCGCGCGCGGCCTGGAAGACTTTGTCGGCAGGCACCATGACGCCGAGGTCGATCACCTCGTAGTTGTTGCAGCCGAGCACGACGCCGACAATGTTCTTGCCGATGTCGTGAACATCGCCCTTGACAGTGGCCATGACAATGCGCCCTTGCGCACGGTGATTGCCCGAGGCCTGCTTCTCGGCCTCCATGTAGGGCAGCAAGTACGCGACAGATTTCTTCATCACCCGCGCACTCTTGACCACCTGCGGCAAAAACATTTTCCCCGAGCCGAACAAGTCGCCGACAATGTTCATCCCCGCCATCAACGGTCCTTCAATCACCGCGAGCGGCCGGCCGTATTTCTGCCGGGCTTCTTCGGTGTCCTGGTCGATGAAATCAACGATGCCCTTTACCAGCGCATGGCTGAGGCGCTCCTCGACGGTGCCTTTGCGCCACTCCTGCTCCTCCGCAACCTCACCTTTTTCCTGCTGCTTGATGCCGTCAGCGAACTTCACCAGCCGCTCGGTCGCGTCCGGACGCCGGTTCAGCAAAACATCCTCGACCAAGGCGAGGAGGTCTTTGGGAATCTCCTCGTACACCGCCAACATCCCGGCGTTGACGATCCCCATATCCAGGCCGGCTTTGACGGCGTGGTACAGGAAAACCGCGTGCATGGCCTCGCGCACCGCGTTGTTGCCGCGGAACGAAAACGAGACATTGCTGATACCGCCGCTGACGTGGGCCCAGGGCAGATTCTGCTTGATCCACCGTGTCGCGCTGATGAAATCCACCGCGTAATTGTTGTGGTCCTCGATCCCCGTGGCGACCGTCAGCACGTTGGGATCGAAAATAATATCCTGAGCCGGAACGCCGATGTCCCGCGTCAGGATACGGTATGAACGCTCGCAGACCTCGACACGGCGCTCGAAGCTGTCCGCCTGGCCTCGTTCATCAAAAGCCATCACGACCATCGCCGCCCCGTAACGCCGGATAAACCGAGCCTGGGTTCTGAATTTTTCCTCACCTTCTTTGAGGCTGATGGAGTTGACCACACCCTTGCCCTGGATGCACTTCAGGCCGGCTTCGATCACCGACCATTTCGAGCTGTCGATCATCACCGGCACCCGCGCAATTTCGGGCTCGGAAGCGACCAGGTTCAGGAACGTGTTCATGGCCTTTTCCGAATCGAGCATCGCTTCGTCCATGTTGACATCGATCACCTGGGCGCCGTTTTCGACCTGCTGTCGCGCGATGCTCAGCGCCCCCTCGAAATCGCCCGCGAGCACCAGCTTGGCGAACTTCGGCGAGCCCGTCACGTTTGTGCGCTCGCCGATGTTCAGGAAATTCGAGTCGGGCCGGAGTGTGAGCGCCTCCAGTCCGCTCAACCGCAGGTAGGGCTCCACTTTGGGGGGAACGCGCGGCGGCAGGCCCCGGACGGCCTCAGCGAGGGCCTTGATGTGCGCCGGGGTCGTGCCGCAGCAGCCGCCGACCAGGTTGAGCCAGCCGTTGGTGGCCCATTCGCGGAGCTGCGGCGCCAGGGTTTCCGGTGTCTCCGGGAAACCGGTGGGAAGAAGCGGGTTCGGCAGGCCGGCGTTAGGGTAGCAGCTCACGTAGATTGGAGCCAACTGCGCCAGCTCTTCGAGCAGCGGCCGCATTTCCTTCGGACCGAGCGAACAGTTTACGCCGACCGAGATCAGCGGAACGTGTGATATGGAATTCCAAAATGCCTCAACGGTCTGGCCTGTGACCCCGCGGTTGTTTCCGACCTGGATGAAGGTGACCGAAGCCATAATCGGAATGGCGGGTTTGTCCGGCTCGGGCTCGGCGCCGAAAGGTCGAGCGTCGAGGCCTCTTTCAGCCAAAAGTTGCAGAATCGCAAAGAACGCGGCTTTCGAGTTCAACGTGTCAAAAATCGTCTCGACCAACAGGATGTCCGCGCCTCCATCCAGTAACCCCCGTGCTTGCTCGTAATATGCGGCGGCGACCTGGTCGAACGTCGCACCCCGAGCGGCGGGATTATGCACATCGGTCGAGATCGACGAGGTCTTGGTGGTCGGGCCCATGGCGCCGGCTACGAGGCAAACACGGCCGGATTGCGAAGAAGCCATTGCACGGTCGGCCGCACGGCGGGCGCATTCCGCGCCCGCGCGGGAAATCTCGTAGGCGAGCGACTCCATCCCGTAATCAGCCAGGGAGATGGATTGGGCGTTGAACGTGTTCGTCTCGATAATATCTGCTCCGGCCTCAAGGTATTCCCGATGAATCTCCTCGATGATCTCCGGCTGCGTAAGGTTGAGCAAATCGTTAAGGCCTTTCACGTCCCTGGGCCAGTCTATGAAGCGCCGGCCCCGAAAGGCAGCTTCGTCCAGTTTCCGCGCCTGGACCATTGTGCCCATCGCTCCGTCCAGGATGACAATCCGCTCCTTCAGGAGACGTTCGAGGGCTTGTGCTGTGTGTTGCATGTTAGTCGCAGCGGTCCGGGTGAGCGGATTCGCTGGGCCCGGGCAGGCTGCGGTCGGAAAGGTAAACTCAGGCGGGCCGGGGTTCAACAAAAAAATCAACATATCTTGATACGTTGATATGTTATGTTCCACCCGCCACCCGGATTGACAGTCCGGGACCGGCTGTTTACACCCCCATCATGGAATGCAAAAAGTCGAGCAACAGCAGGTTCTGTAGCTGCAGTTATCCAGGATGCCCGAGGCACGGGGTCTGTTGCGAGTGCCTGCAGTATCATCTCGGAATGCGGCAGCTACCGGGTTGTTGTTTCCCTGCGGAAGTTGAGCGCACGTATGACAGGAGCTTCGAACGTTTTGCCCGCCTGGTGAGCGAAAAGGCTGTGTAACCCGCCCGAACAAATCAAGGCGGGACGGAATCCCGGAAGCGCGCCGCGTCCCCCACCCTCGATTCCTCTGCCTCCATTCCCTTGCCAAACTCGGCCCTGGAACTTTGACAGAATGCTTGCGGGTTACGGAGATTCGCCCACCGGCGCATCTTCGGCGGCAGAGACCCGGAAGCGCACGGTCAGGTAGAAATTGCGGATGCCGAACTGATCCAGCGGAAGGCGCCTTGTATACTCATTGATCATGCCCGCGGGATAGGCAAGGTCGACCGGATAATCCGCCGTGATCGATCCCTGCCCGCCGCAGCGCCAGCATTGATAATAGCCGACCGCGCCGTGGCCGAAGCAGCCAGGACACTCCGCTCGAGCCGGAATCAGTATCCGGGCCGAGCCGCCCTTGCGTGCTTCTTCGGCGCTGACAGGCACATCGATTGTGAGGCTCTCGAGACCCTCTGCCTTCGGGCGGGTCATCAGATCAAAGTTACTCCAAAACCGGTCGAAAAGCTCATCGAAGGAAGGGTGAAATTTCTGAAAGGACTCCCGCAGATTTATCTCGCGGCGACTGCCGGCCCCAGCCGCGCCGGCAGGCGGCGCTCTCAAGGGCTCAGCCCGTTTGGCAGCGTCGTAAGCCCGGCGCCGGTCCGGATGGCCCAGCACCGAAAAGGCTTCCTGGAGCTGACGCAATTCCTCCGTCGCGGCAGAATCCTCCGCAGGTTGGAGTTCCTTGGCCCAGTATTTGTAGGCCGCCTGGATTTGCTCGGCGGAAGCGTTCCGCTCGACGCGCAGGGCAACGTAATAGTCGATTGCCATACTCTAGCCTTTCGAGGCAGGGCCAACGCCGTGGCAGGCCTCGGCCGCAGACTGCTTTGAGCCTAAGGTCACAAGTGATGGGAAGCAAGGGAGTTCGGTATCCGCCCAGTCTTGGGTCGGAGCGCCGATTTTTAATCGGCTTAACCGCGCCGACGGCCGCGTGTAAGCCGAGTGCAACTCGGCGCTCCGACCCAAGACTGGGGGATACGGAGTTCGTTGTGGGGCCCTGGGACTGTGACAGAGAAACCTCGATACAAAGGGCCTCCTCTCCCTAACCCTCTCCTCCAAAGGAGGAGAGGGAATCTCAGCAGACGCCTAGTAACGGAACTTGCTTGCCAGAGTACTAGGACTGCGGACAGGGGTCGGGGCTTTTATCGCTGGCCGGCCTCTCCGTTCTCTCACGGTCGCCAGGCGCTCCTTCAACTATGACGACGAATTCGCCTTTGACTGTTCGTTCCCTTAACACCGCCGCCAATTCTGCAGGCAACCCGCGCAGGAATTCCTCATATCTCTTGGTCAGCTCGCGAGCCAGGACCACCCGCCGCGCGGGAAATATCTCGTGCAACTCACCCAGCAGCCTTTCGACCCGGTAAGGCGATTCGTAAAGGACTAGCGTCCCGGCGAAATCACAGAGGGACCGAAGTTTCTTGCGCCGCTGTCCCGATTTGTGGGGCAGGAAACCCACAAAAACGAACTCGTCAGTGGCCAAACCACTGGCGGTCAACGCGGCCACAAGTGCGCTCGGCCCGGGCACCGGCTCCACGCGGAACCCGGCTGCGATGGCAGCTTTGACCACACGCTCACCGGGGTCGCTAATGCCCGGACTGCCGGCATCCGTCACCAGGGCGATTTTGTCGCCCCGGGCCAGGCGTTCAAGAATGGCCTCGCTTCGCCTGGCCTCGTTGAACTGAAAATAGCTCAACAGCGGCTTGGAAATACCGAAGTGCTTCAATAACTGTCCCGTGTGGCGCGTGTCTTCGGCCGCCACCAGGTCGCACTCCTTCAAAACACGGAGCGCCCGCAAGGTGATATCCTCCAGGTTCCCGATTGGGGTCGCCACCAGGTACAGGGTGCCGGGGACCAGCGCTGGCAGGTTTTCGGGCATCAGCTTTTGGTCACAACTCGCTTCTCGAACTTCGGATGTACCGCTGCGGTGGGGGGATTATTCGTAGACCCTCAGCTATCGATCAGCATGAAGGTCACTTCGGCTTCGCTCACCACTTCGTCGTTCACCTTGCAGACTCCCTTGGCCTTTCCAATCTTGCCGCGCATTTTCGTCATCTCCACGTCAATAACAAGCGTATCGCCCGGTTGCACCGGCTTGCGCCATTTGACCTCTTCGGCCGACATGAAATAGGCGATTTTCCCGACGTTTTCCGCGCGGCGCAGCATCAGGATCCCGGCGACCTGCGCCATCGCCTCGAGTTGCAGGACGCCTGGCATGATGGGCCGACGGGGGAAATGACCCTGAAAATATGGCTCGTTGATGGTGACGTTCTTCACCCCCACAATTCTACTGCCCTCGATCTTCAGAATCCGGTCAACCATCAGAAACGGATAGCGATGCGGCAAGAGGCGCATCAGCATCTCGATATCCATGCCGCCGCCGGTTTCGAGGGCCTCCTGGATCGCTTTGTCCGGGGCCGAGACGGCGCGGGGTGCGGGCGGTGGCCCGAAGGTCTCCGACCGGCGCATTTGCAGGCTGATTCGCCTGACAAGCTCGCAATTGGCGGCATGACCCGGTTTGACTGCCACCAGGTGCCCGCGGATGGGACATCCCAGCAGCGAGAGGTCGCCCAGGATATCCAGCATCTTGTGCCGGACAAATTCCTCGGGGTAGCGCAGCGGCTCGGTTGTCAGCACCGCGTCGTCGCGAATCACCACCGCGTTTTCGAGGCTGCCGCCGCGAATCAAGCCGTTCTTGATCAGGTACTCGATCTCCTCGTAAAAACAAAACGTCCGGGCATGGGACAACTCCTTCTCCCAACTCTGCGGGGTGAGTTCGAGGCTGTAGAACTGGGTGAATCTCCCGTGCTTGTCCGCGCTGGTGCAACTGATTTTGAAGGCGTCATTAGGGAACAACGTCATCAAGGTCTCGCCCATTTCCAACTCGATGGGCGAGCTCACCACGTAAGGCTCGCGCCTGGCATCCTGCGGTACGATCCCGGCCTCTTTAATCAGCCGGCAATACTCCCGGGCGCTGCCGTCGCCAATCGGCGGCTCATTCGAATCAAGCTCCACGATCGCGTTATCGATGCCGTAACCAGCGAGCGTTGCCAGCACATGCTCGACCGTGTGAATCCGGGTATTGCCCTTCGCGAGCGTTGTGGACCGGTTGTTTTCGACCACGTTCTCGACGCGCGCCTCGATTTCCGGTTTGCCCTCCAAATCAACCCGCCGGAAACAGATGCCGCTGCCGGCCGGCGCTGGCAGGAAGCTCAGCGTCACGCTCCCGCCGCTATGCAAGCCCGTGCCTGAAAAGGTTGCCGGGCGACTGATGGTTTGCTGTTGCAGCACCCGCGCATTAAACAAACCTCCTCTGCCCTTGGCAAGGGAGAGATGGTATCAGGAGTATCCGCTCAGTCTTTGGTCGGAGCGCCGATTTTTAATCGGCTTAAGCGAGTCGATGGCCGCTTGTAAGCCGAGTGCAACTCGGCGCTCCGGCCAAAGACTGAGCGGATACTATCAGGAAGCCGGCTCGGCGGGCTGAGTGCCAGGGAGCGGCAACTGCGTTCGCGGTTCTGTTGGCCCGGAGGCCTCAGCCGGCGCGCTGGCCTGTTGGAGCCGCACCAGGATCGGCCGCAGCATGCGGCCCTGGTAAGTGTAGCCGGTGGCCACCATGTCGGAGATGATTGCCCCCGCGGACGCCGTTCCGTCTCCGTCCATCACCTGATGACGCTGGGGGTCAAATGGTTCGGCGGGCTCGGCGCTAATCGGGACGAGGCCCACGCGCCGGGAAACATCCCGACAGGCGTTCTGGAAATGCGTCAGTTGCTCGATGAGATTGGGCTGTCCTGAGCGCACCGCCCCGGCATGCAGCGCGTGAACATGGTCCAGCATCCGCACCAAAACTTGCAGCCAATCCTGTTCTCCTCTTCGCAGCTTTTCCACCTCCAGCCGCAGCGTGCTCTTCTCGGAATCGTTGGCCCGCTGCATGAACTCGGTGAACAACTTCAACTCCGCCGCCATTTTCTCCGCGATCGTTCTGGCCGCGTTCGCCGTTTTGTCAGCCTCATCCTGAACGTTTTGCCACCGTGCCGTCGCGCCGCTGATTTGCTCCGCGATTCTGCCGATGTCCTGGACCTGGGCCACGACATTGGTGAGCGCGTTGGTCTCGGCAACCTTCACGAGGGCCTGGTATTCGAGCACAAAGGGCACGATACTCAGCACGGCTCCCGTGGCGATGCAGCCCACCGCCAGGCACAGTTCGGGCGTGGTCATGGGGAGCCGGCTCTGGGCGTAAATGAAAACCGCAGTCCAGAGTAATAGGGCGTCTCCCGCCAAAAAAGGCCACTTGTTTGTTTTGGGTGCGTTCGAGTCAGCCATCGTTGGACAGGTGTAGACGATGCACTGCCCAAGTTCAAGCTCTGCGAAGCTTGACTCGCGCCTGCCCGGTGCCATACTGCTGGTGCTGCCCAGGCGGGCAAGGAGAGATGGCCGAGTGGCTGAAGGCGGCGGTTTGCTAAACCGTTGTACGGTCAAAAGCCGTACCGGGGGTTCGAATCCCCCTCTCTCCGCCAGTAAAATCAGGGGTAGAAAAGAGGTTGTTGACTTTCCTTACGGTATTCCTTACATTTTGTACCACATATGAGAACACCGACGTTTCCAGAGGAAATCAAAGACGAGTCCTGCACCGCCACGATCTACGAGCGGGAGTTCACCAAACCGGACAAGGACGGGAAGCCCAAGCGATACCTCGAGTACCGCCTCACATGGTACGAGGACGGCAAGCGGCAGATCAAAACCTCTGCCAACTATCTCGCCCTGCGAACCCAGGCCATCGAAATCCTCAAGGACTTAAAAGAGGGCAGGCGCACTACCAGTTCGGCGGCAGACCTGCTCACCGCCGCGCAGCGGAACGAGTATGCGCGAGCCGTGAAGATCGTCCAGCCAACGGGTGTAGCCCTGGACGTTGTGGCAACGCACTTCGCGGAAGCGGTGAAGATCCTCGGCAGCGACTTGGTTGTGCTGGCCGCGCAGGAATACGCCAATCGGCACCGGAAGCTTCAAGCGCGAACCGTGTCCGAAGCGGTCGAGGAATTCATCACTGAAAAGGAACGGCGGTTGCAGGCGGGCACCCTGAGCGACGTTCACGTTCGCCGTCTTGCTTCCCGGCTCCGGGCGTTCGCGGGTGCGGTTTCGATGAACATCGCCTCAGTAACGGCAGAGGACATAAACAAGTTTCTGGATGATCTCCGGGTCAGTGATGACGGGCCAGTAGTCAGCACTCGCACGCGGGACAATTGGGCCGACAGCATCGCGACTCTTTATGAGTGGTCAAAGGTGAAGCGTTACGTTCCGTTCGATTACGATGAGCCGTCCAGAATCACGCGGCTCGACAACGACGAAGAAGGGGTCATTGAGATTTACACGCCAGCGGAAATGAAGGCCCTACTCGACAATGCGGACAAGGAGTTGCTGCCGGTCTTGGCCATCGGCGCTTTCGCGGGCATCCGCACGTCGGAAATGCTCCGCTTGGATTGGTCAGACGTGAAGATGGACAACGGCAGCAGCAGCATCGTAGTGCAGAAGGGAAAGGTGAAGAGGCGCTACAAGTCCCGCCGCATCGTCCCGATGACCGAGAACTTGAAGGCGTGGCTTGAGCCCTACGCCAAGGCGCAAGGCCCGGTCTGGGCATGGAGTGAGCCGCAGCTTCACAAGCGTTTTCAGGAACTTGCCGACAAGGTAGAAACGGCGATGCGAAAGCGGGACAAAAGCATCGAATTCAAGTGGAAACACAACGCCCTGCGGCACTCGTTCATTTCCTACCGGGTCGCGGACGTTAAGGACGTGCCCAAGGTCGCCGTCGAAGCCGGTAATAGCCCGCAGATGATCTACTCCAATTACCTTGAGCTTGTGACCGAGCCGGACGCGCAAGCGTGGTTCGCCATCAGGCCGAAAGCGAAGGCCGCGAAGAAGTAAGGCCCGCCCTCGTCCCTCTCACCCCGGCCCGCCAGCCGGGGTTTTTGTTGGCCTGCATCATCCGTAAACCAGTTTACCAGAGGGGCAGCGTGTATATACGGGTATATACTTTTTCTAATTTAACGCATGAAAATAGTTGTTGA
>DATDCV010000723.1:0-19266 GCA_036524155.1 Verrucomicrobiia bacterium
CGTCCGCTCGTTCTCGGAAATGACCTACTTCTCGGCGCTTTCCTGGATGCGTTTGGGCCGAGAGGCTTCCGGCCGAAAAATGCTGGCTGGGCTGTTAGCCTACGCGCGCATGCTGGCAGGGACACCGGCAAAGATCGATTATTTCGCGACCTCCCTGCCAACGATGCTGTTCTTCGCTGACGACCTGCAGCTCCGCCAGAAGACGACCGCGCTCTTCCTGCAGGCTCAGGCTCACCTGGGCCTGCGAAGGAAAGCAAAAGCCACAGCACTGCTTCGCGCAGTTCTTCGGCGGGACCCGAATCATGCGTTAGCTGCCGACCTGCGCCGAGAACTGCGACCGCCGCGCTGGATCACGCGGCACGAGCCAAAGTGTTGATGGTGCCGTAGTTGCTGTGCTCGGGTTCCACCGCCGTCAAGCCTACAGGAAAGACGACCTTGTGTCCCGATTCACTGTGCAGGAGGACCACCTCCATCTTGCTGAGCCGCTCCTGGCGATTATAAAGCAGGGCTTCGGCAACGCTATTAAAGCGGAGCTGGGGCGGCGGACCTCCGACCCACCTGCCTCGTCCGGCGTAATAGAGCTTCGATTCCTTATTGCGCAGGTGCACTATCATAGTCCCCATCAACCTACCAATGACGGTCTGGGGTGGAAGTAGGGTGTTTACCCCAGTGACAGGGCCTGCTCTGTGCGCGACGCGCGCTGCCGAACTCACCTGCCGGGCGAGTCGTGGTGAGGGTGGTGGCGGGTTTCGAAGATCTGCCCCCAAACATGCAGCAACCTCAACGCGTAATGCTCGTAGGCAGTGAGCACACGCCCATGCGCCAGGATTTCGTGCACACCCCTAAGGTGTAAACAGAAATCCAGGTCATGGAGAGGGCGGTCCCGGACGATGCGGTTTTTCCAACGATCTTCGTCGGCGATCTCTTCCACCTGGTTTGGTCCCCCTGGGCGAAAGGCTATCCCCCACTCCGGACGGAAAAAATAGCCTCCCGGCTCCGTCTTGCCCTGGAACCAGGCGTCGCACAGCAACACGCAGACCGACCTTTCGCGGCAGGAGCCGATCCGGTAAAACACGATCGGCGCGTCAAACTCCAGGAAATGGTAGAAGGCGATACGTTCGGCATCCGGCGGTGGCGGCGTGATGACAGTCTGGAAGCCGAGCCGGAACCCGGCCGGGTTGGCGGGATCTTTTTCAAAGCACAGGTTTTCGTCGAAAACCCAAATGAGCTCGCTTGGCAGGAACCGTTCCTGGAGGAACTTCTTCCAGGCCTCGAGCGCGTCTTTGAAAGTCGGCCGGGTGATCGATGCGGGTTTTGACATGGTCGTTAACTCGATGTGTGATTGAACCACTCGACGAAGCTGGGGATGCCTTGCTCGAGGGTGAATTTCGGCGCGTAGTTCAGTTTGTTTCGCGCCTTGGCAATATCGGCACAGGTCAGTGGGACGTCCCCGGGCTGCGGAGGCTGCCGGGTGATTACTGCTTTCTTCCCCAAGGCGCTTTCGAGCACCTCGACCAGCCGATGCAGAGCTATGGTTTGGGACTCACCCAGGTTGAAGATCTCGTATCCGAATTCCCGGGTGGTCGTGGCGATGATGCCTTCGAGAATATCGTCGATGTAGGTGTAATCCCGGGCAGTGTGGCCGTCGCCGAAGACGGGAATGGGTTTGCCGTCGCGGATCAGCCGCGCGAATTTGTGGATCGCCAGGTCCGGCCGCTGGCGCGGACCGTAAACGGTGAAAAAGCGCAGCATGACCACATCCAGGCCGTAGACGTGGTGGTAAACGTGGCCCAGGGCTTCGCAGGCCAGTTTGCTGGCGGCATAGGGGGAGATCGGGTTGAAAATAGGGTCGCTCTCAGAAAACGGCACCTTTGAGTTGATGCCATATACCGAGGAGGAAGAAGCCAAAATGAGCTTCGGCACGCCATGCCGGCGGGCAGCTTCGAGAATGTTGACCGTTCCCTCGACATTGACACGTTGATAAAGCGCCGGTTCCTCGAGGCTCGGGCGCACGCCCGCTCGTGCCGCCAGGTGGATGATCTGGTCAAACCTAACGCTGGCGACCAGGCCTTCGACGGTGTCGCGGTCCGTCAGGTCACCCTGGACTAATTCGAAGGGCCGGCCCAGCGCCTGGATGTCCCGGATGTTGCGGCGTTTGATTTGGGGATCGTAAAAAGCGTTCAGATCGTCGAGGGCCCACACCGAATGCCCGGCCCGCAACAATCGCTCGCAAACGTGCGAGCCAATGAAACCCGCGCCGCCTGTCACCAGAAAATTCATGCTTGTACTTGCTGAATCAGCCCAAGCCGGCGGCGAATGTCAAGCCCTTGCGCCTGGCGCTTGCGAGGGTGGGCAGAGCCACGTAGGCTGAGTTCGCCATGCCTCGCGAATCGAATGATGTCAAGACTGCCCGCCTTCGGAAAATTACCGCCGGCCTCCGGAGAACGTACCCGGATGCACATTGCGAACTGAATTTCTCCAACCCGCTCGAGTTGCTGATCGCGACCATTCTCTCCGCCCAGTGCACCGACAAGCGGGTAAACCTGGTCACGGCTGAGCTGTTCAGGAAGTATCCCTCCGCAGCCGCGTATGCGTCCGCGCCCGCCGCCGAACTCGAACGAGCCATCAAGAGTACGGGTTTCTTCCGGAACAAGACCAAAAGCATTCGGACCTGCTGCACCGCCCTGGTGGAAAAACACGGCGGGGCGGTGCCCGGAACGATGGAGGAACTGATTGAATTGGGCGGAGTTGGACGCAAAACGGCCAACGTCGTTCTGGGCAACGCTTTCAACGTCAACGTCGGCATCGTCGTGGACACCCACGTCGCGCGGCTTTCGCGACGGCTGGGCCTGACGCGGCAGACGGACCCGGCCAAAATCGAAGATGACTTGATGCGGCTGGTCCCGCGCGACCAGTGGACCCAGTTCAGTCATTGGCTCATCTGGCATGGGCGCCGCCGCTGTTACGCGCGCAAGCCCGATTGTGCCGGTTGCGAAATACAGTCCCTCTGTCCGCGGGTCGGCGTCAGGAACACATGACTCGGCCGGAATGGTTGTTGGTTCAGTCGGGCGCCGGCCATTACGACTTCAACATGGCGCTCGACGAGGCGTTGTTGGAATCGATGCCAACACTGGGCCGGCCAACGCTGCGGTTTTACGGGTGGATCGAGCCGGCGGCCTCCTTCGGCTACTTTCAACGATACACGGAGGTGGAGAATCTCACACCGTTGCGGCCGTTGGTGAGGAGACCTACGGGGGGTGGCATCGTCCCGCACAAGGACGACTGGACTTACAGCGTCGCGTTCCCGCCGGCACACGAGTGGTACTCAGTACCCGCCGTCGAAAGCTATCGTCGTGTGCATCAGTGGATTCACGACGCTTTCGGCCTGCTGGGCATCCCGACGGAGCTCGCCCCGGCTACCCGCCAGACGCAGCCCGGCCAGTGTTTTGCCGGCTTCGAACGTTTTGACTTGCTACGGCAAGGGCGAAAAATTGCCGGCGCGGCCCAACGCCGCCGCCGGGACGGCCTCCTCATCCAGGGCTCCGTCCAACCGCCCGGGAGTGTGGTCGCGCGTTCCTCCTGGGAGCGGGCGATGCGCCGGGTCGCCGAGGAGCAGTGGAGCATCAGGTGGCAGGATCTCCAGGTCGAGGGACCGCTCTGTTCCCGCGCCCGGGATCTCACCCGGGCAAAGTACTCTCAACCGGCCTATAACCAGCGGCGTTGACCCGGGTTGAACCTCGGTTTGTATCGCCTTAGTCTTGGGTCGGAGCGCCGAGTTGTACTCGGCTTAAGCGAGCCGACGGCCCCTTGTAAGCCGAGTACAACTCGGCGCTCCGACTCAACACTGAGGGGGTACCTCGGTTTACGGATTTCAGGTTTCCTTCGCCCCCTGACCGTATATGTTGCCCCTCGCACATGTCAGATGTTGGGGCCACACCCGATCCAGCGACGCCGCCGTTGAAACTCGTCAACGATCCGTACGCCGTGCTACGGAATCGTGATCTCGTGCTGTACCTGATCGGCCGGTTCGCTTCCTCTCTCGGACAGCAAATGCTGACGGTGGCTGTCATGTGGGAACTCTACGAGCGGACCAACCGGGCGCTGGCGCTGGGCCTGGTGGGTTTGACGAACATGGTGCCGATGGTTCTTTTCACGCTCCCCGCGGGCCACACCGCCGACAACTACAGCCGGAAACGTATCATCATTTTGATGACGTTCGCCATCGCTTGCGCGAGCATTGGCCTCACTTTCATTTCGGCGCTGCGCGCGCGGGACCTCTGGATTTACGTTTGCCTGTTTGTCATCGGGACCGCTCGCACATTCCTTTGGCCGGCCAGTTCCGCCTTCCTGCCGCACCTGGTTACTCGCCAGGATTTTTCGCGCGCCGTGACTTGGAGCAGCGGCAGTTTCCAACTGGCGTCCGTTTTGGGCCCGGCCGCCGGCGGCGCGTTGATCGCGCTGACGCATCACAAGGCCGCTCCGGACCCCGCCAGCGCCGCGCCGGTTTACGCCGTCAACGCCGTCGCGGCATTTTTGTGCCTGTCGCTGGTTAGCCTGGTTCGCCGGGACCATATCGTGGCGGTGAAGGAAAAAATGACATTCCGAAGCCTGGTAGCCGGGATCAACTTCGTGTTTGGCAGCCCGGTCATCCTGGGCACCATCACTTTGGATCTCTTCGCGGTGCTGCTGGGCGGCGCCACCGCCCTGCTGCCGATTTTTGCCAAAGATATTCTCCATACCGGCCCTTCGGGCCTGGGCTTTTTGCAGGCCGCGCTGCCGATGGGCTCGTTGCTTTGCGCATTGGTGCTGACGCACCGGCCGCCGCTGCAGCGAGCTGGCCGCAGTCTCTTGTTCGCTGTCGCGATTTTCGGGCTCTCGACCATCCTTTTCGGGTTTTCCCGGTCGTTTTGGGTGTCCTATCTCGCTTTGTTCACCTGCGGCCTGGTGGATTACGTCAGCGTGGTCGTCCGCCACACCCTGGTTCAACTGCTGACGCCTGACGAAAAACGCGGGCGCGTTTCAGCCGTCAACAGCCTGTTCATCGGCACGTCGAACGAGTTGGGCGCTTTTGAGTCCGGTCTGGTGGCGAATTGGTTCGGCCCGGTCGTGTCCGTCGTCTCGGGCGGCATCGGCACCATCCTCGTGGTGATCGCCGTGGCGCTAAAGTGGCCTGAGATTCGCAGATACGGCCGGCTGGATGCAGGGTGAAAGGCAGGACGCGTGGCTGTGGGAACGCACGCAGACTGCGCTTGTTCGGCCGCTCTCGATTTAGTATGGATAGCACAGTTCCCGGTGCCCCACAGCGACTGGGGCGATGCGGACGGGAAAATGAACCTGCGGGAATTCGAGACTGGACTCATCGGAAAGTGACGACCTCGTTGCCCGAACAACTCTGCCAGTCAAAAGAGGCCGGAACGTGGTTCAGCGCCACGCATTGGAGCGTGGTACTGGCCGCTGGCCACGGCGACGCCGCCTGCCGCCAACAGGCCCTCGAGACCCTGTGCCGGACTTACTGGCAGCCGATCTACACCTGGCTTCGCTGCTCCGGTCATGATGTTCCCGATGCCCAGGACCTAACCCAGGGCTTCTTCGCGCACCTGCTCGCCGCAGGCGCTTTCTCCGGCTTGGGTGCTGAAAAAGGTAAATTCCGGTCATTTCTGTTGAAATCCCTCCAGCATTTTCTCGCGGATGAACGGGACCGCTGCGGCGCGGCCAAGCGAGGAAGCGGCTCAGCTTGTCTTCCGCTTGATGAGCAGGCTGCCGAGGCCCATTATCTGGAGGAGGCAAACAGCGGACGAACTCCAGAGGCCTCGTTCGACCGCCGCTGGGCGCTGCTGCTGCTCGATCGGGCGTTCCTCGCGTTGCAGCAGGAGTTCCTGGCTTCCGGACGAACCGAGCAGTTCACGGAGTTGGCTGTATTCCTGGCGGCCGAGGGTGGCGCCCAGGAGTACGCCGACGCCGCAAACAGACTGCGCATGACACCCGGGGCAGTGGCGGTGGCTGTGCATCGTCTTCGCGCCCGCTATCGTGACTGTATTCGCGGAGAGATTGCGCAGACCGTCAACTCGGCGGCGGAGGCGCGGGAAGAAATGCGTTATTTATTGGAAGTTCTATGTAGGGACCCCATTTGAAAACCCGCGGGAAGGACCTGTGTTTCTGTAATCTGACGACGGCTTTTCCTTTGTAATGGGTGGCAGGGCTTCAATATGGCGAATGCTGCTCTATCTTGCGCACAGTGCGGCGGCGGTCTGCCGACGAATTTCCCGCGCGGCCTTTGCCCAAGGTGCGTCGCCCGGCTCGCCCTCGAATACCTGAACGACGACTTCCCTCCCGGGCTGACATATGGGAACCTTGATCCCGACAACCCACGGGGACGCTGTTTTGGCGATTACGAACTGCTGGAGGAGGTTGGACGCGGAGGAATGGGCGTCGTTTTCAAAGCCAGGCAACTCAGCCTCAACCGGGTCGTCGCCGTGAAGATGCTGCTGCATGGCAGCTTCTCGAGTCCCGAATACGTCAAACGGTTTCACGCCGAAGCTGAAGCAGCAGCCGGCCTGCAGCACCCAAACATCGTCGCCATCCACGAGATCGGCATGGTTGAGGGACTGCACTTTTTCTCAATGGAATATGTCGAGGGTCCGAGCCTTGCCCAGATTGCCTGTGACAGCCCCTTGCCAGCGCCTCGGGCTGCCCGCTATGTCGAGTCGCTCGCGCGAGCGATTCACTACGCGCACGAGCGCGGAATCCTGCATCGTGACCTCAAACCGTCCAACATCATTCTCGATGCATCCGGCCAGCCACGGATCACTGATTTCGGTCTGGCCAAGAGGCTTTCTGGGGACTCCGACCTGACACTCAGCGGCCAGGTCCTGGGGGCCCCGGCCTACATGGCACCAGAGCAAGCCGCCGGCAAACGCGCCAATGTCGGTGTTCCCAGCGATGTTTACGCTCTGGGAGCGATCCTGTATTTTTTGCTGGAGGGCCGTCCGCCTTTTGCGGCTGAGACCCTGCCCGAAATCCTCGTGCGAGTCCAAACGCAACCGCCCGCGCCGCTCCTGAACGCAGCGATTCCCCCTGATCTGAAAGCCATTTGCCTTAAATGCCTGAAGAAAGACCCCGGCAGCCGATACCCGTCCGCGTCAGCACTGGCGGAAGACTTGCGCCGCTGGCTGGCCGGAGAACCTGTTTTTGCCGCCCGGCGGGATGCACCCAAACCACTCCTTTCCTCGACGATGGGCATTCCGCGAGCGCTTTGGGTGATGGGAGCGGTCGCATCGGCTGTGCTCCTGGTTCTGTTCGGGCGGACCGCGTTCGATGGCCGAGATCAGGGGGCCTCTGTGACCGGGCCATCGCAGGGACAGACGAGCGATACCCCATCTCCCGCCGATGCATCCGGCGTCGTTCAGCCCCCTAAGATCCGTGCAGGAGTAGAAGTCGCCTGGAGCCGCGGACCCGACCTGCCGAAAGTGCACGAGGAATCCAGTGTTGCGATTCTGAAGGGCCGATTGTATGTCGTGGGGGGCCGTACCGGGCAGGGTGAGACTCACAAATGCGTTTCGGATGTGCAGGTCTACGATCCGGAGACCGACCTATGGAGCCAGGCGCCGTCCTTGCCCGTTGGATTGGCAGCAGTCGGTCTTGCCGGACATAACGGCTATCTGTACTGCCTTGGCGGTGTGCGCGAGCCCTACTGGTGGGGCTATCCCGTGGCCTCAGCTTATCGGTTCGACCCTGACCGGCGTGAATGGACCCGGCTCGCGGATATGCCTATCGCGCGTTCGAATTTCGCAGTCGGGGTGATAGGCGACCGAATCTATTGTGCCGGGGGCAGTGTTTACTGGCCCGACGCCACCAGCCGGATCGATGCTTATGAAGCAGGAACAGATGAGTGGATTCACAGCGGGGTTATGCCCCAGCCGCGAGGCAGTTTTACCGGGGGGGTTTATCGGGGCCTACTCGTGCTTTTCCAGGGACTGCCAAGCGCAAAGCTTAGCCTCGACCCTAACGTCTATGTTTTTGACCCCGGAACGCGTCAAATTACGACCCGATTTTCACTTCAGTCGAGACCAGGAAGCCCAGCGATTGTTCTGTTTGCGGACAACTCCGGCATTTATTTTCTTGAGCAGGCAATCGACACCCCCTCTGCCACTCGCATTCGCCACCTGAACGTTGAAACCGGCGAGGTGCAGGTCTGCGAGCCGCCATCCTCCCTTGCCCGGCTCGTGGCGGCAGCCGCCTATGACGCAACGCACGCAGTTGCTTACATTCTGTCCTGCACAAGTGCCGAGAGTAACACCCGCGCCCTCGAGAAGGCCAGGGTCCTGGTCAAAGATGAAGCCACTCCATAAGCCAGTGTCTCCCGCATTTTTTCTGTAATCAGCAGCTTTGATTTCCGTTGTAAAGGAGGAAGGGCGAAGCCAGCAGACACCCTGGACGGGCCGAAGAATAAGCCGCTTGGAGCAGATCGTTCATGGGGGGTCGACCATTCTGCCTACGCCCACACGCTATGGGTCTGCTGACCGCAGAGACCCGTAACAAACGCTGCTCAGCCAAAACGAACAACGAGTATGAACACGAAGATTAGTACTGCCTTGGTTCTGGCCGCCCTTAGCCTGGCAATCAACACAACCAGCCACGCCGATACCATTTACGTGGACCAACGTTATGGCCCCGGCGGGAACGGCACGCCGAGCGCACCTTACGATACTATCCAGGCGGGGATCGATCATACCAACTCGGTGATGATCATCGTCTATCCTGGGACATACACCGAGCGGCTCTTTATCAACAAGAGCCTGACAATAGTGGGGTATGACGGCCCTTACACCACGCGCATAGATGCCTCGGCAGGTGGCGATGCTGTGGTTCTCGCTCGTGGTCTGGCAGTAAATCTCCAGGGTCTGACCATCTCGAGCGGTAATCGCGGGCTCGTCCAACCCACAGAGGGCACACTGCATGTTCGGAACTGCATCTTCTGCGGGAATCAATCCCACGGCGTCTATGTTGAGCGCAAAGAGGTGGCGAATTCGCCGGCGGTCTACATTGATAATTGTATTTGCGTCGCCAACGGGGGAAGTGGCCTGTTCGTAACTGTAGTGTACACCTCTGGCTACTATAGGTACGTTAACACCCCAAATTTGAGGGCTTACAACAACATTTTTATCGGCAACCAACAGTTCGGAGTGAGTTCGGATTACAATGGTTCCGCCGATCGAGTGGGAGAGGGAGCTTCGCTCGACTATAACGATTACGTCGCAAATGTTTCGGGCAACTATTCTTCGTTGTTCGGCTCCGGAAACCTGATATCTGCAGGACCGAACTCTTTTTCAATCGCACCTGATTTTGTAGGTGGCACCGCCTGCAACTCGGACTTCCGCCTGGTGCCCAGCTCGGTCTGCCGCAACGCCGGCCAGCCGGGCCTTGGTTGGCTGAACCCCGACGGCACCCGCAATGATATCGGCGCTTACGGCGGCCCTGGCGCGGCCACATTCTATACCAACCCCAATGACGGGCCGGTCATTCGGAACGTGACGATCGATCAGGGGATGGTGCCCCGGGGCAGCACTTTCACCATCCGCGCCAAAGGGGCTGTTCGTTAATTGCCGTTGAATCCTTGAACCTGAGCAACCGCTTATGAAATCGCTCAGCCATTGGCCGAAGATCGCCCTGCCGGTGCTCGCCGCGTTTCTATTCGGATCAGTGTTTCAGGAGATCCACAGCCAGGAGTTCCTGAGGGCCGAATACCGTGTGGACGGAGGTCCTGCCTGGGCGATGTCACTGATCTCGTCCAACACAACGCCGCAATATCGGGAAGGCGAATTTGTCGCCGATGTGACCGCCGTCAACCTTGCCGTGGGACCGCATTATTACGAGGTCCGCTTGCGGGGCACGAACAACGTTTGGAGCGCCTGGCAAGGCGATTGGTTCCGCGTCTCCGGAGAAACACACCTGGTTGCCGCGGAGTGGTACGTGGATGCCGACCCCGGCTATGGCCTCGGGACGCCGATCCTTGTTCCGGAGGACGGCGCCTGGGACGAATCGGAGGAGGACTTCGTCGTTCCCGGTGTCACGGTCACAAACCTGGAGGTTGGCCGGCACCAGTTGATCATTCGTGCCAAAGACTCTAACGGGGATTGGGGAATCCCCAGCCAAACAACCTTTTACGTTGCGCCGGCTGTGACCATCGCCGCCGCCGTCTGGACGACGAACCTGATGGACTTTGGCGATCCAGCGCTGATTTTGCCTGCCACTAACCAAATGCAGGCGGCGGATGGCGCGTTTGACGAAGATTCGGAGGATATGATCGCAACAGTGAACACCCTTGCTCTCGCCACCAACTATTGCCTGAACCGCACGCTGTATGTGCGCTGCCAGGACAGCCTCGGCCGGTGGAGCACACGCCAGGGCCTCTGGTTTGACGCGGCCGCGCAGACGTGGCGCTTTGATCCCGCCGCCGGCTGGGGAACAAACTCGCTCCCGCTCACAGTCTCGCCTGAGGTCGCTTCCTCCCCGGCGCCCGGCAACTGGAACCTTGTCGTGACCAGCAACAACTCGGTGGTCCTCGATTGGAACGACTGTCGGGGCATTAGCGGTTACGAAGTCTATTTCCGCTCCTCGCCTACCAACGCGCTCAACCTGGTTGCGGGCGGGTTCACCAACAGCACGCTGACCTTGGTGAACCTCCCTGCTTCGGGCAACGGCGAGTGGTTGATCCGGTCTATGGGTGATCCGGGTTGCGGGAGGGACGGGTCGCTCTGGCGGTTTGGCTTTGCTCAGCCCCGGCTCGATGATGCCGACCAGGACGGTCTGCCCGACGCCTGGGAACGCTCTTATTTTGTCAGTTTGAATGCCTTCAACGGTTCAACCGACCGTGACAACGATGGCTTTAAGGACTGGCAGGAGTGGGTAGCCGGCACTTCGCCTACGAACCGGCTCGATTACTTCATGACGCCAAGTTGCCGGCTCGGGTCATTCAATCCGTTCGTTGAGTTGCCCGCGATGGTGTTGGACTGGCAGTCAGTTACCGGTAGAACCTACAACCTCTACTACGCGACTCAGCTTCAGAGCCCCGTCACCGTTTGGAGGCTGCTGGAGCAATTACCCGGAACGGGCGGCAGCATCTCCTACACAAATGACTGGCCTGATCCGATCGGATTTTACTCCCTCGGTGTGAACATGCCTTCAAATCCGTAGTCTGAGATCCGCCCTGGGGAGCCGCGGTCTTCCCAGGAACCACGAGACTGGTTCTCTCAAAACGAGCCTGTAGGGTTCTCTGCAGGCCAGCTCATTCACCCAAAGAACGGCGCCAGCACTTTCCGCGAGATCTTCAAGGAGCTTTGACGGCCAGCGAGGCTCTTGCCGAAGGTGTCGTCTTCCACTTCGATGCACACCGGACCGTCGTAGCCTACCGCGTAGAGCGCAGCCATGAACTTCCCCCAGTCGATGTCGCCGAAACCCGGGATGCGGGGTGTATGCCATTGTTTGGGAAAAGCGAAAATTCCGACTTCGTTGAGCTTCTCGGGATGCACGATCATGTCTTTTGCGTGAACGTGAAAGAGTTTCTCCCGGAACTCGCACAACGGGCTGAGTGGATCCATTCGCTGCAACACGAAATGTGAGGGGTCGTAATTCAGCCCGAAGTTCTTCGAGGGAATATCGCTGAACATGCGGCGCCAAATCACAGGTGATACCGCGAGATTCTTCCCGCCCGGCCACTCGTCGCGCGAAAAAGACATCGGGCAATTCTCGATGCCGACCTTGATGCCGTGATCCTCGGCGAACGAGATTACCGGCTTCCAGGTCTTCAGGAAGCGGGGCCAATTGTCATCCACCGTCCTGGTCCAATCGCGTCCGACAAATGTGTTGGCGTTCTTCAGGCCGAGTTTTTCCGCGGCCAGAATCACCTTCTTAAAGTGGTCGACGGCTTTCTTCGACACCACCGGATCCGGATCCAGCGGGTTCGGATAATAACCCAGTCCCGAGATAGCGACGCCGTATTTCGCGCAGAGCGCGTTCACCTCTTCGGCCCCCGCCTTCGTGAGCCCGGTCACGTCCACGTGGGTCACCCCGGCGAAACGCCGTTCGGCCTTCCCCACGGGCCAGCACATGAGTTCGACACACCCAAAGCCCTCGTCACGCGCGAACGCGAGTACCTGTTCGAGGGAGAGGTCCGGTAGAATGGCGGAGACAAATCCGAGTTTCATAGATGCCCGATGGTTTAGAGTTCAAGGCGAGTAGTCCAGAACGAAAGCAGGCTCTACACCTCGAGCCGATCCGTCACCCGGAGACCCGGGATTCTGCCGAAATGCTGGTCGTAGGTCAGCACGACCGCATTGAGGCGCCGTGCGGCGCACGCGATCAACACATCGGTCAACGGCAACACGTTTCCTGCGCGGTCCAGTTCCCAAAGTGTTTGTTCCGCCTCCTGCCACAAGCGGTTATCGGTCGGAATATTCAGCATCACATCCCAAAACGCCTGAAACCGCTGCCGCACTCTCTCCGGCCTCAGCGCGCGCCCCACCTCACAACGGACCACCCCGCAGACCGCCAGGTCCCGCGTGGCCGCCGCCAGGGCCAGCGACCTCAACGGGTCCTGGCCCTGGCGCAGCAGCGAAATATAATAGCTGCTGTCAGCGAGAACGGGGCTTGCGGCCATAGGTCACCGGGGTTTCAGCGCGGCGCAGCGCAGCGAGGTCATACGCCGGATCAATAGCCTCTTTCAACTCCTCAGGCCCCATCCCCAAACCGGCTGCGCTGAGCCTGACCAGCTCGGCCTTCCTGTCCATTTCTCTCAACGCGAGGTCGATCGCCTTGGTCTTGCTGGTGGCGCCGGTTGCCACCATCACCCTGGTCAACAACTTCTCGTCAATGTACAATGTCATCTTCATGCCATACAATATATGGCATCAATGCCATATCGTCAATCAGATCTTTTCGCCGGTGGCCTCGCCTCCGGATACGGCCTCCGCAGTCCAAATCTCAAACTCGAGCCCAACGTCTTGTGCGGTTGCTTTCGAGGATTGCTTCGCAGACCTTCACCTCCTGGTGGCCATCCTCCGCCGTCGCGAAGAGGCGCTCGGCGCTCCGATTCACAATCGCACCATAGACACAACGAAACAACATCTTGAACGTGTCGGGAAAGCCTTCGACATGCCCCGCCGGGTAATCAACATAGGGAGCGGCGTCAGGCCCGAAAGCCGGGGTTCCCCGGACCGCGATTTCGTTAGCCGTGTCCCGATTGCCGAAGTGGAGCATTTCCGGGTCCTCCGAACACCACCAGGCGGATTTCTTCGAGCCGTAGATTTCCAACCGGATGCAATTCTTTCTTCCCGCGGCGACCTGGGAAACGGCGAGGTTACCCCTTGCTCCGTTGCTGAACTCCAGCATGACGTTGGCGTAATCTTCGGTTTTTACCGCGTAGGGTTCATACCGCAGGTTTGCGCCGGCTTTGGCGAAGGTTTGCACCTCACCCAGCGGTCGCTTGCGGGTCTTGTGCCACGTGCCCAGATCCGCCATCACGGACTTGATCCGGCTGCCAAGAATAAAACAGGCCGTGTCCATCCAGTGGGTGCCGATGTCCGCCACCGCCCGCAGTTTCCCCCCTTCCCCGGGAAGCAGGCGCCAGTTGTAGTCCGTTTCTTTCAACAACCAATCCTGCAAGTACGAACCGTTAACGTGGATGATCTCACCGAGCTCCCCCCTCGCGACCATTTTGCGAAGCTGCAACACCGCCGGGTAGAACCGCACATTGTAGTTCACGGCGAAGATCGTGTCCGACTTCTTCGTCCGTTTTACAATCTCCGCCGTCTGGCGGCTGTTCATCGCGAGTGGTTTTTCGCAGACGCAGTGCTTTCCGGCCTCCAGCGCGGCCAGGGCCATCTCGCGATGCAACCGGTTCGGCGCCGCGATGTGCACTACATCCACGGCGTCACTGCGCAGCATTTCGCGGTAACTGGAGAACGCTGTGGGAATTCCGAGCTTGGCGGCAGCCGTTTCAGCGCGTTCCGGCAGGTCGCAAAGTGCTGTGACTTGCACGCCTAACCGCCGCAGCGCCTCGATATGTACTGGGCCAATGAATCCGGTGCCGATAACACCTGCCCGAAGCCGGCTGATTTGCGCCGGGTCGCTCATCTCGCGGGCTAGAAAGTGATCATTATTTCCGGCCGCAGGAAGTACCAGGTCTGCCGGTTGCTGTAGTAATCTCCCGGAAACTCGAATTCGCTCCAGAGGTGCGCGTTGACGTGCTTGCTGAATTTATACTTCAGGACCGCGGAAGCGAAATGGCCGCGGAAATTTCCCGTGCCCGTGAAAGCCCCGGCCGCCCCGCGGGTCGCCACGTCGTGCTCGGCGAACAGCGCATAATAAGATGCGCTGAAATTCATGTTCTTGATCGGGTCGATGCTCCACGTCGGGCCGACCCGATGCAGGTTCGCTTCGTTGCCCACCCGGGTTTCCGAGGCATAGCTATAGAGGCCAATCTCGCTCCACCGGGGCCAGCGTCCCCAGAGGTTGTCGAACATTTCATCATTCTTGGTGTTGGGATCATCGCCGGACAGGAACTCATAGGACAGGCTGATCTGGTTGTTCAGCCGGTCTTTCACGAGGTAAGTCACCTTGGTGTTGACGCCGTACGCGTTGATGTCGTGGTATTCCAGCCGGCTTGCGGCGGTCGGGAACGCCGTGTCTTGCTTTTCGCCAAACTGGTAAGCGCCCTCCGCCGAGTATTTCCAGTGATCGCACACCAGCCCGGTAATCCGGCCGCCCAACGTGTAAATGTCCGCGTTGTCCGAACGCGAAATATCCGTCACGAGGTCGTCATGCTTGTACATGAAGTAGCCGTCGATATTCGCTTCTTTGATGCTCTTGTTCGCCACCCACAGAATCGCCCCTTTCTCATTCTGCTCCGTCAGCGTCAGGTACTGGTTATCATTGATCGTCGGCAGCCAGCCGTTGTCGTGGGCGTCCTGGATGATGCCGATAAAGTCCAGCGTCGTGTGTTGCTCTTTCAGGTCGTAGGTCAGCCGCGCCGAATCCAGGAAGTACGTCCAGGAACCATCCCCCGGCGTCCCGTCACCCACGAGCCAGCCGTCGCCCAGAAAAATATCCTGCCGCCCCACGGTGAGCACCGCCGGTTGCTGCAGCACATTTCTCCACTGCACGTTCAGATTGTCGAGAATGCCATCCCGCCAATCCAATCCGCTCCGAGTCCGATAAGGCGTATACCCGGCTGGCTTCAACCACTCCCTCACCTCGTCGGACAGCCGCGCATTCAAACTCAAGTCCTCGAACGGCGTGACGCTCGCCCAAAGACGCGCGCGGAAGCGCACATAATCCTGCTCATGCAGATTCGCGGCGTCGTTGGGGTTCAGCGTCAGCAGGCTCTCGAAATGCTCGTCCCGCACCCGCAGGTCGGCTCCCCAACTCAGCCAGGGAAACGGGTTCTTGATGTCTTTGATGGTTTGTTCCGTCGGGCTGAGCTCTGGCGGAGGCGCTGCAGGTTTGGCGGCGGTGGAGGCGCTTTGACCGCGCGCGATCATCAGCGGAGTCCCCATCAGCATAACACACAGTAGTTGGGTCGCGGTTCTCATGAGTAAGTCAGGTCAGGTTGTGGTAGTTTACACGTTTAGTTACCAGTCAGACTCTCCTCACGGAAACCCGCACAGAAAGTTGCGCGCTCGGTACCCGTGAGATGGGCGCCATGGTAGGTGGCGCGACGCATTTGTCTAGTGCCGATTACTACGGATACGCCCGTCAAAGGAGGCTAATAATTGCCCCCATTAAGGCAAATAATAGCTATGCCGCCCCGCCTCCGGAACCCTCGATCTTGGCTCTGTTCAGCCCTCGAATCATCCTCGCGTGCGCCGCGCGGGTTTTCCCGTTACATTCTTTTGTTGATTTGCCGCGCGTTCTGCTTTCGGCGATTCTCGCCGGTGATGAACAGCTTGTCGGATACCCTTCAACTGCGAGTGCGCTACAGCGAGACGGACCAGATGGGGACATTTTACAATTCCCGCGCGCTGGAGTGGTTCGAATGCGGACGTAGTGAACTGATGCGCCGGAGGCTGGGGATGTCCTACGCGGCGTTGGAAGAAAAGGACGTGTTTTTGCCGTTGGTTGAGGCGCACCTCGAATTCAAGGGCCGGGCGCAGTACGATGACTTGCTGAGCATCCGGTCGACGGTGCAAGTTTCCGGTCGCGCCAGACTTCGGTTCGATGTGCAAATCGATCAGGCTAAAGACGGGCGCCCCGTTGTCACGGGCAGCACGGTCCACGCATTCACAGACTCCACGGGAAAACCAATCCGCCCACCCCGGTGGTTTCTGGGTATGCTGGAGCAGGCGGCGAATAGTACGCTGTAGGTTCAGGCGAATCCCGCGAAAGGCCTGTGCGGGGTAAACTAGACAAATTCCAGGAATGGGCTAAAGGAATAATGTTTATGTCTCCACGGAATTGGATTTTAGGAGAGCGCTTTGCTTCCGCCGGGCGTCCGGCGGTGTTGGCAACGCTCGCCGCGATGGTTCTGTTTATGAATCATCCGGCTTTCGCCCAGCAGGATTTCAGCAAAGTCGAAATCAAAGTCACCAAGGTTGCCGGAACCGTCTACATGCTCGAGGGGTCCGGCGGGAATATTGGGGTGTCCGTCGGCGAGGACGGGATTGTGCTGGTGGATGACCAGTTTGCGCCGCTGGCGCCGAAGATCCGGCAGGCCCTTAAGGGCATTACCGACAAACCCATCAAATTCGTGCTGAACACGCATTTTCACGGTGACCATACCGGGGGCAACGCCGAGTTCGGCGCCGAAGCGCCGATTATCGCGCACGAGAATGTGCGCGAACGCCTGAAACAGGGCGGTTCCGCAGGCGGGAGCGAGGCGAAGCTGCCGGCAAAGGAATCCCTGCCGGTGATCACCTTCAATGACCGCGCGACTGTTCACCTCAACGGCGAGGACATCCGGGCGATTCATTTCCCCCACGGACACACGGATGGCGACAGCGTCATCTTTTTCCCGAAGTCGAACGTCGTGCACATGGGGGACGACTTCGTCACGTATGGTTTTCCCTTCGTTGACGTGCGCAGTGGCGGAAGTGTCGCCGGCATGATCGCCGGGGTCGAAAAGGTCCTGAGCATGACGCCGCCGGACGTGAAGGTCATCCCTGGGCACGGGCCGTTGTGCACGCCTGATGATGTGCGCAAATTCGTGCAAATGCTGAAGGACACGCGCGCGCTCGTCGCGCAAGCGGCTCGCGAGGGCAAAACGGTGGAGCAAATGAAGCAGGACCATCTGCTGAGCAAATACGAGGATCTCGGCAAAGGCTTCATCAAGACTGACGCGTGGATTGACCTGCTGTACGCCGAAGTAACCAAGAAAGCAGGCACTGCCTCCGTCTACCAGAATCACGGCCACGCGGACGAGAGGAAGTGATGCGCGGGGCTTAAGGCACTGCACGTCTCCGCGAGGTGGTGGGACTTGCATCCCGAGGGGTGGCGAGACCAGCCCGGCCGGACATAGGCTATCGCTTGGGTGGGAGCTCAGTTGCGGATGCTCGGCCCACCTGCAACTGATCCAACACCCGGGCTGCCACGCCCCGCTTGACATTCACGGCCCCAGACTCAAACTCGCAGCCCGATGAGCCGCTCAGGGACAGCCCACTCCCTCGCCAGCAACGGACTGGTTGATGTCAGCGTCATCATCGTCACCTATAATTCCGCCGCGTGTGTTGACGCCTGTCTGACCTCGATCGAACGGCAGCAGGATGTGCGCGCCGAAATTATCGTTGTCGATAATTCCAGCGCGGACGAGACGGCGCGGCTCGTTCATCAGCGTGGTGGCTCCGTAACATTGCTCGCTAATCAGGAAAACACCGGGTTTGGCAGGGGCTGCAACCAGGGATTTGCGGTGTCTCACGGGCGCTTTGCCTTCTTTCTCAATCCCGATGCGCAGCTTGAGCAAACCGACGGCCTGGTTCGCTTGTGCCAAGCGATGGCCGACAATCCCCGCTGGGGGCTGGCGGGCACCCGAGTTCTCTCGCCGGATGGACAGAACGAATCCGACCCGGCCACCAGCTACCCCGGCCAGCGCCATTGCCGCCGCGATTTCTCGACGTTGCCGGGCAAGATCGCCTGGGTCGTCGGCGCCAGCATGTTCGTTCGCCGCGAGAGCTTTGCCGCAGTCGGCGGCTTCGACCCGGCGTTCTTCCTGTATAGCGAGGAAACGGATTTGTGCCTGCGATTGCGTTTGGCGGGCCAGGAGATCGGCTTCGTTCCGGACGTAACCGTGCGGCACATCGGCCGGGTTAGCGAGCGTGGCCAGGACATTTATCAGACACGGTTGCGCGTGATGGCGGGTCTGCTGCGTTTCTGGGTCAAACATTATCCTGCCGAGGACGTTCGACGCCTCGTCCGCCGGGAGCGGCTGCGGGCGAGCTTTCGGCGGGAGTGGTACGGCCTGGCGGCGCGATTTGCCGGCCCGCAATCCCGGTCCTGGAGTAAATGTCGGGAGTACCGGGCGGTTAGTGACGCCACACGAGAGTTTCTCCGCGCCAAAGCATCCGGCTCCGTCCCTCCCGGCGGTTAGCCTGGGCAGGCCGGGTTGCGCCACAAGGCCATCCCGACAGGAGAATCCCAGGAATCGCCCTGCGCGGCGTCGTAGCCCTCGGCGGTTTGGGATCGCATCTCGAGCAATTCCAGGTGGTGGTGTTCGATCCAGCCGCGCAGCGCCGGACCGTCGAAGTGCGGGGCGTGCCATTCGCAGAGGCCGTACCGAAAACGTCCCAGCAGATGGCTGTGAAGTTGAAACACGAAACGTTCCGCTCCTTCGATGTCGAGTTTGAGCAGGTCGACGTCCTCGCCCAATGCGCCCAACAGGTCTGCCAGGTCGGTCGTGCGGTAGTGGTAGGTTTTCTCGCCGCGCTGCGGAGAAAAAATGCCCGAGTGTACCGAGTATTTGAATTGCGCGAAACTGACGGTTTCGCCCGGCGGGCCAACGACGACGTGGCGGCAGTCCCATCGCCCTGCCAGCCCGTTGTTCTCTACCGCCCGACGCGCCATCGCGACGCAATGTTCGTTGGCGTCCCCCAGCACCGCCTGGGGCGGCGAGGCGGACGGATTCTGCCGGCGCAGGTGCTCCCACAGGGCCAGCGAAAAGAAGCCAACGTTGCAGCCGAGATCCAGCCACCCGCGAACGTTATTCAGATGCCTGAAAAACGGCTCATAGACGCCTCCGAGGAAGACTTCTTCGAGGCATCCCCAGGCGCCCTGGTCGCGGAC
>DATDCV010000724.1:0-2638 GCA_036524155.1 Verrucomicrobiia bacterium
CTTGCCGGACCAAATCGAAGGACTGCTTATTTTGCGCGAAGATGCGAAGGTGGGTCAACCGTTCGCAGAGTACCTGGGCCGGGCGGGCAGCGATGTCGTGTTCGACCTCGAGATCACGCCCAACCGGCCTGACCTCAACAGTGTCATCGGGATCGCCCGCGAGATCGCCGCGCTAACAGGCAACCCCCTCAAACTGCCGGCCATCCCGGCGCCGCCGAATCCTCCGCGCAACGCCAACGACCTGGTGTCTGTGCGCCTCGAAGACGCCGAACTCTGCCCGCGCTACACAGCCCGGGTTGTCCAGGGTGTCAAAATCGGGCCCAGCCCGGATTGGCTAAGCACCACACTCGAGAAGATCGGAATCCGCAGCATTAACAACGTCGTGGACGTCACCAACTACGTGATGATGGAAGTCGGCCAACCGCTGCACGCGTTCGATTACCACCTATTGGCAAAAAGCGGAGACAGGCAGGATGGCTGTCCTGCGATCGTCGTGCGCCGGGCGGCCGAAGGCGAAAAATTTGTCACGCTGGACGGACAGGAGCGGACCTTGACTAACCGGATGCTGTTGATCGCCGATGAGCGAAAGGCCGTCGCCCTGGCCGGCATTATGGGCGGACAAAACACCGAGATTCGGGCCAATACCGTTGATGTCCTGGTCGAGAGCGCCTATTTCAAGCCCCAAAACATCCGTGCCACCTCCAGGAAACTGGATCTCCGCAGCGAGTCCTCCTACCGGTTCGAACGCGGCGCGGACCTCGGAATTTCCGACTGGGCCAGCCGCCGAGCGGTCCAGCTCATAATCGAAACGGCCGGCGGAGCGCTCGCCACCGGCGTTGTCGACGCCTATCCCAAACCCGCCGAGCCCAAGCATGTCCTGCTGCGGCACCACAAGGTCAAAGACCTGCTGGGCATTGATCTTTCCCCCGAACAAATCGAAGGCTACCTCGCCCAGCTTGATCTGACCGTAGTTGGTCGAAAACCGCGGCCGGTGGGCGCCGGCCCCGGGGTCGCCGAGCCGGCTACTGTCCGCATCCCAAGCTTCCGCGTCGATCTCAAACGTGAGACCGACCTGATCGAGGAAGTCGCCCGCCTCTATGGGGTCGATCGCATCCCCGCTACCCCGCCCCGGGGCGCTGTCGGCGCCAACGCTTTCGACGCGGTCCACGACCAATACGCCGACGCGCGCCGCATCCTCACCGGCCTCGGCCTCGACGAAGCGCAAGGTCAGACGCTTATTTCTGATGCCGCCGCGAAACTCGCCAGCGAAAACTTCATCCCCTTAGCCAACCCGCTCAGCAGCGACATGAATGTCCTGCGCCCGAGCCTCCTCCCGGGCCTCCTGGACATTCTCCGACATAACCTCAGCCGCAAGAATTACGAAGTCGCCCTCTTCGAGTTGGGCCGCGCCTTCTTCCGGCCCGAGGCGCCAGCCCCGACGGAGAAATCGAGAGCCAAAAGCGACAAAGCCGCCGCGCCAGTCGCCGAAGAGCGGCGGATCGCCTTCGCTCTCACCGGGCAGCGAAACCCGCTTTTCTGGAGCGGCGACGATCGCGAGGCGAGGTTCGATCTCTACGATCTCAAAGGGTTCCTCGACGAGTTCTTCGATCAGTTCGGCGTGCGGGGCATAACCTTCGCGCGCCGCGCCGCGAGCTCCCCGCTCTTCCTGGAATCGGCGACGATTCACCTCGGCCGCTTTCTGATCGGCGAACTCGGCCAGGTCCAACCCGCCCTCGCGAAGCGCTATGACCTGCGCGACGCCGTGCTTCTGGCGGAGCTTAACCTGGACGTGATGATCGCTCGCCGCAACACCGGCAAGTCGTTCAGGCCGCTGCCGGCGTTCCCCTCGATTCGTCGCGATGTCGCCATGATTGTGCCGGAGGCAACCTCGCACGAATCCGTCCTTCAGGCAGTGCGGCAAGCGAAACCGGTTAACCTAGAAGCGGTCGAGTTGTTCGACGTGTTTCGCGGCAAAAACGTGCCTGCCGGACAAAAGAGCATGGCCTACGCTTTCACCTACCGCAGCCCCGAGCGGACGCTCACCGACGCCGAGGCCAACGCGGCGCATGAGAAAGTTGTCGCCCAGCTCAAACAAAAGCTCCAGGCGGTGATTCGGGAGTAACGGGAGTCGATCTAGTCTGGCGGAGCGCGCCTGCCCTCGGAGGTGGCAACGCTGGAGACGGGAGTCAGCACAGGAACCTTGCACCAACCAAGTGCCACCTCTCCCCTATCCCCACCGTTGCGTGGCAAAAGCAACCGTCTGAAGTTGATGTCATTGCAGGGGGCGGGAGTGCCAGGGGGTGCTAAAGCGGCAGCAAGCTGCGCGCACTCCAAACGCTGGCGCGCAGTTCGGAGCGCAGCCGGGGTCGCGAAGCGTTTGGAGTGCGCGCAGCTTGCTGCCGCTGTCGGTTCGCTAAACAGACCCAAGGAATCTCCCTTGCCTCCTCCTCGTCCGCCGTAGGCTTGGCGAAGGCGGATGGAGGAGAGGGTCAGGGAGAGGAGGCCTTTGGTTTCTTCCGCAGACAGATTCACGGCGAGAAGGTCCTTTCTCTCTTCTACACCACGGTTCATAGAAAGGATGTAATCATTTAACCCGCATTACACCCTAAGGAAGATCTTCCGCTGGTACAGGAACCGC
>DATDCV010000725.1:0-3750 GCA_036524155.1 Verrucomicrobiia bacterium
AGATCAATCTTCCGTGTCTCCAGCGCGCGTAACTGTTCCGCCGGGGTCATGTCGAAGAGGTTCAGCGCGACGTGGGGGAAGGATTGCCGGAAGCCCGCCAGCGTTTCCGGGAGCAGCTCAAAATCAAAATTGGGCAAATACGCGATGTTCAACTGGCCGGTTTCGCCGCGGCTCAGACGTTGCACCGCCACGATGCTCTCGGTCGCGAGCGCCAAAATGCGCCGGGCATCAACCAGAAAAGCACGCCCTTCTTCCGTCAGCCCCACGTGGCTCTTGGAACGGTTCAGAAGCCGGACCCCAATCTCCTCTTCCAGGTTATGTATCTGGCGTGTGAGCGAGGGTTGCGCCAAATGCAGTTTCGCGGCGGCTTTGGTGAAGTTTAGATCCTCCGCCACGGCCACGAAATAACGCAGGTGACGCAGTTCCATAACGTGAGCGGCAGTTTAGCAATTTCAGACGCATTGGCAATCGCTCTTTACGCACCCAGTGGGGCGATCCAAATCACCCAGCCTTTTATCTCGGTTTCCGCTCTTGGCTGCGGTTGAAGTCCAGCCCATAGTCTAAAGGCATCGCCAAGGCAGTTTCTAAGTATTGGCGCGGGCGAAGGAACGAGTCCACCCTCGGGGCGTCATGAAACCATATGCTCGGAAGGCCTCAGTAGTCTGGGTGGGGACGCGCCAGCGTGGCAAGGGCGCCGTCAGCACACCAAGCTGTGTCCTGAAGATGCCCCTCTACGCCTTCGGCGGCGACACTAAACGACGGGGAACCAACCCCCCCGAATTGATCGCCGCCGCTCATGCCGGCAGCTTCTCGCTCAGCCTGGCCAATGAATTGGGAGTGGCTGGCTACAACCCACGTCAAATTGAAACGATTTCGACGGTCACAATGGAGAACGTCGCCGCCGGCTGGACGATGACCCAGATCCATCTGGATGTGATCGCCGCAGTGCCCAGGGTCGCCGAGTGCGACTTCGTGGACGCGGCGCTGCGAGCCAAGGCAAACTGCCCCGTCTCACGCGCGCTCAACGCCAACATCTCGATGCGCGCCAAACTCAACCACACCTGAAATTTATGAATGCCGCTCTAGTCAAACAAGCCCTGGAAAAAGTCTTGAATGCGCAGGTTCTGGTCAACCTCGTCTCTCAACGTGTCCGCCAGCTAAACTCCGGCGGTGGCGGCAGGAGCCGACCTCTCCTCTCAAGCGTCGGAAACCTTAGCGCCGCGGACATCGCCTTGCATGAAATAATCGAAGACAAAATGGGCTTCGAGATGGCCAAAGTAATCCCCCTCATCCGCCCGACGGGAAGGAATCGCGCGCGGCCACAAGGCTGGGCAAAGACCTAATCAGGGAGAGTCCGCAACGTGCGACGCGGCTTTGTCGGTGATGAGTTTTGTTGCCCAAGACGCGAACTGCCCAAAGAAACATGAAGACGACTGAGAAAGTGACCAAAACTGCAGCTCCTACGACATACCTGGCAGGCTGGCTGCAGTTCCCCGAGCCGACGGAACCTCTGTTCGCGGTGAGGAGCGGCCGGAGTCTGATCCAATGGCCTACCGCGCGAGAGATCCAGGAAGTTTCCGCACGGCTGACTCAAATTAGCAGGAGGGGGATTCGCTCGGAAGCAAGGGGCGATTATTTCGCCAGCGGCGACCTGGCCTATCAAATGCGTGAAATCATCCAGGCCACCGCGGAATTATTCAGGAAGAGTCAGCGCCTCAATAAACCGGCAAACGAAAGACGAACACCATGGGCGACAAATCCCCAAAATCGTTGAAGAAGCACGCATCGCAGAAGCAGACTAAAGCCAATAGTGACCTGCAAAAAAAGCAGCAGGCCATGGCCGCAAAGCAAGTGGCGGCCAAAGTTAATTAACCCATCAACGTCGCCGCCGATTTCCGGAATAAGTCGAAGTAAAACGGAAGCCGTGGCGCCTGCCACCACCACCGCCCCCGGGCCGTCCCAGTGCGGACTTCGGACGGGCCTGGCCCGGAATGACCGGCCGCTCGGCTTGCCCCCTTGGCCCGCCGGCGGGTGAGGTCGCCGTATAGTTGAATCCTTCGGAGCGTTTGCGGACGATTCCCCGGCCGATGAACCGCTCGAGCGCGCGCAAGGCGCCGTGGTCTTCAGGCGCTACGAAGCTGATGGCATCGCCCACCGCGTGGGCGCGCCCTGTGCGGCCGATGCGGTGGACGTAATCTTCAGGGTGCATCGGGAAGTCAAAATTCACTACGTGCGAAATACCGTCCACATCGATTCCGCGGGCGGCGATGTCAGTCGCAACCAGCACGCGGACGGCGCCGGACTTGAAATCTCTCAAGGCTCGCAGGCGCTGGTTTTGCGAGCGGTTCGAGTGGAGAGTGGCCGTCCGGATCCCGTTGGCCTCGAGACCGCGGGCGATACGGTCGGCGCCATGCTTCATGCGCGAGAAGACCAACACCATGTTGAGGCTCGGTTCGCGCAGCAGGTGGACAAGCAGGGCGGACTTGAGGTGCCTTGGAACCTCATAGACGAATTGCGTGACCGTCTCCGCGGGGTTGGCCCGGCGGCCGATCTGCACGGTTTTGGGGGCGCGGAGAAACTCGTGGGTGATCGCCTCGATTTCGGGCGAAAGCGTCGCCGAGAAGAGCAGGGTCTGGCGCTTGGGCGGCAACGCCTTGACGATGCGCCGGATGTCCGGCAGGAATCCCATGTCGAGCATGCGCTCGGCTTCGTCGAGAACGAGGAATGCAAGTCTGGAGAAATCGCAACAGCCGCGGCCCATCAGGTCGAGCAACCTCCCAGGCGTCGCCACCAACACGTCCACCCCCGAGCGCAGCGCGTCGATCTGCGGCCGCTCGCTCACGCCGCCATAAACCGTAGCGGCGCGCAAAGGAAGATGCCTGCTGTAAGCACGGACGTTCTCCTCGATCTGCGCCGCTAACTCCCGAGTAGGCGCCACGATCAGCGCACGGATGCTTCGCGGGCCACCACCGTGGCGGAGTGGGGCTGAAGCGGGGGCCGTCCGGGGCTCCGCCCCTGCCGGCGGGCCGCCGCTACGACCCGTCCCCACAAGCTTCGCCAGAATCGGCAACACAAACGCCGCGGTCTTACCTGTGCCGGTCTGGGCGATCCCGATGAGGTCGTGTCCGGCCAGAATCTGCGGGATGGCGGCAGATTGGATGGGCGTCGGTTCGGTGTAACCGGCCTCCTGGACGGCCTTGAGGATATTGGTCTCGAGTCCAAAAGCGCGAAAAGGCATAGGCTGGAATGATGATCGAGTTTGGCGCGGACTGGCGCACTGTTCATTAACGCTGCAACGCGACAACGTCTCCGCGGAGCGTCTCAGCGCACACGCCAGGTGATCCGGCCCTTGTTCAAATCGTAGGGCGACATCTCCATTTTCACACGGTCCCCAACCGTGATACGCACCCAGCGCTTCCGCATCTTGCCGCAAATAGTTGCCAGCACCAAGTGCTTATTCTCCAGCTCCACGCGGAACATGGTGCCCGCAAGCACCGAGGCGATCACGCCTTCCACTTCAATATGCTCTTCTTTCATTCTAGTTGTTTCTTGAGCTCGGCCAGCAGCGCGTCAAAGAACGTGGCGGCTTTAGGCGTGGTGGTGACGCTGGAGTCGAAGTTCACGAGAGTGGGCAGCGAGCTCTGGGTCGGAATATCGTAGTAGGGCAATACGGCCTTTATGCCACCCTGCGGGCCCAGCCGACCGTAGCAGTCCTGGACGTGGATTTGCCGGGTTAAAACGAGATGGTGG
>DATDCV010000726.1:0-4437 GCA_036524155.1 Verrucomicrobiia bacterium
CAAATCGCGGACCTTTAAGGGAGCGTAAATGACACGGCGTTTGAAGCCGACCCGCGCGACCGTGACGTTCTTTCCCGCGCAGGTCACCGCGAATTCGCCGGGCGCCGGAAGCCGCGCCTGGTCGTTGTCCTGGGCAAAATCCCATGTCGCCGGCCGGCTTTCGCCTGCGGCTTTGGTTGTGATGAGTGTCAGTTCCAGCAGGTCCGGTTTAATGATCCGCAGGTCGGAAACGCCTATGTCGGGCAGTTCGACGGGGGTCGGGGCAGGTTCGGGCGAGCCTGCGCCGCTGCCCGTGACGCAGGCTAAAAGAAGACAGAGGGCTGCCCGGGCCAGTCGCGATGACATGGCTCAGATTGGATCGGCCACGGAAAGGAATCAAGACGCGGAGCCATGCTCGACGTATCGCCTCAGTCTTGGGTCGGAGCGCCGATTTCTAATCGGCTTAAGCGAACCGACGGCCTCCTGTAAGCCGAGTACAACTCGGCGCTCCGACCCAAGACTGAGGGGTACTGCTCGACTCCGCATTGAGGCATAAACCTCGCTGAGATCCTTGTCTGTGAATTGGTTCAGCCGTGATTGGGCTAAAGGAGAATGGAGAACCGCATCCCGCTGCTTTTCTCGACATCGGGCTGCGAATGGCAACGACGGATCGCGTCCAACCGGCCAGAAAGGCCGCGGTGTCCTACAGCGCAAACAGCAGCCCGAGCAGACCCGAGGCGGCCAGAATAAAAATTAGAAGCGACTCCCGGTCAAGCCCGGCCCCGGCCTGCGCGCGCAGGATTTGCCCCAGCGAATTCCCGGCGCCACTCCGCGGCTCGGTAACCGTCGAAGGCGGGGCGGCTTCCCACGCCGCCATTTCGGCAGCGCGCAAGGCGCGGAGCACTTCGCGTTTAGCGGCGGGTTGCGGGCGGAAGGGGGTCGCCAGCACCGGAGTCCGCAGGGCACGGCGCGGGAACCGGCCGGCCATTTGCAGGTTGGCTGTTGCTGTGTGACGGTAATCTGCGTTCATTTGCCCATGATTAGCCCGACTCGGAGGTTCGGTAAATGGAACTAAAGGTGCAGTGCGCTGCGGAAGGACCAGATACTCGGAACGGGACGACGCTTGGTTCATGTTAGCCCGCATCGTGCTGTTTTTCTACGGGGTTGCGACCAAGGCCGGGGCGGCGGCTACCGCGCCGAGATCGGCGAGTCCTTTCTCAAACTGCGGGCCGCACATTTTATCGCAGTCGATGAACAGGCTCACCATCTTGCCCATGAAATTGTTTTTGCCATACATCGCCCACGTGACCCGGGTTTTGTCACCCTCAGGTTCGAAGGTGAAATCCACGGTGGCGGTCCCTTCCATCGGTCGCTTCCAGTCCATGCGGCTCCGCACGAGCTCGCCGGGCTTGCTCTCAATGATCGTGCAGGTTCCGGCTCCCACGTTGCGGTTGCCCTCCCAATGGCACACCGCGCCGACACCGGAGTCCGGTCCGCTGTAGGTGTTCCTCACATTGGGATCGAGTTTCATGAACGGGTTCCAGGCGGCAAACTTGTGGTGGTCGTTCACATGCTCGAACAGCGCCGCGGCGGGCGCCGGGAGCAATGCGGTTCGTTCGACGCGAAAGTCGGCTGGCCGCGTGGGGGCGATGATGAGAAAAACGGCGACGATAGCCGCCAGACCGATGAGTATCTTCTTAATCATAATCGTATGGTTTCAGTGCATTTAGATCTTTAAATAATTCGTGGCGGCTGGACTTTGTTTCAAGGGCAACTCCATCCGCACAATCATATGACGAACGGCATCCCGGCGGGAGGACAACGGCGCTCAGAAATCCTGGAGCCGGGCGCACCTTATGCAAACGACCACTATGGCCGACGCCTGGGTGAAGAGGTGAGGTCGATTGCAGAAGGGCTAACCTCGCCCGAGCGAAGGCCCATTTGCCCTACTTTTTTGCGCTTGCCGTGTTGGTGGAGTACGCCCACAGCCAATCGTCCGAGGCGCTTTTGGTGCGGTCGTCGGTTCCATTCGGGCCGACGCCGCGGAGAACGAAACCGCCGTCCGGGGCCGGCTGATAAGCAATGGGCCGGCCGGAAACGGCATCATGCGGGACGCGGTCGAGGAGCGCCGGCACAAGTTCTTCGAGCGTCTGAGGATAACCGCCGTTCACCAGACGGAAACGCTCCAAGGCGCAGGCGACGATCGCCTGGTTCACCGAAGTTTGCGCAAAGGCGACCACTGCCGGGTTTGCTCCCCACCACAAGGACTGTTGCAGCAACTCCCTGCTCGGCGAATCCAACGGCAGCCCGTTGAGGTTGGACCAGCTCGCGGCCGCCCAAATCCGGCCGGCGGCGACATCCACCTGCGCCATCAGGCTCCGGCCCGCGTCGTGAAGCTGAATGCAACTGTCGAACCACGACGCGCGCGGCTGGAGTTGCAGGGCAAGCTCGTGCGCGTAAGCGGCGTCCCAGGCAGGATCGCCGACATACGAATTGGTGCTGTCGGGGATCGCGCGCCAAACCTCGATATGGGCCAGCACAACCCTTTGGACAGCGTTGGTGTAATCGGCGAGCAAGTTGAAGCCGGCGAGTTCATGCTGAAAGGCAGTGAGCTGCGGCCCCGTCCAGGCATGTTGGCTAAGTCCGTCCCACAAGGGCTGCAAAGAGCGCGCCAGCAGCACCTGCACGCGCACCGTGGAGCGCACGTCCGGGAGCTGCCGCGCCAACCGGGCCAGGCGGAGGCCAGTCAGCACATCTTCAGCGGCGTCCGCGTTTTGGCCCAGGGCCAGCGCGGCACAGGCGCGCACCTGGAGCAGCAGGTGCAAGCGTTCGAGCACCAGCACCTGTTCCGGGACGGGGCGAAGCACCGCTCCTGCATCGCGGTTGGTCGAGGTCTGAAAAGCCGTAAGGCGGTTCGCGGCTGCCGCCAATTCCCGCAGCAGTCGGCTCTGGGATTGCAGCCCTTGCAGGATGGCCGCGGCATCCCCTTGGCGTCTTGTCCTGGTGCCGCTTCCGGATTTCGGCCTGGCCCAGAATGCGAAATCCTGGAGTGTCGAGGGAGTCTGGCGGGTCCAGTCCAACATCATGGACTTAGCCTGGGAAAAGCTGTTTGGCGGCACAACGGATCGTAACTGCGCGAACAAGGCTGCGGTTTGGCGGTTCGTCTTGCTGAGCAGACCCAGAAAAGCAGGCGATCGGGCGAAGTTCGCCGAGTCCGGCACCGCTTCAGACAACAGCGGCCGGAGGCTGAGCGATTCTCCCTTCCGCTCCAGCGAGTTTTGAAAGCTCCTCCAGGCGTGCGTGCTGCGCCAGTTCTGATAGGCGTAATAACCGGTGACCAGCGAGACCACAACGATCGCAACCACGCCAGTGGCGATGGCGAAACGGCGGACGGCGCGCGGGTCGGGGAGTCGCCATCGCCAGCGAGGCAGGGGTTCGTAGCGGCTCATGGCGACGGACCGCAGACGACTGCGCAGGCACGTCGCCGCCCAGACGGACAGCACCACGCAGTGCCCAACCCCGATAGTAAGGGCCAGCCACATCATCATCGGCAGAAATTGGCGCTCCGGCATGCGGTCGAGATGCAGTCTGTCCGCGAGGTAGCATGCCAGGCTGAACAGCAAAACAGGCGGAGCGCACAACACCGCCAGAGAAGTCAGGGGAGCAAGCGCGGGGTGCTTCATCCGCAATCCCAGCCAACGCCCCACCCAGCCGAGGGTCGGCCAGGTCACCACCAGTTGCAGGAGGATGATCAACGCGCAGCGGAGCATGAAGCCGAAACGCCAGTCCAGCACCTGGCCCCGTAAGGGTTTTTGAAGCAGGGCACCCCAAAAGACCTCGCCCGGTGTGGTTCCGGGGGGAAGGGGTCCCGGAGGATCGAGCGTCGCCATCACCATGCACATCCAAATAAAGAACGCGTGAACCAGCACGGCCAGAACCGCGGGGAAGAGCATTTTGCGTCCGTATGCGAGCCAGAGTCCGCGTGAGATGGTTCGTTCCGTGGTGGAAGTGCTGAGAATCAGCTCCAGGGCGCCCATTTGTTTCTGCTCGGCCAGGGGTTGCGAGGCCGACATGGCCGCGTAATAAAGCACGAGGGCGTGAATTGCCAGCCCGGTCCACAGCCAGGCAAATAACTGCCCGCCCACGGGAGTGGCCGCTCCCGCCCCAAACATGCGTCCGAAAAAGGGCGCCGCGACGTAAACCGTGACCGTGACGAGGACCATGACGAGCACCATGAAGACCAGCCCGGTGACAATCTGGCGCGCAGCCAGCCAAAATAATGGGTTGATGGCGAGCAACCGGGCACGTAGCGCCGCACGTTTCGCGGAGCGGAATTGCTCCGAGCGCCGCCAGAACCCGGGCCCCTGCCACGCGCCGATGGCTTTCGGCCGGTCACGCCAACTGCGTGCCCGGTGAAGCCGATGAAGCGGATTTTGCCGGCCTTCTTGGCATCGAGCA
>DATDCV010000727.1:0-10163 GCA_036524155.1 Verrucomicrobiia bacterium
CGGCCCGAATCCCCCTTCTGGGACAATGTCCTGACCACGGAAAAAGAGTCCCGGGAAGCCATCATCGCTGAGGCCCTGCAGAAATCGATCCGGCTCCTCGAGCAGCGGCTCGGCTCAAACCGATCCAAATGGCAATGGGGAAAAATCCACACCTATCACTGGCAACACGATTTTACCAAACAGACAATCTTCTTTAATTCGTACTTCAACCGGGGACCGTATCCAGCCGGCGGCGATACCCACTCCATCAACGCTGCCACCTTCTCCTGGGGCGACGAGTTTCACGTCGCCACCATCCCCGCGATGCGCATGATTGTGGATTTCGGTCTGGACGAACCCATGACGCTCGTAACCGTGCCGGGGCAGTCAGGGAATCCTTCAAGCCCCCACTATGGCGATATGATTCCTTTGTTTCTAAAAGCGGGCGCTCGGCCCATGCCTTTCAGAAAGGAGAACGTTGAAAAACAATACCGGGATGTGCTCCGCATTGTTCCCTGACAGGAGAAGCTCCCATCCCGATCGTTACAGTTTGTTGACGTGAATACCTCCACCGCTGCTGCGCAAGGTCACGGCCTCGCCGCCGCCGTTCACAACGCCCCTCAGCCGGCTGCGCTGGAGCTTGCCCTGCACGGTGACGGGCAACTCACAGCTTACGCTGCCGCTCGAGGTGGAGGCGTCCAGATTGAACGCAGCACTCTCGGGGACTCTCAGAGTTACACCCCCGCCCGAGGTTGATAGAGTTACTGCGCCCGGCACTGGTGAGATGAGCACGGCTTTGATCGCTCCGCCGGAGGTCGTGCCTGACAGGGCGCCTTTGATATTCTCCAGAGTGAGCCCGCCGCCACTCGTCCCGACCGCCGCCGGCCCCAGAAAATCTTTGACGAGCACCGCGCCGCCGGACGTGTGGCCTTTGAGGGAGCCCGATCCGCCGAGGACATCAATGCCTCCTCCGCTCGTCTCTATACGGATATTACCCTCGCAGTCGTTGACCCGAATGCCTCCTCCCGAAGTGTTGCCGTCGATTGGCCCGTGCACCCGCGCAAACCGAAGTCCTCCCCCGCTCGTGTCCGCCTTCACTTCGCCGGTCAGATCGCTAACGCCAATGCCCCCGCCTGACGTCTTGAGCCGGGCGTTGAACCGGGCCGGGACGCGCACGGTGTATTTCGCCTCGTTGCGATTCCGCCAGCCGCTCAACCAACCCAGTTTGTGTGCCGCGCGCGACTTCACGGTCACGGTAGTCCCTTCCTGCGAGAGTTTGACGGGGTTGTCGCGCAAGAATGCCTCCTCATCCGCCTTGTTTCTGCGCGTGATCTTGCGCCACACATCCACCGCAACCTCGCTCGTGGAGTTGGTGGTGACATCGATCGAACCGAAATCCACGTCCACCACGAGGGTGCCACCGGGGTCAAGACCGAAGGTCTTCTGAATTTGTTCCTCGGTAGCGGCGAAGGCTGCGCACGAGCTCACCAGCAGCAGAAACAGGATCGATTTCATGACCAGCAACTGTTTGTTGCAGCCAATAACCGAGAGCGAACTTCGCAGCAACAGCCAACTGCGTTGAAGTTTATTCACAATTAGACTCCTTTCCTTTGTGCGTTCAGAGGGCTCATGGCTATCAATGAACCACGAACCCACTAAACCTGCCACTACAAAAAATGCCCGCTTTTCTCTTCACTCACCCGCGCACGCTGTTCTTGGCGTGGCCCAGCACCATCGCCGACCGCAGAGCGACTTGTCGCGTGCGCGGTGTGCTCGCGTTGTTGAACATGCGCTCCGCAGGGTGGATCTCGCGCTTCGCGCATCGGATCGTTAGTCGGCTGTGCCCTGTGCCTCCGCCGTCAAGGCTCACCCAGCGCGTATGCATGAAGCCTCAGAAGGGGGCGGGGACGGCCTCGTCCCTGCGTTGGTTGAAATGATAGCAGCTCCAGATGGGGACGAGGCCGTCCCCACCCCTTTCATGCATACGCGCTGAGGCTCACCTTGCCGCCTGCATTGAGCATTGACATCTGCTCTACTGGACCCGCAGCCGGTAAAAGGACGAGTCGGCGGGCGGTGGGTTGCTGAACTGCAGCACGCCGCCGGTGCCGGTCAGCACCTGCACCGTCGTCCAGGTTGGGGTGTCCAGCGTCGGTTTTTGTTCGATGATGTAGCTCAAGCCGGGCACGGTGGAGAAATAGAAACCGAACGAGCCCGGGGAGGCCGCGGCGGTGGGCACCAGCGCCGGGCCAGTGACAGTCAGCAACGCGGCCCGGCTGGCGAGCGTGCCACTGGAGTTGCTCACGACGACCGAATAGGGCGCCGCATCGGAGAGCGCCAGGTTGGTAATCACGAGGGTCGCAGTCAGGGCGCCAGCGATGTGGCCGCCGTCGTTCAGGGGCGTCGCGCCTTTCTGCCATTGGAACGCCAGCGGGGTGCTGCCGGCGGCCAGCACCGCGAAACTGGCCGCACCGCCCAACGTGCCGGCCGTGTCCTGCGGTTGCTGGATAATCTCGGGCGCGATCCCGACGGGCTGGCCGTACTGCGCTTCCGCGGTCATGGCCGTAATCAGCGCCACGGTGACGGCTGTTTGGCCGGCGGCGGCGGGTTGGTTGTTGAGCACCCAGCGCTGGAAGGGCCGCGCGCCGTAGGTGGCCGGCGCCTGCAACGTCACGGTCGCGCCGGACGGATAGATGCGGTGGAAACTGCCCTGCCCGTCGCGGCGGCCGTTGAGGTCGGCCTGGCTCAACGCGATGATCGGCTGCAACCCGTCGGACACGACGACGTCCAGCGGCGGCCGGGCCGAGTTTGCCGCGGCGAATTCGTACTCCACCTCGATCACCAGGCTGTCCAGGGCCAGGTCGATGTTGTTGTCGGTCTGCACTTCCTTGTGGATGACGATGTCCGCATCCGCGCCCGGATAGGCGAAGAGCAGCAGGTTGTTGGTCGTGGGCTGGGCCAGCAGCACCGACAGGAGGGACTGGGCGGCGGGGCTGAGTTGGCTGTTGCTGAACGCGTTGGCGATCCCATCGAACACCGTGTTCCAGGTGATCGGGTTGACGGCGTCGGTCTGGTAGTGGCGGAAGAGATAGGTCTGGCCGCCGGCGGTAACCCGCGAAGTGCCCAGGTGCTCGAAATCGAGATAAAGCAGCGCGAACGAACCGATGCTGCCGTCCACGGGATGGGCGGTGAGCGCGCGTGTGCGCAGGTTGATGAGGCGGATGTTTTCGTGGCTGCTGGGGAAGATGCCGCGGTCCCTGAGATTGAGGGTCAGCCGGCCGCTGGTGTTGAGCTGCTGCAAGTCGGCAGCGGTCAACTGCAGTTGGACGGGCAGGGAGTGCGCCGGCGCGTTGGCGTTGAGGATGGTCAGCGTCTGAGCGATCGTATCCTGCAAGTCCGCGAGGTAGATCCCCTTCAAGGTGTCGAAATCCTGCGGGCTCAGCACGGTTGAATTGCCGGCCTGGATCAGCGCCTGGAACTGGTCAAACAGGCGGTTGAGGTGGAGGTTGCCGCCGTAAGGCTGGAGCACCCGGTACTGGAAGGCCTGAGCGACGTAGTACTGGAACGTGAGCAGCCGGTCCTTCGCGCGGCGCTCCATTTCCTTGATGTGCAGCAGCGCGGTGTGGTCGAGGAGCGCCAGGCCCGCGGCGACCTGGTTCTCGAGGTGGTCCGTCGCGAGCGTGTTCTCCGCCATGTCGCTGGTCAGCGTGGTTACGGCCTGCAACGCCGCCGCCAATTCCTGCGCAAACTTCTCCTTGTCCTTGTTGAGTTCCTCGAGCTTGGCCACCGCCTGCTGAAAAACCGGGTCGGCGGCTTTGAGCTTGTCCAGTTCCGCCTGCACTTCTTTCTTGTCCACCTGGGTGTTTTTGAAGATCGCCGCAACTTCCTTGAGTTCGCCTTTCAGGAACTTGCCGCACTCGGTCATTTGCTTGAGCTGGTCCTTCTTGACGGCGTTGGTGGCGCTGCCGCTGGAATTGGTGGCCGAGCTGCCGAGGCAAACGCGAATATCGACGTTGTTCTTGAACACGTCGAAGGCGTTGGTCAGCGACTTGGCGCTTTCGACGGGGTGTTCGGGGTCCAACTGGGCGAGCAGGCCCAGCCCGGCACCGATCTTGCCGACCACCGGCTGCCCGACCGGCACGAGGTCAGCGACCACGGAAAGCACCCCCAGAGCTTTCTTCCAGAAGGGAACATTGTGCCGGTCGGCCGCGTTCTGCTGCGCCCGGGCCAGCAGTTGTTGCTGGAGCAGCAGCAGATCAGTTTGCTGCTCGGCGATCCGCGTGTTAATCACGTCCGACTGGACTTTCAGCAGCGGAATGTCCACTTGGGCCCGGTTGTAGGCCGTGATCATGTCGTTCAGCTCGGCCTTGAGCTTGTCCACCGCGAGGCCCGAGGCCGCCAGCGAGTTCTGCAAGTTGGTCGCGGCGTTATTCAGCCAGTAGGCCAGGTACAGGATGGGGATGGACTGGTCAATTTCGTGCTCGAAAGCGGTGAGGTTCGCCTCCAGCGAAAGCAACGGTACCCATCCGGCGGGGTTGCCGAAGAAATCGAGATTCGAGTCAATCCGGTGCAGGATCGTTTCCAGCTCCAGGTTCAACTGGTCGAGGCTGGTGGTTTCCGCAAATTCCGTGTCGCTCAGGTTCGTTACAGACCCGACCGCCGGCTGGAGCTCCTCGAGGTAGCCGCGGTAGTCGGCCAGCAGCGATTGGGTTTCGGCCACATGGCCGTCGAGATAGGCGTCCTTGGCATAGCCTACCACGCCGCGCACCGCGAACGAATGCAGCCACGCCCCCGGGTTGGTCAGCACCAGGCTGCCCGCCGCACCCGCGGCTCCCAGCGGCGCGGGGGCATCGGCTCCCGGCAATTTCGGCGCCAGCGTGTCGCTGTCCACGACGGTGGTTACGCCTTTGACGGTGCGGATGAGGGTGTCGCGGTAGATGTACCTGAAGAACAGCGTGCCGCCGATGTGATTGCTGGCGGAGGCTCCCGGCGCTCCGCCGGCCTGGTCCACAAAGGGCGACAGGTCCAGCGTCGAGCGCAGCGTGCCGCCGCGGCCGCCGGCGCCCGGGGTCCCGGACGGCACTGCCGGCTCGCCGTAGGCGGGCACCTGGCTGCCGCAAGTCGACGCCACGTTAGTTTCGACAGTCACCTGCTGATACAGCTCCACGCCTTCGTTCACCACCCGGCAAATGAAGTTCCCCGCCCGCGTCATCAGCGCCACCCAATTGGTGTCGTCCAGCGAAGGCGCAAACATGCCGTTGCCCTCAAATACACCGTCGCGCCCCTCGCCGGCCACGCCACCGGCTCCGCCCCGCAAGATAAACGGCGTAGGCGTCGCCGGGTCCGCATGAAAGGTCTGCACGTAAATGTCCGCGTCGCCGCCGTCGTGGCCGGGGTCGCCCGCATACCCGTTGGTGCGCCCGTCCCCCCACTGCACCCCGTCCGGCAGGAGCCGGCGAGCGACCGGCGTCGTGTCAATCAGCCCGGGGCCCTCGAAGCGCAACTCGCGGGCGTGAACGGTGACGTGCGTTTGCGGTAGCTGCAGCGGGCTGCGAATCGTCACCTTGTCCGCATACAGCCGGAACTCCCTGATGTTGTCGCGCCCATTGTACTGGCGGTGCAAATTGTTGGGGTGTGCGGCGTCGAAAACCAGCGTCTTGCCCGAAATGTCCACCGTCAGCGTCTGGTTGGTGGCGTCGTTGAACACCTCCGGCGGATTGAGACTCTCGCTGATGCTGATGTAATTGCGGCTCTCTTCGTCCGGCAGCGGCCGGCCGTAGTTGATCGTGATCTCCTCGTTGGGGAGGCTCGGCTGCGGCGTGATCAGGCTTGTCGCCACCGCCACGCCGCCCGTCGAGAATGTCAGCGAAAACGGCAGCCGATCGCCTGGCGCCGCCAGGTAAGTGAACCGGCCGGTCGCCGTGTCAAAGGTCGTGGGCCCCGCCGGCGGGGGCGAGGCCGAAGCCTGCAGTGTGACATTCGAGGCCCCGGTTACGAAAAATTCGACCAGCTCGCCCGGCCTCGCCTGCTGCTCGGGCACATCGTGAAAATCGTAAGTCGGCAGCGGCGAAAATACCACCGACACCTCGGATGTTTGGCCCCCGGCGACAAATAGCTGGACCGCCGGCGGCTCGTGCCACTTCGGCAGGTTGCCGAAACTCACCGTGTGGTGCCCGGGCGCTACCGTCGTTTCCGGGATCCCCGGCGGCTGCGCCGGGCCTCCGTCCAGCATCCAGCGGGCGCCATCCGCGACCGCATCCGGTGGCTGGATCGTGACGTTCACCGTGGCGGGAATCACGCGGTCAAACTCGGCACCCGGCGCCACGAAAGTCACGTTCGTGCCCGCCAGCAGGTTGACGCCGTCCGCGGCGAGCGCGCGGTAATAGATCGTCGCGCCGGGGAACAGGTTCGTGACCACCGCGCTGAAGTTCGTCTCGGTGGAACCGTTGCCCAGGGGCTGCGGCGCGGTCACGTTGCCGTAATTGGTGGTCAGCCCCCACTCAAACCAGCCGCTGAGGCTTACCCCTTTCGGAGCCGCCACACCGCTCAAGGCTGCGCTGGTCCCGCTGAGCGCGGCGGGAAATAGCGTCGCCACCGACGGGTTGAGCGTGAAGGCCTGCTCCGCGCCATGCTGAATTCCGAAGCGGTTGGAGGACACGCTGCGGTAGTAATAAATCGTGTCCCGGCTCAAACCGGCCAGCGCCTCGCTGAAATTCGTGCGCGTAAAGCCGCTCCCCAGGTCCTGCGGCGGGGTGGCATTGGCAAAATTCGTGGAGGTGTCCCACTCGAACCACGCCGTGGTTGGCAAGCCGAGCGAATTGACTTCGCCCTCGAGCGTCGCGCCGGTCTGGATGATGCCGCCTGGCGGCAGTGTCCCCGGCAGCTGATGGTGCAGCAGCAGGTCGTCCGGGCTGAACTGCCCGGCGGCGAACGTGAACACGCGGACTTCGTCAACCAGCCCCGGCAGGTAGCCACCGTGCGGCGCTTGCGGGGTCCCCGCTATGGCAAAACCGCCCACGGGAAACCCGGGGCCGAGATTGGTCAGCGTCGTAGCCGGCTCGCCGTTGAGATAAAACGTGTTCGTGCCGCTGTCGCGCACGAGCGCGACATGCGTCCAGGCGCCCGGGCGCCCGGCGCTGCTCGCCACCTTAATCCCGCCGCCGAGTTCGCCGTAATAGGTGGTTGTGCCGAAAAACCCGACTGTCACTCCCAGGCCCCAACCGTTGGAAAATGTGTTGCCGTTGTGCGCAATCACAAAACTCCCCTGGACCGACGGCGAGACCGCGACCCAGGCCTCGATGCCGAAATTGTTACGCGCTCCCGTGACGATCGCGTTGCTCAGAAACTGCCCGGACCCGTTGAAAAGCACCGACAGCGAACTCCCCAGCTCGTTCGCCGCGGTCCTGGCCACCAAGTCGCTGTAGAGCGGGCTCCCGTAGCGCCGCAGCGGGTCCACCCGCAGCAGGTCCGCAGTGCCCGCCTTCACCACGTCGCCGGGCGCGAGGCTGCCGTCATTTTCTCCCAGCCGGTACCATCCCACCGTCGTTACGTTGGCACGGGCGCACGCGGCCCCCAGGAGAATGATGCTCGCCAGCACCCCGCAGCCGGCACGAAAGAACAAAACGATGTGCTTCATATACGGTCACCTTTACCTCCAGCCTGAACAAACCGAAGGCGGCTCTTGGTTTTCACTCCTCCCTGAAATCGGCAAGCTGGCGTCGGCGCCGGAGGATCCGCACGCAACCCGCCCCGAGCTCCAGCGCGAGGCCTAACCCAGCCGCCCGACGAATGGCAGGCCGGAAAGCCTGCCGCGCTGTGATAGACTTCCACCACCCCGCCGGGCGGCCGCGGGACGGTCCGTGCCCAAGGCTTCGCCCGGAGATCTCATTATAAGGAGTACTGAATGGCTTAATAAGCCATGATGGTGCACTTGTCAAAACCAAAACACCAAAGCAAAGCGAATCGGCCAGTCTCCCCTTCATTGTCGGTGGGGCACCGCCGTTCCGGCGTGGCTCGCGCCCGGACCGAACCGTCCGGCCTGCCGCGAGGCTCAAGCCGGCGTGGGCCTCAGCCGACCTCCGGCCTTCGGCGACCTGTTAATGACAGGAAGGATTCCTCGAATCGCGCTGAGCCTCTTCCTCACGGAGCGGCTTCCCGCAGAAAATGCTCGAAGAACCGATAGAGCTGTTCGTTCGATTCCGCGGTGGGAGTGTGAGCCGGGCGATTGCTCATCCCGACCCGGTTGGTGAAGCCCAGCAACTGGTTCACGGCGGCCAGGTGATTGAGCGCGAGCCAGCGTGAGGGAGGATCCTCCGAGCCGCCGGATACAAGGAACGGCCGGGGAGCGATGAGCGCGTGCAGCTCAGGCAAGTCGTCGTCGGCTTCGATCATTCGCCGATAGGCGCCCGTGCGAGGGTTGTCGGGAGCTGGCAGACCGGCTTTGGGCCGTTTCTGAGCGGGGTCAAAACCGAGATACCACGGTTCCCAGTAGTTCACGTTGGGCCGAGTTTCATCGAACACGATGCCCGGGTCGCTCACCGCCACCGCCGCGAACTTGTCCCAGAGCGCGCCGGCGAACAGGGCCCATTTGCCGCCATATGAGTGGCCGACCACACCGATGCGCGCCCGGTCCACGGCCGGCAAAGCGGCGAGCGCGCGCCAGCAATTGGCCGCCACGTAGGCGTGGAAGGAAAGCGGCTGGCATTGGGCGGCGCCGGTCTCAGGCTGCCAGGCGTTCCCGCCGGGAGTTCCAATCGACAGGGTGACGAATCCGCGCCGCGCGAGCTGATAGCCAAAATCCCGAAGCGGTTCTTTGCCCAGCCCCACGCTCGTCTCCGGCTCGTAGTACACGACCAGGACTGCGGGGAAAGGTCCGTTGCCGTCCGGGACAAGTAACCAGCCTTCGCCGGTTTGGTCGGGGGCGATCTCGAGCCGGACACGGTGCTGGTTGAAGTTTTCCCGGTGGGTGGTACCGACGACCTCGACCCGTGGGTGCTCAAGGACCGGCGGCCACGGGCCCAGGAGTTCCTGCCAGTGGCCTAAGATTTCCCGGCGTCGCCGGGACCAGTCCGCGGCAGTGCGCGCCATCGATCCGTCCGCGAACCTGAGCGGGGAGCGGTAGGCGCCGAACTGTCCGTCGAACTCGGGTGGCGGCCGAAAGAGGGGCGCGAGCACGGCCCAGGAGGAGTTGGTAGACGCGACGTTCACCACCACCCGGCGATAGCGCGTGAGCGGCGGATCGCCGGTGTCCGTCACGGCGAGAACCACGTGGATCAACTTGCCGGCGGCATCCCGGGGGACTCGAACCGATGCCAAAGGTAAGTTGGTTCCCTCGATCACGACGTGCCCCGCGTAGTTCCCCGCCTCGGGGTAAACGAACCAGTTGAAGCGGAGAGACTGGCGGTCCGGGTCGGTCGAAGCGCAAGCATCGAGTTTCAATTCGGGACCGGGCTGCGCGGCAAGCCGGAGCGTTTTTTGACTCGCATCACCGTTGACCACCACTCGCGGCGGATGATTGGCTTCGCGGGGCGGTTTCACGCACCAATCCAGGCGAGCGCGGAAGTCGTTTTGAAGATCGGCGGCCCAGCGTTGGAGGGTGTTATCCCGGTTGGTGGCGCCCTGCCACTCGTCTGCTTGATTGGCCCAGAAGTAAGGCTTGCCTGGAAACGCGTCCTGGTGTCCGTACCGCCCCGCCCAGCTTCCCCACGTCGGCTCTTTCGGCTCGCTGAGGCCGTTGGGCACGAGGTAAAGGAACGTCATCGTGTCGCCTTCCTTTTGCGGATGAGTGGTGTTGGTTGGATAGAGTGCGCCCAACGGGCCATGGCCCATGCGGGCGTCGCGTTCCAAATCGAAACCATCGGCCCGGGCTGTCAGCGCGGAGAACCGGTGATACCAGCGTTTGCCCCCGAGCTCGGGGCGGAAGGTATCCACCCAGAGCGTGAACGACGGAGCGGCGTTGGTGGTGTGATCGCCGAACTCGTCGGCCGATGCCAGGCGCAGCTTTTGTTTGAAAGCGGCGTAGCCGCCCGGGCCGCGTTCGCGCAAGACGCGGTCCAGCGTCCGTTTTAGGCAGCTTGGAGCGGAGCCGCGGTCGGTTCCCCAGTTGGAAAACCAGACCGGGCGGGAGTCGTCGCGGTCTACCGCGCGCAGGATGAGGTTCACGCCGGCGTCGGTGTCCTCGTAGCCGG
>DATDCV010000728.1:0-2621 GCA_036524155.1 Verrucomicrobiia bacterium
CGGGAGGCAAAGAAGGCGTTTCATGAGGCGGCCCTACAGACCGCAGGCGTGCTCGGGATCTGAATCCAGACCAATCGCCTGGCGTGGTATAACCCGCGCCGATGAGCGTTGATAAGCGGTTCCAGCCTTCAGTTGTTTCGGTTTCCGGTCGCTCAGTCCTCTGCGTCCTCCAAACCTCTGCGCTAAATTTCAGTTTGCGGATTTCGGACTCGCGCGTCGCGGCTGCAATCATGGCGTCTCGTGGGTCGAGTCGCTGAGTTTGGGGCGTTCTGCTATAGGCGGGCGTGTGCATGGGGCAAGGTCCGGAGGACCGCCATGTTTATAGTTTCCAAACCAATAACCTTTTTAAGCCCCAGCGGGGCGGCATGTGCCTGTGTGGCCCGGAATATGCCGCTCCGATGGAGCTTAGGACCCGCTCAAAAACAAAACCCGGATATAAAAGCGGAGTTATAACAATAACTAGAGCCTGATCGCCTGCTGTGTTCGCCTGCAATGCTTCATAATCTCCAATAAAGACGGCGGCATGCTGCTTTTCACCCCTTCGCATCCTTCAGGTCAATCCATGTTAGAATAATGCTTTGCATCGGTTCTTCAGGCGTTATACTAACAATATGAGACCCGTTCGATTCACGCTTGATCCCCTGATCAAACTCTTCCAACGCCTCCGCGCAGTCACCATGCCGGAGATGAAGGCTGCCCTGGGCACCGCGGTAGACATGACGGTCTTTCGAAAACTCGACGCGCTCCCCTATCTCACCAGCTATTCGCACCGCGGCAGTTTCTACACGCTCCAATCGACTCCCCGCTTCGACCACGATGGACTTTGGATGGCTCGCGGCGCCTGGTTCTCGCGCCAGGGCACTTTATTGGACACGGCTCAATCCCTCGTGGTGGCGGCGCCGGCAGGTTATCTGACTGTCGAATTGGACGGGCTCTTGCATGTGCCAACCAAGGATGTCTTGCGTCAGTTGGCTCAATGCGGTCGCATTCACCGTGATGAGTTCCAAGGGCTTTACCTTTATACCGCCGCTGACCGCACCCGACGGCAGGAGCAGTTGGCCGCCCGCAGGGCGCTGGGCTACATCGTTGATGAAGAGGACCAGCAACGACGGGCAGCCATTGTGCTGTTTTACAGCCTGCTCGATGAACAGCAACGACGCCTCTACGCGGGCTTGGAAAGCTTGAAGCAAGGCCATGGTGGTGATCGACACCTGGCTGAGATTTTGGGCTTGGACGAGGAGACCGTTGCGCGGGGAAGGCATGAGCTCATGGAAGGGAAAATTGATCCCTCTCGGGTTCGTCGGCCTGGCGGTGGGCGGCCGCGGGCTGAAAAAAAACGCCCGGCTTGATGAGGCGGTTGGCCGGCCTGCTCCAGGAGAATACGGCCGGAGACCCCACCGGTCGTCGCCGGCTTTGGACCGGAAAACGACTGCGCCAAATCGCCCAGGAGTTGCGCCGATGGAATATCACGGTCAGTGCCAACACGGTCGCCCGATTACTGGACGAACTGGGGTATTCCTTGCACGCCAATGGCAAATCGCTTTCCGCCGCGCATCCGGACCGGGATCGACAGTTTCAATGCATTGCCCGTCAGAAAAGGCAATTTGAACGCCAGGGCTTGCCGGTGATCAGCGTCGATACCAAGAAGAAGGAACTGGTCGGCAATTTCAAGAACGCGGGTCAGGTCTGGAGTTTGCAGCCCACGGCCGTCAAGGATCATGACTTCCGTTCGGAAGCCATCGGCATGGCCAATCCCTATGGTATTCTCGACCTCATCCATAATCGCGGTTCGATCTTTGTGGGAACCTCGCATGACACTCCGGAGTTTGCCGCCAGCAACGTGACTCACTGGTGGCGCGATTATGGACGTAGGAACTTCAAGGGCGCTGCTGGCTTGTTGATCTTGGCCGACAGTGGCGGCAGCAATGGCGCTCGGGTTCGCGCCTGGAAACATGAACTTCAGGAAAAACTGGTCGACCCCTTTGGGTTGAAGGTCACCGTTTGCCATTATCCGACCGGAGCCTCCAAATGGAATCCGATTGAACACCGCCTCTTCAGCGAAGTCAGCAAGCACTGGGCGGGGCAACCTCTGGATAGCTATGCAACCATCTTGCGCCTGATCCGGGAAACCAAAACCCAAACCGGACTGAGAGTAACCAGTTCCCTGGTCACGAGGAAATTTGAAACAGGCGGCAAAATCTCGGACCAACAAATGCGCCAACTCGCTCTCATCAAACACTCAATCCTGCCGGAGTGGAATTACACCCTTGTCCCACGCCAAAATCGGAATTAGTTTTTGAACAAACCCTTAGGACGGTCACGTTGGGTTGGCGTTGCTACAAACATGGCGCTGCCTAACGGAGCTGGGGTCTGCCGCGAAAGGTGCCGTGGTGGAGGGAGGCAAAGAAGGCGTTCGATGAGGCGGCCCTACAGGCCGCAGGCGTGGTCGGGACCTGAACCCAGGCCGATGGCCTGGGCTGATATGAGCCGCGCCGACGGCGCTTGGGTGGACTGGTGAACGGCGTTTGGCGTGGGATGCGAGGGGGATTGAGGAAAGTGGATCCGCCTTCGCCAGAAGCGCTACGGCGGACAGGTGGTTGATGGTTGATGGAGAACAAAAC
>DATDCV010000729.1:0-1879 GCA_036524155.1 Verrucomicrobiia bacterium
TCCCCAGCCCTCTCCTCCAGAGGAGGAGAGGGAGAAGGACTCCGCCGGTTCAAGCGTTCAAGGCGCGAGGCTTCAGTTCGGGGAGTTCTCTCTCCCAAAGGCGGAGAGGGGAAACCGGCGGCGCTAACTCTTCCCTCTCCTCCAGAGGAGGAGAGGGCCAGGGAGAGGAGGCCCTTTCCCGGGCAGGAACGTTCGCTAAAAGAGGGCCCGCGTCGCGCAATCCAGCAACAATGGGGATAGTGCAAGCGGGCACTACTCATCAAACTTCGGCCTTCGGATTTCGGGCTTCGGTTTTCGATCGGGTTTCGGCCTTCGGATTTCGGATTTATTTTCACGCCTCCTCATCCTTAACGCCCTGCATCCGCTTGGTCGGGCAGCCGGCCCGCAGCCAGCCGTTCACAAAAGGATCCAGCTCACCGTCCATCACGGCCTGCACGTTGCTCGTTTCCACGCCAGTGCGCAGGTCTTTGACCATCCGATAAGGTTGGAAAACGTAACTGCGGATTTGGTTGCCCCAGGAAATGCTGCCTTTCTCGCCATAGAAACGTTCCATGTCGGCCTTTTGCGCATCGAGACGCTGGGCATAGAGTTTCGACAGCAGCAACTTCATCGCCGTGGCGCGGTTTTGATGTTGGGAACGCTGGCTTTGTGAGGCGGCGATAACGCCGGTGGGGATGTGGGTGATCCGGACGGCGGTCTCGACCTTGTTGACGTTCTGGCCGCCTTTGCCGCCTGAACGGTAAGTGTCCACCTGTAGATCTGTTGGCGGGATCACAATGTCCTTCGAGGTCTCCTCGATTTCGGCGATGACATCCACGCTGGCGAAACTGGTGTGCCGGCGTTTGTTGGCGTCGAACGGGGAGATGCGGACCAGGCGATGCACGCCGCGCTCGGCCTTGGTGAAACCGTAGGCATTCCGGCCGTTGAAGATCAGCGTGGCGCTCTTTATGCCCGCGGTTTCGCCGGGGAGCACGTCCTCGACCTCGATCTCCCAGCCGCGCAGTTCAGCCCAGCGCTGATACATCCGCATGAGCATGTTGGCCCAGTCGCAGGACTCGGTCCCGCCCGCGCCGGCGTTGATGCTGACGATGCAGTTGCTTTGGTCGTGCGGCCCGTTGAGGAAGACCTTCAGTTCGAGCGCTTCCAGGTCTTTGAAATATTTTGCCAGGTCGTCTTCCAATTCCTTCTGGATTTTGGCTTGGGCGGCCTCGGGCTCGGCTTCGCCCAGTTCCACCATCACGCGGAAATCTTCCAGAACCTTTTCAGCTTTCAAGAGCGGCTCTGTTTTCTCCCGGAGTGAATTGGCCTCATCAATCAGCTTCTGAGCCTGCTCGCGGTTGTTCCAGAAGTTGGCACCCGCCATCAACGTCTCGAGCTCGCCGATGCGTTTCTGCGCGCCGGGGACGTCAAAGAAACCTCCGCAAATGGGCTAATTTGTCGGTGGCAAGCGTCAGTTCGGCTCGAATCGTGTCAAACATTGCGGAAAATGTAGGTTGCGCGTTGGGAGCATGCAAGCATCGAGGGGCGGGTTACCAGGAGCTACCAGGCTTAATGGATTAGTGGATTAATGGATTAGTGGATTGATGGAGAAAAAGGGGGGCAAACCTGGGGGTGATGGCATAAGGACAAGGCCTTTCTTCGACCGGCCAGTGCCGTCAGGGGCCGGAGAAGAACGGGTGGTTCGGCCGTCCCTGCCGGGACTTGAAGGATCTAAATGGCGCACGCACCCCAGCCTTGAAACCTGAAAAATGCACATACGGCTACAAAATTGCGTAAAATGCCGATGAAATCAGACTTTTTCATTTGCGACGGTTTACAAAACCAAACTTTTCTCCCCTTCGCGGTTCCGGCAATCGCAGAGTTTGGATACGCCGCGCCG
>DATDCV010000730.1:0-17748 GCA_036524155.1 Verrucomicrobiia bacterium
AAGAGATCCGCAGCCAGAAAGGCCGCGACACGTTGGCGGTTGCGGCCACCGACAACTCAGATGTGTTGCCGGCGGGGTCCGTGGCCGTCGCGGTAAGGACGTCGGCCGCGGTGAACCAGCCGGGGTCCGAGCAGGAAAAGCTTATATCGCTGTTGCCCGCCGCGTCAGTGTTCACGGTGGTCGAGCCGAGGTAGACTTGCCCTTCCGGAATCCCGAGAGGATCCCAGGCCGAGCTCGCGAAAAATTCGACCCGGTAAACAGTCGCCGGCCGGCTTTGCAGGGTGCCCTGGATCCGCAGCCAGCCCTCGCTGATACTTGCCGCTGTCAATACGGGATAATTTTGCAGTTGGTTGGCCCCGGTGTCGGCGTCATCCGCGTCGTTCCGCGTAAGGCCGTCATCTCCGAGGTCGATCCCGAGCCCACCGTTGTCGAAAATCATGTTGCCGGTAATCGAGTTGCCCGTCCCGCTCGCAACGGTGATGCCAGCGCGTCCGTTATACACTATCTGGTTCGAGGGACCGACCCGGATGCCCGTGCTGCCGCTCAGAAATACACCGCATCCCCGGTTTCCCAGCGGCTCGGCGCCGCTCGACCCCGTGCCGATTATGTTCCCCTCGATAATCGCCTCGGAGCAGCTTACCAATTCGATCCCGTGACTACCGTTGCAGCCGATTCGGTTCCCGTCCAATGAGTCCACCCCGCCGATTTGGAGACCATTGACACCCAGCGCGGAGATACCGCTGGCGGAATGCCCCACGTCGCCGGACTCAACCGAGACGCCGATCAGGTTCCGCCGGACCAGGATGCCTGATGTGCTCAACAGGTCGATACCACACGCGCCCGCGCCGGTGCCGGCGGCCAGCACGTTCCCGATCACCTGGATGTTCGTCGCGGCGTGAATAAGAACGCTCTCAAAGATGTTGCCGCGCGGCAGCCGTCCGCTGGGATCGGTGCCGATAAAATTCCCCACCACCGAGTTCCCCGAAGCCACGTCCGGAAAAAACGTAATCCCGGAAAAATTTCCTCCAATCACGTTGCGATCGGCATACGATTCGCCCCCAATAAGGTTGTGCATCGCCGGAGTGAAACTCGTTGAGGTGACCTTGATGCCTTCAAAAGTCTGGCCTCGAGCTATGCCGTCAAAATCAACGCCGATCCAGTTGCCGGCAATGATGTTGTTGTTCGCACCATCGAGCGTAATTCCAAAATCGAAACGCACGATCACCAGGCCTCGGACGGTGCTGTTGCTGGTCGACAGGGTCAGCCCGGCGGTGAAGCCGTTTGTCGCGTAGATGCCGTCCAGGCGCACGCGCAACACGGCGTCGTTCCCCCACGGCAAGGTGTTTGGTTTGCTGCCTGGCTGGGAATATCCGTCGATCATCACCGGCCTGAGCACCGCCGGCAGCGCCGTCAGCGGCGCCAAGGTCTGAACGGTGTCCCCGGCCAGGTTGAATTCAATCCGGTGGGGGCCCGGGCTGGCATTAACGTCCAGGATCGCCTGCCGCAGCGAGCCCGGTCCGGCATCCTCTCGCGAGGTCACCGTGAATGTGCCCGCGTATGCAGCCTGCGCCCCAAGGAGGAATGCCAAAACTGGAGTCCAGAGGCGATTGCAGAACCTCGCGAGTGAGTGGCTTTCGGATTTCTTACTCTCCCTCTCGTCGGGGTGCTCCGAGAGCCGTCTTCCCGGATTCCCGGTGCTCTGCAGATACGACAGCGCTGCCACCGGTTCCCCTTCTCCTCGCAAAGAGGGTTGGGGTGAGAGGGGATTCGCGCGTACCCTGCCAGCGATTGGAGTTCTGCAACCGCTTGTCGAATTGTTGCTGAAGCTCAGGTCCATAGCGTTATGTCTGTTTGGAATCAGGCCCCCGGCGGCCCGCCCGCTATCATCAGCGGGGGTGTACTTAATTCACAGCTCCATCGCAACCGCTGATTTCCTCAGTCTTCGATTTTCAAGCATCGGCTGATCGCTTAAGATGTAGTAATGAGTTTGCGGGAACAGATGACTCAATTGGCAGCCCAGGCCAAAGCAGCCTCGCGGGTGCTCGCCCGGCTGACTACGGCCGAAAAGAACACTTGCCTTAGGGCGATGGCTGATGCCCTTGAGCAAAACGCCGCGGCGATCAAGCAGGCCAACGCCGCCGACCTGGAGACTTCCGTCAAAACGGGTCTCGCTCCGGCAATGCTCGACCGGCTGAAGCTGGATGACAAGCGCATCAGCTCGATGGCGAAAGGTCTGCGCGAGGTCGCCGCCCTGCCAGACCCGGTCGGTCGCATCCTGGACCAACGCGTCCGCCCCAACGGTTTGAAATTGCAGAAGCTCAGCACCCCGATCGGCGTCGTTGTGATCATTTACGAGTCGCGACCGAACGTCACCGCCGATGCCGCCAGCCTTTGCTTCAAATCCGGCAACGCAACCATCTTGCGCGGCGGCAAGGAGGCCCTCAATTCGAACCACACCATTGCCCGAATCCTGCTCGAAGCCGGACGGAAGGCGCTCCCGCAGTATCCTGAACATGCGATCCAGGTGCTGCCGACCACCGACCGCGAGGCAATCAAGGAGCTGCTTTCGCAGACCCAGTACGTTGATTTATGCATGCCCCGCGGCGGCGAAGGCCTGATCCGGGCAGTCGCCGAATGCTCGAAGGTGCCGGTGATCAAGCACTACAAAGGCGTCTGCCACGTGTATGTGGATCGTGAGGCCGACCTGCGCATGGCAGAGGAAATCGCCCTTAACGCCAAAGTGCAACGCCCTGCCGTCTGCAACGCCATGGAAACGCTGCTCGTGGACAAGCCCATTGCGCTGAAGTTCCTGCCGGTCATCGCCCAGAAACTGGGAGCGATGAATGTGCGGCTGCGCGTCGATGCGGACACCGAGGCGATTCTGCAGTCCGAACTCCGAAATCCGAAATCGGAAATCCGCCGCGCAACGGATGAGGACTTCTTTACCGAGTACAACGACTACATTCTGAACGTCCGCATCGTGGACGGCGTGCAGGAAGCCATCAGGCATATAAATCACTACGGCTCGTCCCACTCCGACAGCATCGTCACCGCGAACGAGGCCCGGGCGAAACAGTTCCTGAACGAGGTCGATTCAGCGGCGGTTTATTGGAACGCCTCCACCCGGTTCACGGACGGAGGCGAGTTCGGAATGGGAGCGGAAATAGGCATTAGCACCGACAAAATCGGCGCCCGCGGGCCGATGGGCCTGGAGGAGCTGACCAGCTACAAATGGCTCGGGTTCGGCAGCGGCCAGATCCGCACCTGAGCACGCAGGACAGGAAATTGCTTTTTTTGGCGGCAGCGTGGGTGTACAGGTATTCATTATGTCGATGGAATCTGCATTGGAGAATTACCCGAAAAATGTTTCCCTGCGAAACTCGGTCAGCCTCACCCTGCGGCCCCTGGTTTCAACGGATTACAAGGCCCTGAGCACGTTCCTCAAGGCCCTTCCGACCGAGGACCTTATCTTTCTCAAGGAACGCATTTCCGACCCAAAAGTGATCCGGCGGTGGTGCACCAAGATTGATCACGGCCACGCTCTTCACTTGCTCGCGCTCGCCGATAACAAGATTGTCGCGCTTGCCTCCCTCAACCAGAACCTGGGCGGCTGGAAGCGCCACATCGGTCGGCTCAACGTCCACACCCTCCCGGTGTACCGCGGCAAAGGCATAGGACGCAACATGATTAACGAGATCATCGACGTCGCCCGGCAATCCGGCTTGAAATGGCTCGAGGCCGAGCTGTTCGATAAACAGGAGGCGGCGATCAGACTGTTCGGATTATTGGGCTTTACCAACGTGCTCCGCCTGCAGGATTACGTGAAAGACATGCAAACGGTGACGCATGATTATATCCTCATGAACATGAGGCTCATCACGGAGGAGGAATACGCGGGGATGGGCTAAAACGGTCGAGCGTTGAGACCCGCTGAAATCAAGTCACCTTCCGCCGCGGTCGCAAAACCGGTCTGACCGACCAGGTTGTGGCTTTCAAGCTGCAGGCCGCTCGCGAGATCGGTTGTCAACCCGCGACGGCCCTACGCCTCCCCCGTCAGATGTGCTGGTCCATGATCTGTTTTGCGAGCCGGAGGGTTTCAGGCAGTTTTCCGCGGGTCCCGATCCTGAAAATCGGAGCGTCCACACGGATAGGCGCCATGCGCAAGTACACTTTCTTCAGCGACGGCGGCAGATCATCCGGAACTGCGTACTTCCGCGGGATGGTGTTATCCACGTCCATCACGGTTCCTCCCTCTTGTTTCTTGTCCAGCAGAAAGACCAGGTCGATATGCGCTTCCTTGACTCCGTGCGGCAGCGGGGTCAGATACTTCCTGCCGGTTTCGGGATGCTTGTAGGACACGAAACCCATTTTTCCCGCCACCCGCATTTTGTCTCTGCTCGCCAGCATGAGGTCGTCGTCCATGATGATGTCGCCCAACCTCGCGCTCAACGTGCTTTTGCCGCAATGAGCCGCCCCAACCAATAACACGCCCAGATTCCTCCGCGAATCCACCAGGAGCCCCGTGCCATGAACGATATCGAAGGCGCGGCTGTGGTAGGCCGCCAGGCAACACACCAATTGGCGAATGATATGGCTGCCCGCCTTGCCGCGGTAATGTGTGACTTGGAGGAAATCTTCGTCCGCGTAGACGCGTCTGCGCTTCCCGTACATCAGGAATATCGCAAGGTTTGCCTCCGCGCCTCGAGCGAAATAGTCGTACGGTCCAAGGATGCTGGTATTATTGGGATCGTAGAGGTGGCGATCGATGCCAAGGGTCACATCCTGGGCATAGACGTTCAGATTGTACTGTTGCATAACCTGCCGCCGCGGAAGACGCTGACAGAGTGCGAGAATCCCCGCCCAAAACAATGCAAATCGCGCGGGCTTGCAGAAGTCCCTCCCGACGCTTAGGGTTCCCCATTCCGGCGACCGAGCCGGTAATTCCATGATCGCTGCTGAGAAAGGAATCGAGTCAACGGTGGCCGCGCGAGCGCAATTCGTGCGGCGGCAGATGCCGCACGCGGGGCTTTTCGCCGGACACCATTGGCGGGTCTCGCCGGAAGCCTTTCCTCTCAGCCCGGCACTGGAGAACGAGATCGAGAGCCTCGGACGTGTGTTGCTTCAATTCTATCGCGCGGTCAACTTGCTCTACCGGAAGAGCGTTGAAGGCAAGCAGCCGGAATGGGTGGCTCGCTGGCTCGATCAGGGCAAGCCGCCCGAGTTGGTGGCGTTGCAGCGGTCCCCTGCCCTCAAGAACGACTTGCCTCGAGTCATCCGGCCAGACCTGCTTATCACCGATCACGGAATCAGCGTGACAGAGTTGGATTCGGTCCCGGGTGGCATCGGTCTAACAGCATGGTTGAACCAGGTCTATTCGCAAACGGGCGGGAAGGTGCTCGGCGGCGCCGACGGAATGACCAACGGCTTTGCCGGGATCTTCGGCGAGGCGCCGAAAGTCCAGATCGTCGTCTCGGAAGAGGCGGCCACCTACCGGCCGGAGATGGAGTGGCTGGTGGGCCAATTGGGCCCGGCCAGGTTCCAGGTGCGCGACGCGAATTTCAACGACTTCAACGACGGAGACGCCGTTTACCGTTTCTTTGAGCTGTTCGACCTCGCCAATGTGCCAAACTCAAAGTCACTTCTCGAACTCGCGGCGGCGAAACGTATCCGTCTGACTCCTCCGCCCAGGCCGATCTTCGAGGAAAAAATGCTGTTCGCTCTGCTGTGGAACCGGAACCTGCATGGTTTCTGGCGCCAGGAACTGGGCGAAGGTTTCTTCCAGCGGCTGCTGCGGCTGATGCCCTACACCTGGCTGGTCGAGACCTCCCCCCTGCCCCCCCACGCGGCCATGCCGCAATTGAATCTCACTGATTGGCGGCAGCTCACCACTCTCTCCCAGAAAGAACGCGAATTGATTTTGAAGGTATCGGGGTTTTCAGCCCATGCCTGGGGCTCCCGCGGCGTCTATCTCGGCAGCGACCTTTCTCATGCCGACTGGACGGCGGCTGTGGACAAGGCCATCGCGAGCTTCGAACATTCGCCTTTCGTTCTGCAGCGGTATCACAAACCTGCTACCGTAGACGCCGCTTGGTTTGATTTCGATCGGAACCAGGTTGTTCCCTTGAAAGGACGCGTGCGGCTCTGTCCCTATTACTTCGTCGCCGGAGAGGCGGATGCGGCCCGGGCTCAGCTCGGCGGTGTTTTGGCAACTATTTGTCCGCCCGACAAAAAGATCATTCACGGCATGACGGAGGCCATTTTCGCCCCCTGTTGCCTCGCCGCCTGAAATCTGAAATAATTCGCGGGTGCCTAAACTGGAATGCCTGTGAGCCTTCCCGAATACATCCTGCTGGCGGCCAGCTCGCTGTTCGTTATCATTGATCCGTTCTCAACGGTGCCCGCGTTCCTGGCAATGACTCCGAACGACACGCCGGAGTCGCGGATCAAGATGGCGAGGCTGGCGTGCCTTGTGACTGCCGGGGTGCTCATTATGTTTGCGCTGGCGGGCAAGTGGATTTTCAAGTTCCTGGGGATCTCGATGCCCGCTTTCGGATTCGCGGCCAGCATTGTGCTGTTGTTGGTCGCGCTCGATATGCTGCGGGCGCAGCGCTCGCGTGTCCAGGAAACCACCGAAGAAACCGCGGCGGGGGTGGGAAAAACGGATATCGCGGTGGCGCCGCTGGCGATCCCGATGCTGGCGGGGCCGGGGGCGATCTCGACCGCCATTTTGCTGCACAACCAGGCGGCCAACCTCGGGCAGCGTGTGGCGCTCTATGGCTGTATCCTGCTGGTCTGCCTCGTGTGTTATCTGATCCTGCGCATTTCCGCGCGCGGTGCGCAATGGCTGGGCCCCATCGCCATGAGCATCACAGTCCGGATCATGGGCTTGCTGTTGTGCGCGGTGGCGATCCAGTTCATGTTCAAAGCTCTCAGGCAATTGAACCCGGCCTGGTTCCCCGAGCCGAGCTGATCTGTGCTGCTAAGAGCTATGCGCATCGCCCGGCGTCAACAAAGGCGGAGCTTCACGGCCTGCGCGACCGCCCTTTGCGTTGCGCTACTGCTGCTATCCGCGCGGATCGCTTCGGCCGCGAACTTATCCGACCCCGCAGTCGACCGGTTTAATGTTCGCGTCGGCACGCAGACCTTCGCGGGGCTTTATCAGTTCACGACGAACACGCTGCTGGTGGAAACTGCTCAGGCCATCCTGGACCTGGGGAGCGACACCATCAAAATGTACCTGGCGTCCGACTTCCCGCGGCAATACCGGATAACGCTGAAACCGGGCATTACAAACCTGGTCGCGCTGGCCCGGGATGAACCGTCCTGCCGCACCGTCTTCAACCTGCCGTTCCGGAACTACATCGCGTGGATCTACCCGTTCTCGGGCTGGTGGCCGCTCGACGGCTACTCCGCTACGGAGGCGGCCAACGAATACCGCGAAACCTACGACCTGGCGCGGTACTTCCTCACCAACTTCAACAATTCCGGCAAAACGTTTTATCTGGGGCACTGGGAGGGAGACGGCTATTTGTGTCCCAACGCCAACTGGACCACCAATCCCACACCAACCATGATTCAGGGATTCATCAATTCCCTGAACACGCGCCAAAAGGCGATCGACGATGCCAAACGCAATACGACCTTCACGAATGTAAATGTGTTTTGTTATGCCGAAGCCAACCGCGTGCGCGATGCCATCGCCAACCAACCCGGCAGCAACCTGCGCATGATCAACAGCGTCGTCCCCTACGTCACCAACCTCGATTTCCTGTCCTACTCCTCGTACGACGCCCAAAACCTCAGCAAGGCCGATCTGTATGCGACGCTCGATTACATGGAGTCGATGGTCCCAACCAACAAAGCAAGTGTGCTGCCGGGTGAGCGTATCTGGATCGGTGAATACGGCTGGGGATATCTTAAGCCGGAGCAGCAGGAGCCGAACACCCGAGCGTACATCCAGCGGCTGCTGAATTACGGCCGTCAGGCGCTTCCCTTTATTCTTTTCTGGGAGATCTACAACAATGAGCCGGGGAATTATTTCTGCCTCGTGGATTCCAACAACGTCAAAGTCGCCTCCTGGCAATTGCACCAGCGGTTCATCAACAACGCACGCCTGGCCGCGGCGCGGTTCAAGGAAACAAACGGCCGGCTGCCTGGCGACTCAGAATTTGTCTCTCTGGTTAGCCCGATGCTCGACCGCCCGTTGCCCGCGCTCGAGCACGTGTCTTTCACCAACCTGAGCGCTACCTTGCTCAGCACGGCACTCGCCAAAGTTACGGCAACGATTGCCCAAGGCATCTATGGCGATGACTTCGCGTCCATGTGGCTCTATTGGGGCCGGCAGGATGGCGGCACCAACCGCAATTCCTGGGAGCACCGTCAGAGCATCGCGCTTCACACAAACTTCAATCCCCGGACGTATGCGGTCCTGCTCACCAACCTGCCGAGCAACACCAATTTCTTTTTCCGGTTTTACGGAACAAACTCGAGCGGTGAGTTCTGGACGCCCACCCCGATTCGGTTGAGCACCCAGGCGCTGAATCCCGCCGACTTTCGCTACCGGATGGCGATCCAGTTCACAGGCTATGACAGAGAAAGCGCGCTGACCGCGTTCCCGGCCTTGGTGAACCTCAGCACCAGCCTCGCGGGCTTCAGCTACCAACAGTTCGCGTCCCCAATCGGCGGTGACCTGCGGTTTACCGACGCCGGAGGATTGCTGCCGATCCCGTTCGAGATCGACGAATGGAACCCATCCGGAACATCTCGCGTTTGGGTGCGGGTCCCCCTCTTGTCAGGCACCAACGACCTCGTCTGGGCCTACTGGGGCAATTCCACCGCCACCAATCTCCCCTCAAGCAGCACAAATGGATCGGTGTGGGCGGCCGACCACCTGCTGGTCTGGCACTTGAAGCAGAGCGGTCTTCCATATGCCGACAGCTCCGGCCAGCATCCGGCGCTCACGGGGAAAGCACCGTCGAAAACGGCTGGCGTTGTCGGCAGCGGGAGCTACTTCGACGGTAGCTCGACCTGGCTGAATGCCGGCCCGGTCTCCCTGCGCGATGTCTTTACGCTGTCAGCCTGGGTGAAAGTCGATGCGACCGCCACGAATATCCAGACGGTCTGGGCCAACAAAGCCGGCGGTTGGACCAGCGACGGTTGTGCTCTTTACCTCAACACCTACAACACCGCCGATCGCCAATTGCGATTCGAAACGGGCGATGGCGTCACTGGAATAGCCGCGACCACTCTACCCAACGCGGTCAGCTATGGCCAATGGCACCTCGTCTCCGCGGTCGTCGACCGGTCCGGCGGCACAGTCAGACTCTACGTCGACGGCATCGACCGAACAGTGGACAGCGCGACTCAACCGGGCTTTGCCAACCAGTCGGCGCTCAACCTCGGCCGGCTCACCAACAACGCGCTGTACTTCAAAGGCGTGATCGATGAAGTGCGAATCGAAACCGGTGCTCGCTCCGCCGACTGGATTTGGGCCAACTGGCTGACCGCCGCCGGGAACAACGTACTAACGGCCTACTCCGCCGTGAATCCGCGACCAACCCTTTCCTTTTCAGCTAACCAAGCATCGCCCGAAATAAGTTGGCCGGCAAGCGCGGGTGCTTTCGCGCTGTTCATGGCCACAAACCTCCTCCCGCCGGTCTTCTGGATGTCGGTACCTGCTCCACCAATGTATTTCGGCACCCAGTGGCGAATGCCCCTCAACCCCACCGGCAGCGCCGCCTTCTATCGCTTGGAACAATAGCGGAAGAGGTTTTACCACGGATTTCACGGATTTCACGGATTCTGTCTCCCTATCCGTGTCATCCGTGAAATCCGTGGTTGAACTCGGGCTTTGTGGAAGCCGCCTCGCTGAAACGAAAAAGCCGCCGGGCGATGCCCGGCGGTAGATGTCAGAACGACCGCTTGCTGCGACCGTAGGAAATCAGGCGGTCATGGCGTTATGTACCCAGAATTGTACCCGGAATATTGCTCGCCCTTATCCGAGGTTAGGATGTAGAAATAGCCATCCGAATATCTGTTCTCATAGGGGACAGTGTCCCAGGAAGCATTGTATAGCGAAAGGTTTGCTGTCCCGCCGTATTCTGAGCCGGAAGTCCGCACCACGAGTCGAATATCAACGGCAGTTTTGGCATCAAGGAACTCACCTGTTTGCACGACACCGTAGTTTTCCAAGTAAGGTTGCCACGAGCCCTCGCCGCCCTCTCCCCAATACCAGTCATGTTCAGCGGAATAGTAAACGTAATCGCCGGCATATTTCTGCAGCGAGGCGCGGGAATTCTGATAGCCGTAGGAATCCTTCACGCTCTCAATGTAAAGGCTGAACCCCGGACCAAGTTCTCGCCAAAGCTGGGAGTATGAGTAACCATACCCGTCATCGTAAGTGTAATCCGAGACTAAACCTGGCAGATCACCTCCGTAGCTCTGTGTTCCGTCAGCCCACAGTTCGACCCGAACATTATCCAGCGGGAAAGTCAACGCGACGGGCAGGTAAAGATCCTCGTATAAAGACTCCTCTTTCCCCTTATGGAAGTTGGTATAGTACCAGTAGAAATCCACTCCATATGCATAGGCAAGTTCTTGCTGGGCCCACGAATAACCTGCGTTATAATAGGCCGGCTGTTGAGCCACCTCTACGGTGAAAGCCTTTTTGTTGTTGGAGAGGTCATAATCCCGTGGTGTTAGCTCTCCGACTACGATCTTCAGGTTGTGCGTGCCCAGCTCTGCGAAGACTGCGGAGAACACAACCGTCGCCGTCTGCTGCGGCCCCAGATACACGCCTGACCGCGAATCCAACACCGTCTCACCTTCCATCAGGTAAACAGTGGCGGTGGCCCCGAGGTCGCCATTCCGCTCCTCGATCACCACAGGGATACTCGCCACCATCCCAACGCCCACGGAGCTCGGGCAATCGACGCTGCTGACGGCGAAATCGGGCCGGAACAGCACCACACCCTGGCCCAGGAGCAGCAGGGTATTGTCGGCCTGGCCGCTGGGCACTTGCATCTGAACCTTCAGCGGCTCCCCGCGCTTCAAATCCATGAACGGAAGCGCTGCTTCACTGGCGGTAGCGGACGTAGGCGTTAAAGCCACGTTTTGAACGTTGGCCGTCCAGCGCAATCGCCCGACCAGGTCAACTGATTTGAATTGGACGTGCTGCGCCAAAACCGGCGGCGCGACGTTCTGGGCCACGACATTCAAAGTCAACAGCACGTCGGTCAGTTTGTTGACGTCCTGCATGCCAAGAACCGACAGCGCGTATTGCGGACAGTTCAGCGGGTGGATGGAATCGCTGCCCTTTATGCCGAAGATTCCGTTGCGCAGCTTGGCCGTCAGCAACCCGGCCTTATCGTCGCAAGTCAGCCCTGTCTCCTGCGTGTTGAAATGACAAAGCAGGTCTTTGCGTTTGTCGCCGTTCACGTCGATCAGGCGGAAACTAATTGGTGCGGCTTCGGTCCCAGTCCGGCCAAAGCGGACGGTTGCGGGATCGACGGTCGCCGCGTCAAACGTCCGGCTGGAGAGCACCGCGACCGGGAGCTTTCCGTTCGAGGCGAGCTGGATTGGGTTCTTGTTGTCGCCCGGTTTGATGTCGATTCCGACAACTTCGACGCCTTCGTATTCCACGATGAAGCCCGAGAGCGTGCCGTTGTACCCACCGCCTTGGAGACCGGTGTCGTTCCACCCGAAATTCCCGTTAAGACCGATCGCCAGGTAGTTTTCCCCTCCGAGTTCGGGATGCCAGTTGTCAGGCTGGTAAGCCTGCCAATTGGCATAGCGGCCCTCATAATTACTGCCGGGAATTGGCCCCTCATTGTTGACCCACATCCATCCACCACCGGGCTCTTCCGAACCTGGGACTTGGAACCCGCCGACCCACAGCTCACCAGCACCCACACCCGAGGCCTGGCGCAGGAACTCGAGGTAGAGATCTTCCTCGTAGCCGGCGATCGTCGCCAGATGACCGGGACGGCCAAGGAAGGTGCGCTGTTCAGCGGCGATTTTGGCGTCAGGCCAGGTGATGGAATTCGGGATCCGCACCGGCTCGTAAAGATTACCGTTCGGCCCGATATACTGCATAACGTCGAAGCCCCTGGTGTAGGTGTGGCTCTGCCCCGCGGTATCGGCGTATACGATGGTCACCGCGTTACCGCCGGGAGGCATCAAGCCGGGCCGGTATGAGACTGTCGTTTCATCCCCTGTTCTTGAGATATCAGGGTTGACGATTATTCCGTTCAGGGACATCTGCAGCGAAGCCGGGTTCAGTTGCGCCGCCGCCATATCTTTGATGACAGCCTTGATGAGGGCGTCCCATCTGACATTCGGGCCGGCCGGCGCGAAGGAAACAACATAAGGAAATGAGGGCGGCACGATTTTAATCGCCAAGTCGTCGATCCAGTGATTATCGGTCGCGTCCGAGGTCCGCGCTTCAAAAACAAAGCGGCCGGTGGCAGGCACAAGGCCGACCGGCAGACCGGCAAATACCTGTGTCCCATTGATCGCCAGGTCCAGATTGCCCTGGTCGGTCACTTTGATCGCCACCTCAACAAAGTCCCCCGTGCGGAAGAGATCCCCATTCCCGGGGACCGAGCCGACAATCGCCCCGCCATATCTCACATAAATGCCGGGGTTGTCGTATGTGTCAAAGACCACGCCCAAGCCCATGCCGAATTGGACTGGGTTTTCAGGGATATCGTTGCCAAAGCTGAAGCTGAATCCTGCGCCGCCTTGGCCTCCACCGATCAACAGCTTGAACCTGGCGTCGAAACCGTAGACCTGCTCCAAGTCGTTCATGTCCTCGATAACGAACCAACCGCTCACCCAATAATTGTCGGCCGTCGTCAGCTTCAAAACGCCGCCGCTGTCAATCAGCGCTGCCCCGAGAAGCCTCGTCCCCTGCGGTTGCCCCTGGTTAAAATCGGTCTCGAAATTTCCGTGCCAGTTCACCCACCTGGTTTCGAAGCTCCAACTCACCGTCATCGGCGATCCCGCTTCGTTGTAGCCAAGGGCGGCCGTCTGCCGGGAGAATTCCGAGTAAGGAGTTGACGGCGTGTAGGTGATGGTCGACACCGCGCCGGTCTTTGAGGCGGTTGGCACCACCACCAAGCCGTTCACCGACAGCGTCATGGTGGCAGGGTCGATTGGCACCGCGCCATCGACCAACTCCACCACAATGGGAGCATCCAACGGCACTCCGGTGGCACCTGGAGCGGGCGACACGCTCTGCGCGTGGGCTCGCGCCGGCGCCGTCACGGCGCGGTATGCCGGAATCCCACCGTTAGCACTGTCGTTGAGCAGGACTTTGGTGCCGTCCGACCGCAGGGTGAAAAGCTCAATGTTCGCACCGCCGCTTCCCTGTTCCCAGGTGCAACGCGTCGCGTAAAGCCCAGCCTGCAGGACCTCGAAGGAGAAGATGGTGTCTGTCGAGCCACGGCCGCCCTCAAATTCGCCAACTTTTTTCGAAAACACCCGGTCGGAGGGATTTGCGCCCCCGATGGTCATTCTGAATCCGTCGTCGCTGTTCACCCCCATAGTGATAGTGCCCGCAGGCAGATCCAGCCAGGTGAGGATCTCCGCGGCGACATTATCGTGGTTGGCTGTCCAGCCTGGCAACCCGGGGAATGCATCATCCGGCGCGAAATTTCCGGCATTCTCAGCGCCCCATATGCTCAGGTTGATAGCCGTCTCGATCTCAAAAGTGATTGGCGCGGTGGAGGGATCGGGCGGAAGCGCAGGTGCCAGTGCAATGCTCTGCGCGTAAGGATCAGCCATGTTTTCGCCCAGTGCCCCTGCCAATTGGTTCTCGGTTCGGGTGTTATTATTGTCTTGCGAGCTGGCGACCTGGTGAATGCGCCAGATAAAGCCTGGCTGGGTAGCATCCGCCGCTGACGAGGGCAGAACGAAGGTGGCGGGGATGCTGAACACCGTCCTAAAGCTCCAGCTTCGGGAGATCGTCAAGTCACCCTCCATATAAGCAAGCACCACGCTCTGTTGCGAAGATTCGGCGTACGACGCAGCGGGGGTGTAAGTAATGGTGCATACGTCTTCGGCTTTCGCTGTGGTCACAGGCACGTCGTCGCCGTTCAGCGAGAGTGTTATTGTTGAGGGTTCCACTGGAACATCGCCATCGACCAACTCAACCACGATAGGAGCGTTCAGCCCTGCGTCCGTGGCGCCCGGCAAAGGCGAGACGGCCCGGGCACACGCCCGCGCCGGGGCACCTACGACAGCACGATAGGCCGGGATGCCACCATAAATGCTGTCATTGACGAGAATGCGGAACCCACCCGGCGCTACCGAATATATTTCGAGGTTGGCATTGCCGGTGCCCTGGTTCCAGGTGCAGCGCATCGGATACAGACCGGCTTGAGGGACCTCGAGCGAAATAAGGGTCTCTGTCGAGGCGCGTCCGCCATCATACTCACCCACTTTAAGGGCCAAAGGATCCGAAGGGTTAGCGCCGCCGATGGTCATCTTGAACCCATCGTCGCTGTTGACGCCAAGAGTGGTTATGCCAGCCGGAAGATCCAGCCACGTCAGTATTTCCGCAGCTACGTTGTAACAATTGAAAGTCAGCCCGGGCAGCCCCGGGAACGCATCGTCAGGCATGAAGTAATGAGTCCCATCGTAGCCGACTGCGTTCATGTTAATGACCGTGCCAATGTCAAAAGTGATTGGTGCAGTCGCCGGGCTGGGCGGGTTGGCTGATGCCAGCGCCGCATTTGGAGCAAAGGGATCGGCGATGTTCTCGCCCAAGAGCCCGGTGAGCTGCCGCTCCGTCCTGATGCTGCTGTTCTCCTGACCCACAGCTACCTGATGAACACGCCAGATGAAGCCAGGCTGCGACGTGTCCGCCGCGCTGGACGGCAAGACATATGTGGCTGGGATTGTGATTTGGGCCCTTGCCGAGCCGCCAGCAAGGCAGACGGCCATTGTTAGGAGCGCAACAAACAGAACAGGGCGGCCCGCCCTGCTCTCCCCTTGAGTGTTCTTCCTGATGGTGGTTTTCATTGTTTCCCTGTCCCTTTTGGGTTGTTGTTTATTCAGGCCGCATTTGCTCTGAGCCGCGGGCAAAGTCCCTGCTATCAAACAACTTCCGGACACCGCCCGCTCCCGCGCCAACCGGAGACGCTGTGCTCAGCGCGAATGCCCTCTTCCGCTTACCCGGTCCAGATCCTGGCATTCATTCAAGAATTTCGATTTCTTCGTCGGAGCCCCGCAAGGCCCCTTCAGAACAGTACTGACCGATTTGTCGGCGAAAATTACGGCCTGCTTACGTCTATTTTTGTGGATTCAAAGGGAAAAGAGGGCCTCCTCTCGGATTTCGGATTTCGGCAGCGGATCGCAGAACTCGATCACAAGTGATCTCTCGGGCGTCTCGTCTCCCCTCACCCCAACCCGTTCCCCGAGGGAGGAGGGAACCGTCGGCAGCGGTCCCGCATATGCGACGCGGTCGGAAACCTCGGAAGACGGCTGGCCGAACTCCCTCTCCTTGGGGAGAGGGTCGGAGTGAGGGGAAACGGGGCGCGGAACTTGCCGATTAGGGGAGTTCTGCAACTGCCTCTCGAATCTTTGTCCGGCCAGCCGGGATTGGTTGTCTGTCTGACGAACCGATTCCGGGGGTGGCCTCAAGCGTCGAGGCCGGCATTGTAGCCGTTCACTTCACCGTGTTCACGAGCGGCGCCAGCCCCTGGATCCGGACTTCGAGACGGTCGCCTGACTGGATAGGCCCGATACCGCTGGGAGTGCCGGTGAGGATGATGTCGCCCGCCAGCAACGTGAGGTTGGTGGAGATGAAGCTGACGAGCTGGTGGCAGTTGAAGATAAGCTGGCTGGTGTTGGAGTTCTGACGGAGCTGCCCGTTCTGAAACAACTGAATCGTCAGATCGTGCGGATCGATCTTAGTCTCCACATAAGGTCCGACCGGCGTGAAGGTATCGAACGACTTCGCTCGCGTCCATTGGCTTTCGCCATTTTGGATGGTGCGGTCACTGATGTCCTGCGCGGCGGTGTATCCAAAAATAAAACGGGCGGCGGCGGTTGGGGTGACGTTACGAACGCGCCGGCCGATCACGATGGCCAGTTCTGCCTCGAAATCAGTCCGGTGATTGGGAAATGGGATTTCGATTTTGCCGCCGTCCGGCAGCAGCGAGGTCGTGGCTTTCAGCCAGAACAGAGGCTCGCGGGGCAAAGCTTTGTTGGTTTCGCGGGCGTGGTCGGCATAATTCAGGCCTACCGCGATCACTTTCGAGGGGATCACCGGCGTCAATGTGCGCACGCCCTTCAGCTTGGTCGGCTTCTTGTCAAACGATGGGGAGCCGAATGCATCTCCATGCAGACGAAAGATCTCGCCATCCACAACCTTGGCGTAAAAGACCTCGTCGCCCTTCTGAAACCGGCCAATCGCTGCCATAAAGAGATAAGATTGTGTGAAATGACAAACCACTTCGCAAGCGTTTTGTCCCTGTTTTTCTGGACAATCACGTCGTCGCCGCCAGGAATCTAAGGAGAAGGTCCGGGGCGCTGCCCAGCACCAGGGTCGCTCCCGCCATCAGGATCATCAGCACGAGCATCAGGGTAGGAGCGGGAGCAGGCGTGGGAAGAGCATCTGCGGGCAGGTCGGCAACATAAATAGCCTTAAGGACTTTCAAATAGTAATAAAGCGACACCGCGCTCATGCCCAGGGCCAGCGCTACCAGCCACACCAGGGCAAGCCCGACGGGACCCCGGAGCGCCGAACTGAACACATAGAACTTGCCGAAGAACCCCGCCAACGGCGGAATTCCGGCCAGCGATAACAGGAACACGGCCATGCAAAGCGCCAGGACCGGCTCCCGGCGACTTAACCCGGCGAAATCCGAAATACGGTCGCCGCGGTTACGCCCCGAGATCACGCCAACAACGCCAAAAGCCCCGAGCGCGGTCACAGCGTACGTGAGGGCATAATAGACCAACGCCGGCAGCGTTTGCTGGTTGGCGCCGATCACGGCCAGTAGCAGGTAACCCGCGTGCGCGATCGCCGAGTACGCCAGCAACCGGCGCACACTGGTTTGCACCAACGCTGCCAGGTTGCCGACGACCATCGATAAACCGGCGATGAGCGCCAGGACCGCTACCCAGCCAGGCCTGAACGCGCCCCATGCCATACTGCCTTCCGCCCCTTTAAAACCCACCAACATGACCTGTGCCAGAACAAAGAAACCGGCGACTTTGGACCCCGACGCGATGAACGCCGCGCTCGGCACGGGCGCTCCCTGGTACACATCCGGTGCCCACAAGTGGAACGGCGCCGCCGCCACCTTGAATCCGAGCCCGACGAGGACCATCACCAGCGCCAACAGCAGCAACGGGTCAAGGCGCGGCCCGTGGATCGCCGCCGCGATCTCCCGCAGGTTCGTGGACCCGGAAATCCCGTAGAGCAGGCTCAGGCCAAAGAGAATGAACGCCGCCGACATGCCACCGAACAGGAAATACTTCAGACCCGCCTCGGACGATTCCAGGCTCCTTTTGTCAAAAGCCGTCAGCACGTACAACGACAGGCTCGTCAACTCGAGGCTGAGAAAGATCAGCAGGATGTCCTCCGAACTGACCAGCAATAACAAGCCGATGCTCGCCAGCAACAGCAGCGCGAAGTACTCCCCGACGTGGGAGGAATTCGATGGCCAAGAAGGTCGTCTGAAACCGACCCGCCGGCTGACCTCGTCTCCCTCTCCTCCTCCGGAGGAGAGGGTCGGG
>DATDCV010000731.1:0-30566 GCA_036524155.1 Verrucomicrobiia bacterium
GATGCCACCTTCGAAGGCGGACGTCACCAGGGGCGGTTGGACAAGATCGCCGAGATCGAGAAAAAGTACAGTTAATTTAGAATGTTCACGGTAACTTCATGGAGCGGGACTTTAACAGGTCCCGTTTCTGTTTTTGCCGGCCATCAATAAGTGAACCCACGCGGCGGACGGCGTCTCGGGGGTTTTGCTGTATTCTGCGCCGCGTGGGGGCACGCGGCCTACAACATCCCGGGATTGTTGATCATCGCGCATAAACTCAGGCTTCAGGTGCTCTGTGCAGGGCCGTCTCGGGGGTTTTGCTGTATTCTGCGCCGCGTGGGGGCACGCGGCCTACAACATCGCGGGGCTGTTCATCATCGCGCATAAAATTAGTGGGTTCAAACGTCTTTGGAAATCGAGAGGCGCATTTTCAAACGATTCTCGCGGCGATACTATTCCGTTCGGCCTAAAGGGCAACGGGCAAAAACCAAGGGCGAAAGCTACATGCGCAAGCCGCATCCTCATGGATGCGAGGCCGGCTTCGGCGACAGTTCCGACAGGGGCGAATGCCGGCAAAACCGCTTTGGCACCAGGGGGCAATTCTGGTATCAAAACGGCAGCGATGACCCCTTTCGAAAGGCGATTTGGCGGGCTCGGACGTTTGTTTGGCGCCTCCGGTTTGGAGCGGCTGCGGCGCGCCCATGTGTGCGTCGTGGGGCTGGGCGGCGTTGGTTCCTGGGCGGTTGAGGCTCTGGCGCGCTCCGGAATCGGCGAACTGACTCTCGTCGACCTGGACGACGTTTGCATCAGCAATGTCAACCGGCAGCTTCATGCGGTCACCGGCGAGCTGGGCAAGCCCAAGGTCGAGGTGATGGCCCGCCGCGTCGGCGCAATAAATCCTGACTGCGTCGTCCATGCCGAGCACAGCTTTTTCCTGGCTTCGAATGCGGAACAGATACTCCAGCCCCGTTTTGACGCCGCGCTGGATGCGATCGACGGTCTCTCGCTCAAGTGCCATTTGATCTCGATGTGTCGCGAGCGGCAAATTCCGGTCGTGACCGTTGGCGGCGCAGCGGGAAGACGGGATCCCACGGCGATTGAGGTGGCGGACCTCGCCTTTTCCAGCCATGACCGTCTTTTGCAGGAAGTACGCCGCACCCTCCGCCGGAGGCACGGTTTCCCGCGCGGCGACTGCGCTTTCGGGATCGAATGTGTCTTCTCGCGGGAAGAGCCGGTGTTCCCGGCCGCTGACGGTTCGGTCTGTCATGACCGTAGCGTTTCTAAAGACCTGCGGCTCGACTGCGACAGCGGGCTCGGCACGGCGGCGTTCGTTACCGGCGCGTTTGGCCTCGCGGCAGCGTCCCGCATCGTCCGGCTCATCGCCTCAAGTCATCAGCCCGAGGTTCAAAATCCGAACGAAAGGATCTTGCCGCGAAAAGGCGCAAGAGCCGCAAAATAGAAATTTACTTTTGCGCATTTTGCGCCTGCTTGCGGCTCAGCATTCGGCCTTCGGATTTCGGGCTTCTTTTGGGTTTAGGATTTCGGGTTTCGGATCTTATGTCGGGTTTGGGTCGCCTCGTTTCGTTTGAGCTTGGATGAGGCCTGATGCTTGTCCTACGGACCCGGCCGCAGTTTGATCATCGTCTTGCTGACTTTGGCCGTCGGCAGTTCCATCACTCCCTTTTCGGCGGACCAGTGGTCAAGATGCAAAACAATTCTTTCCGGGGGATTGCGTTTGGGAGGAGTCAGGCTCAGAGTCGCCGTTGAACCGTCGCGAGCAACCTTCAACTCGAGTGAAACAGGTCCGAACTCCGTCGCGATGTCGATGGCTTTGAGCGCCGCACCGGGTTTGATCCAGGCAGGTGGCGCCGCTTCGAGGAGGTGCAACTCGCGTCCGCGCTCAAGGATTAGGGAATGCCGAACAAGACGTATGAATTCGGCGCTGGCCCAATTGTGGGGCATATCGCCCACCACCTGGCTGCCTTTGCCGACCGGCATTTGTTCTTCCCGCCAGCACAGCAGTGGCGAGGCGTGATTGCCAAAGGCATATAAAGTGCGCGCAGCCTTTTCGCCATCGCCCAGCCAAAGCCAGGCGTGGCCATAGAAGGAACCGAAGTAAGTCCAGATGCCGTCCTTAAGCCAGCCGGTGTCGAAGACCAGTCCCTGGCTCTCAACGGATTTGAGCATCGCCATGTTGCCACCAACTAGCGGATCATCCGGGGCGAAGACTTTCCCCGGAAAGATCGAGTGCAGAAACGCCCATTGCGCTTTCTGGGGCGGAATACCAGGATCGGTCTTCATGCGAATTGGCAGATAGGATTTGCCCTGGCTGTCCTGGCGCAGGTCGCGCTCGGCGGCCCGGCGGAAGGCCTGCAAGAAATCGTCATACTCACGCTGCCAATCCGCGGCTTCGGCGTCGTTGCCAAGCCACCGGGCTGCTTCCACGGCCGCGCGCAGCCCTGCGAGGGTCCAATAGATGTTGGTATATTCGGGGACTTTGTCAGCCAACCCGCCGTCGCTGAAGCCGTCGGGGATGAGGCGGGCGTTGGGCGTGTCGGCCGCCGGCATCGAGCGCATGTGGCGGATGAATGCAAAACCCCGTTCGAGCCTCGGCCACACGGAACGCAGCCACGCTTTGTCCCCGGTGAGTTGGGCGTGGCGCGTGATCGCCCAAAGAACGATGCCGGTTTCCTTCCAATGGCCGTCGATAAGCATGAATCCGCCGTCCGGGCGCTGAAAACTCATCAGGTACTCGATGCCACTGCGCGTTTCATTGGCCCGGCCGAGGTACGTAATTGCTTCGAGCAGGAATGAACCGTCCACGACCCAGAGCCCGCGGTAGCAGGTTGGGCCCACCTGAAAAGCCGGCAGCCCGTTCTTGATCTCGCGCGCCTGGTAGATGTTGCGAATCGAGGAATCCACCAAGGCCTGGAGGCCCCGATCAGGAATCTGGAGGCGGCCATATGGCAGCTTCAGATTCCGCCAGTAGCGCTCCGCTTCTCGCCCCAAGGCTCCCGCCCGCGCCGCGGTGATTGAGGCCGGCTTCGGCTGCGTACCGCGTACAAACTCGAACGCGAAGCTCTTTTCGGTGCGGGGCGGGAGGCGGACCGGTTCCAGGCGCAGGAAGCCAGGCTTCTGGTCTGACATCCGGACCCGTTCAGAACAACACACGGCCATGGCGGGGCCGGCGTTAACGCACCGCCCGGTATTGTCGAGTTTGAGTTCCCGGTCTGTCTCGAGCCGAAGTTGAGGCTGAATAGTGGCTTCGCTTGAACCTGTGTTCCGGATACGCACCAGGAGAATGTCATATCGCGGAGGCTTCACGGGCGCCAACTCCGCCGAACAATCCAGGTGCGCGAGCGCCGCACGGCCGACCGTTCCGGAGACCAATTCCTGCTCCGGCGGAGCGCCCGGACCGGCGAAGACCCACAGAGTGTTGAGGAAGGTGTTTTGATCCGGGCTATTAGTCGCTGCGGAAACCGTCAGGTCGATCCACCCGTCGCCGTTTTGATCATGAGCTGCAAACAGGAAAACCCCGGGCTTATTCCTGCCTTTCTCCTGAACCATGTCAACCAGGCGTTCAGCGCCGCCCTCGGCCTGAAGCAGCAGCATCCGCTGCCCGTGCTCCTCGTGCCACCCCTCACAAAGCCCGAACGCCACGCTGTAGTCGGTCCCGGCCTTCGCCTTGAACCGGTAGCGGATGGGCTGGTTCCATCCAATCGCCACGTTGGCCATCGCGGGGTCCGTTCCTGGTGAGGGCGAGGCCCAGCCACGCTGGCCGGTCTGGCTGCCGGCCCGCTCGATGACGAAGCCTTTGGGCTCTCTCGGCGGCCTGAGGGATAAGGTGACCGCAAACGCCTCCTGCGTGATTTCGAGCACTCCTGCGCGCTGGATGGTGCGGACAACCGGGATCCGGGGCGAAATCAGTTCCTGGCTCACCCATTCGGCGTTGGCGCCGATCTCGAAAGTCGCCCTCGTGCCAAAGCCGCCGTATTTGCCGGGGTAGTCGTATAGCAGGCTCCCGTCTCTGCCAACCAGCGTCTTTTGCCAGTCGTCCGGCAGGCAAATCGCGGTTTGCCACGAAGGCGCCGAGTAGCGAAAGTCGATGGACCACTCGGCATCCGGCAGAACACCTCCTGCCGTCCTCCCTCCGCCAACAAACGAGAAGGCGACCGCGCACGCAGCCAGCATTTGGGAAATCGTTGACCGGCATCGGGAAGGGACGAACCATTTCGGTCTCATAAGCACAACGGCACGTTGACTTGGCATTTTCTTATCCAGTGTTGGTGAAGTCGTCAATTGCCGAAAGGACGGCATCCCATCTGCTCCTGATATCGCGAGGGCGTTTGGGCCAGGGGTGGCGTGTCGTCTTTATGTACAAAAGTGTCTGGATTCGATGGCGGAGAAGGGCTAAAGGGGAAAGCGGATAGGGTTGGCAGTCGGCCTCGTTGGAGCGCACACTGATGCTCAAGACCCGAGACCTGACCGCGAAGCCTGAATGCGAGAAATGAAAAATGAAACGAACGGCCTGCTTATGAAAAGAACACAGATCTTCTGCCTTGTTTTCGTCGGCGTCTTCTTCCTGGCCGCGACCGCCGGAGCGCAGGGAAAAAGCGGCAAGGGCCGGAAGTCCGGTGCAACCAGTTCGTCCCCGATCGAGTCGTCGAAGTCCGCCCAACGCGAGCCCATGGTGGAGGTCAAATGGGGATTCTCGGATGACGAACGCGAAATCATGCACAGCTATGTGCAAAGCTATGGCGGGAAGGAAGGAAAACGGGAGAAGCGGCTGCCGCCCGGCCTGGCGAAGAAAGTCGCACGCGGCGGGCACCTGCCTCCCGGCTGGCAAAAGAAGTGCGTGGCCGGCGAGTTTATGCCGCCCGAGGTGTACGACCAATGTCATCCGCTCCCGCCTGAGCTGGTAGTGAAGTTGCCACCTCCGCCGGAACCGACCCTGACTGTGACTATCGGCGGCAAGATCGTCCGCATACTGAAGGCAACCCGGGAGATCCTTGATGTGTTTGATGTGAATGTCAGGTTCTAGCCAGAAAATGAAGAAACTAATCCTAGCTCTAACGGTCCTGGGCGTCGCCTGGGCAGCACCCGCTGTTAATAAGGCGGAACTCGAGATCAAAGCGCAAAAACTGATCGCCAAGTTCCAGAGGATGCAGGAAAAGCCCGACAAGCGGGTGCCGGCGGATGCCCTGCGGAAGGCCCGGGGAATTATTCTGCTGGATCGGACCAAGGCCGGGTTTGTCTTCGCGTTCCAGGGCGGCGGCGGAATCGCCATGGTCAAGGATAAGAAAGACAAGTGGGGCCCGATCGCGTTCCTCCAGTCCAACGAGGGGAGTATTGGATTCCAAATCGGCGGGCAGCAGTCCTTTCTCGTGATTTTGTTGATGAACGACGCGAGCACGAAAACATTGATTGCCGACTCGGCGTTCGAGGTGGGAGGGGAGGCGCGGGGCACCGCGGGTGACACCAGCGCAGGGACGGAGGGGAAATTCGATTCGATCGAGCGCGGGGTACAGGTTTATGACGACCGCAAAGGGCTTTTTGGCGGTGCGGCCCTAAAGGCGGGCGCCCTCGAGCCCAACCATGATGAAAATTTCGTCTATTACGGGGCACCGGTGACGATGCAGGAGATCCTGTTCGATAAGAAAGTGAAAGCAAGCGACACGGCTACGCGGCTGGCGCGCAAGATCGAGGAACTCGAAAAATCCGCTGACTGAGGCCCGCGGGACTCAGATACAGGCGTCGGCCGGCGAACGCAAGTGTAGGCGTGCCGGCCTGGCGGCAACTATCAGGCCGTGCCCGGGGCTTGCTTTGCCTGGTTGAGGGTTGTTAAGTAGGGCCCGTGTTGCTGCTGCCATCTCACTCATCGACAGCTCGTCAAGGGCTGATTTTCCTGACAACAGTTAGCTTCGTTTGTGGATTACAGTGGACTCCAGCCTTAGCGGCCACAACTGCCAAAGATGTTTCTGCCAAACAACCGGGTGAGACGGTTTTGGGAGTCGAAGGCGAGCATTTTACCCTGAACGGGCGCCCCCGATTCCTGCTGGGGTTCAGTTACTATGGCGGGCTGGGTGCATCGCGGGATTCTATCCGGAAGGATCTCGCCGACTTTCAACGCTGCGGATTCAATTGGCTCCGAGTGTGGGCGATGTGGGAGTCGTTCGGCGCAGACGTCTCAGCCGTCAATAAAGATGGCGGCGCGCGCGAGCCTTTCTTCGGGAATCTAAAATGGTTGGTGGCGGAATGCGACCGGCGCGGGCTCGTTGTCGATGTGACGCTCACGCGCGGTTCAGAGCGTCTGGCGAACCTGGCGGTGCATGAGCGCGCGGTGGATACGATCGTCCGGGCCCTAGAGCCGCAGCGGAACTGGTATCTGGATCTTGGCAATGAGCGTGACGTTCGCGACGCCCGCTACGTGCCGGCTTCAGAATTGAGGACACTGCGCGAGCGGGTCCGAGAGCTCGACCCGGGGCGGTTGGTGACCGCCTCGTTTGGAGGACACGACCTCGGCCGTGAAGACATCACTGAAGCACTGGCAAATGTTGGGCTTGATTTTCTTTGTCCGCACCGGCCCCGCGGTCCCGAATCGCCCGCCCAAACACGCGATCGCACGCGGTCAACTCTGGCGCTGGTCCGGGAAGCGCGTCGGGTTGTGCCGGTTCACTACCAGGAACCGTTTCGGCGAGGCTATACCGACTGGGAGCCTAAAGCTGCGGACTTCCTGGCGGACCTGGGTGGAGCAGTGGCCGGGGGCGCAGCGGGCTGGTGCTTTCATAACGGCCAACAACGGGACGCACCCGAAAAGCAGCCACGACGATCCTTCGACCTGCGCGCGATGCGGCTGATGGACCAGTTAGATGTGGAAGAACGAAAGGTGGTTGAGAGTGCAGAGCGGGTCGTCTCGGGAGCCGGCGCAAGCACCCGGTAGGGGGCCCGCCACCCACCAGCCGTCGAATACTCTTCGCCTGGCTTTCGTCTGTCCTTCGGTTTGGGAAAAGATCCGGGGCGGCAGATACGCCCGTCATCGCGGCAGCAGTGGCTGGTGGCGGGGTCACAGGTGCCGGCAGTCCGCCGGAAGGGGCTTGTGCCCGGTCAGAGTTTTGGCTAATAAATCAGGCAAATGATGAAAACGTTTCGAAATGTCGCGGGGCCGCTAAAGTTTGGCCTGTCGCTTTGTGTCGGGTTTGTTTTGTTGAACGTCGGGTCAGTTCAGAAGGCATCGGCGGCGGACGAGAAAGTTCCGTTGAAGCTGACGCTGCCGGCTCCGGCTTTTAAAGGAACGCCGAAGGACATTCAAACCAACTCGTACACGGAACCGTATCCGGACAAGCCGCGGGCGCCGTTTATGGTGCCAGCCGGGCTGAAGAACGTGGCGCTGGGCGCCAAGGTCACGTGCAGCGACAAGAACGCGACTGCCGAAGCGCTGGCGAAGATTAACGATGGAGACAAGGAGGCATCAGAGCAGAGTATCATCTACCTGCGCAAGGGCACCCAGTGGGTGCAACTTGACCTGGGAAGTGCCCAGGAGATGTTTGCGATCCTCATCTGGCATGCCCACAACTCGGCCAAGGTCTATCACGACGTGATCGTTCAGGTAGCCGACGACCAGGATTTCATACAAAACGTTCGCACCATTTTCAACAACGACCAGGACAACACCTCGGGCCTGGGAGTGGGAACCGACCGCGAGTTTTTTGAGACCCACGAGGGCAAGTTGATCGACGCCAAAGGCGCCAAAGGCCGCTACGTCCGCTTTTACTCCAAAGGCAGCACCGAGAGCGCCCTGAACGAATACACCGAATTGGAGATATACGGCCGGCCGGCACCCTAGGCGGAGACTGTTTGCAGAGTTCGTCCGCGTGATGTCTCTGCACGGGAGGATGACCGATGGCGGGCGGCGTGCGCCGGCTCCCCTCGACGGTCATCCTCCTTTTGCTGCCGCCTGCGGCGTCTCGCCAAGTTTGGTTGCAGGCCGTCAATGAACCGTCCGCTTCTCATCCTCATCCTCGTGCTGGGGGCAGCAGGGGTCGCCCTGGCATTGAGGTGTCCTCGTTTGGAGGAGCGCCCGATGCACAACGACGAAGCGGTCAACGCGATCAAATTCGGCCAACTCTGGCAGCAGGGAGGCTACCGCTACGACCCGAATGAACACCATGGGCCCTCGCTCTATTACGCAACGCTGGCGGTGGGGCGCCTGACCGGCGCGCCGGATTTCGACCACTACAGCGAGAATCGACTGCGGCTCGTGACCGTTCTGTTCGGCATGGGTTTGATCCTCCTGCTGCCGCTCGTGGCGGATGGGCTGGGGCTGAAAGGCACGGCCTGGGCGGCGCTTTTCACCGCGGTATCACCGGCCTTTGTGTTCTATAGCCGGTATTTTATCCACGAAATGCTGCTGGTGTTTTTCACCTTGCTCGCGCTGGCTGGGGGCTGGCGATATTGGAGATCTCGGAAGGTTGGCTGGATCCTGCTCGCCGGGGCCGGGGTCGGATTGATGGATGCAACCAAGGAAACGTTCGTCCTGACGCTGGCGGCGGCGGGAATGGCGCTGGGACTGAACCTGGCATGGAGCCGGTTGGTGGACGCTAGCGGCTCGCCGTCCAAAGTCCCGCCTCTCAACCGCCGGCATCTCGCCTTGGCCTGCCTCATCTGGGCAGTCCTCGCTATTGTGCTGTTCTCCTCCTTTTTCACCAATGCGGCCGGTCCGCTCGACTCTCTCCGCAGCTATTTGCCATGGATTCAGCGCGCGGAAGGACAATCCCCTCACATCCACCCGTGGTATTTTTATCTCCACCGCTTGCTTTGGTTTCACAAGGGCAACGGCCCCGTTTGGACCGAGGTCCCGGTGTTTCTATTGGCCGTGGTCGCTGTGTTCGCCGGCTTCCGGCGGAGGCGCCTGGCCGAGGCAGATGCCAGCTTCGTGAGGTTTCTAGCCTTTTTCGCGCTGACCTTGATCGCGTGCTACAGCCTGATCGGCTATAAAACGCCGTGGTGCCTGCTCAGCTTCTGGCACCCGGTGGTGCTTTTGGCTGGGGTCGGCGCCGCCGTGCTCGTTGAAAGTTACAGGCCGGAAGCGGTGAAGATTGGCGCCCGGATCCTGGTGCTGATCGGGGCCGGCTATCTCGCCTGCCAAGCCTGGCAGCAAGATACCGAATATGCGGCTGACCCTCGGAACCCCTACGCTTATGCGCAAACCTCATCTGACATCCTTGACCTGGTGAGCGCGGTCGAGGGTCTCGCGAAGGTGAGCCCGGAGGGATATGAGACCGAGGTGAAAGCGATGGCGCCGGAGGACGACTATTGGCCGTTGCCATGGTACTTGCGGCGTTTCAAACAAATCGGTTGGTATCATAAAGTGCCCGAAGACCCCTACGCTCCGATCATCATCATTTCCCCCGCCCTGCAACAGCCACTGGACGAATCCAAAGCCCACTTGATGGGTTTTTACGGCCTGCGCCCGCCGCAGACACGCCTCGCGTTGTTCGTCGATCCGCAGCTATGGACGAAGTGGCTTTCGGCACACAGCACAGGCGTCAATTCTGATTCAAAGTGAAATTTTTGGCTAGCGTTTAGCCAGCGTCCGTTGATCCAGCATGTGAACCTCGCCTGGGCTGACTGAAAGCGTGCCTCGAACCGACACTGCGGGGACGTTTCCTTCGAGCTGGGCTTTGACGTCGACTTTGTAGTTCCCGAAAGGGAGGTTGCGACGGAACTGCGCTTCCTGGCCGAAGCACAAAATACTGCCATCATCGCTTTGCACTTTCCATTGGCGCACCTGGACGGCGGCTGGATCCTGGTTAGCCCAGCGCACGTTGAGGCAAACATCCGCCTGGTTCTTTGGGGCCTGCTTCTTGCCCCGGGTCGCCTCGATGGTAAGAGGATTTTCGGGTGGGGAGGCCACGGCTGTGACGGGGACCTCAGCTTTCACAAGGTCGGCCCGGGCTGGCGCGGTGCGAGCCAAATCGACTTCGGCCAGATTCGTTACCGTCTGTTGCACCCAGTTGGTTTTGAGCACCAACACAGTCGTCCAATTGGTCAGGTTCAGGTTCTTGTAATTCGTGTTGTAAGCGTGGACGAAATTGGTGCGTACCAGGTTAACAGCGACGCGATTCGTTCGATATGCTGTCACCAGATTCGTCGAGAAGACATCGACGACGTTGGTGTGCGTGCGCAGAATGACGTTAGTGTGGTACTCAGTGACAAAGCGGGTGGCGGGGACGTAAACCTCCAGGGTATTAGTAATCCAGCGGTCTACCCAGTTTGTTTTGACTTCAGCGGTGGCCGCTGAAATGGTGGCCGCCAGGAGGCCCAGGCCTGCCAAAAGACCAAAACCGAGGGACGCACAGCCATTCTGTCTCATATCGCCTGCGGAATAGCAAGCGAGGTGCCAATACAGATTTCAGAATGCCGCCGGCTCGGAGGCTGGTCGAGGTGTTGGGCTCCTGCGGGTCAGGTACTTGCGCGGCCGACTAACGGACTTTTCCGGTGGCTGCCCACTCAGTGCCACGCTGTATCAGTTTCTGCACCGAAGGGTTCTGGAGGGCTTTGCCGTCATGGCCGAAAGTCTCATGAAAAACGCGTCCCTGCCCGTAATTGAAGGTGAATGCCAGCGGTTCTGTTTTCTTGCTCCAATCAGAGTCTGCATCAACCAGAACGGTGATTGGGGTGTCGCCCTCCATTTTGGCATACAGCTCGTCATCGGCTTCGAAATCGGACAGGCCTTGGGTTATGGGGTTTTCCTTGTTGGCGATTCGCGCCTTGAAAACGCTGCGGGCACCATGTCCCGATTTGCCCATGACCCAATGCCGCCCGCACAGTTTCGCAAATTCGTCCCACTCCTTGAAGGAGGCGCTCGACAAGTGCGAGACCACGAAGCCGTGGCCGGCCTTGACAAAGGCAGCCAGGTTTTCCTTGGCCTGGTCGGAGAGCGTCGGCGCCGTTTGGTTGTACATGTGGAGGAAAAGAACGTCGTACCGGCCGAGGCTCCCGGCCGAATCCAGGACCCCGGCATCCTCGCAAATGCACACGTCGAATTTTCCACTGGAGGTCAGGATTTCGCGAATCGCCTGGGACACCTCGCGCCAGGGGTGTACCGCGACATCATCGCCGGTCACCAGCAACACTTTGATTTTCGGCGGTTGGTCGGCTCCCTGACTGGAGGTGGTCAGTGCAAAAAGGGAAATGATCCCGACGGCAAGGATGGAGGCAAAGGTTTTCATGCGCAGTTTAGAGATTTGATCATTGCGAACGGGAGACACGTTGAGTCCAGTCCGCCTTCAGAGTCAATGGAAATTCGCAGAAAAGAAAAAGGCCCCGCCGGGTTTCTGCGCCTGTTGTGACACGCGGATTTCACAACTAGCGCACTGGCCCCGACGGGGACCTTCACTGTATGGTTTCCCGACACGCGATCACCGCGGGCCGGACCACATTGCCTTCCGTTCGGAAGGCAAAACCGATGCTGCAGGAGGTGCTGCTTAGCTCGGGTTGCCGATGAGCGCCTCGTCCAGTGAGCGACCAACCTCTCCAGTCATCTCCGTCTCTTTGTCCGTCAGGGAGGAACCAGCAAACAGTTCGAGGGTCAGTCCACAAGCGATCAGCGCCAAAATACTAAGCGCAACATCCATCATGCCACCTTGCCAGCAATGATGATGCCACACGCGCGCCCCGAATCAGGCTGTGAACAAATTCTTCAACCACAGCCGCACGCTCCGACACGTCAATGCCTCAACGCTTCCCCCTTTCCACGCTTCAACCTCGCGTCCTCCGCCTGTCCGCCGATGGCATCCGTACACCGTATCCCCCGGTTGTCCCTTTTCTGGACGTTTGACCCCAAGGGTGCGCTCTGTTTAGCTGGCGTGAGTCTCAAAGCATTAGAGCCAAGCGTTTGCAGCTAACATGAGCACACCAACCGCACTGCCGTCAGGCCGCTTCTATTACCCCGCGGGGTTTCGGCAACGCCGCGGGCTGAACTGGGGATTTCTAGGGCTTCTGTATACCTCGTTCTACATGTGCCGGTACAACTTTTCGATCGCAAACAAATCGATCAGCCAGGAATTCGGTTTTTCGCGCGCGGAAATGGGCTACATCATTACGACCTCGCTGCTGGCCTATGCGTGCGGGCAAATCATCAACGGCTTGCTCACTGATCGGTTGGGAGGCAAGCGCGCGATGCTGATCGGCGCCGTCGGGACGGTGGTGATGAACATCCTGTTCGGCGCGGCTTCTTTCTTCGGCCTACTGGGCTTGTTTGTCGCGATCCGAGGCGTGGACGGCTATCTCCAGGCTTTCGGTGCGCCGGGCATGGTGAAGATCAACACTGCCTGGTTTCAACATCGTGAACGGGGGCGTTTTTCGGGGATTTTTGGCTTCATGATCAACTTGGGGAGGTTTGGAATCTTCAAGCTGGGGCCGGCGTTGCTGGCGGGGTTCACCGTTCTGGGTTTGGTCAACGTTCCACCGCTGCACTGGCGTTGGCTGTTTTGGGCTCCCTCGCTGGTGTGCGCCATGGTGGCTATAGCCATGGTTTTGACGGTGAAAGAAACGCCGGAAGAAGCCGGGTTCGTGGGGGTAATTCCTGATGATTCGGTAGGGGCTGGCGGGCTGGACGCCCGAGCGCAGGTGCGGCAGGTGATTCGGACCGTGGCATCCAACCCGGTCATTTGGGTTACGGCCTGCGCCTACGCCTGCACCGGCGCGGTGCGCCAGGCGGTGGATCAATGGTTCCCACGCTATATGCAGGAGCTCTACTCGGTGAACCTGACTTCAACCAAGTTTCAGGTGCTCGCCTTTCTTATCCCGTTCGTGGCGTCGCTTGGCTCACTGACTGCCGGATATGTGTCCGACCTGGTCTTCAAGGGTCGGCGCGCGCCGGTGGCTGGGGCGCTGTACTTCCTCGAAACCATCATCATCCTGCTGGCCGCGCAATTTCACACGGCAAACGCCGCCATAATTTTCTTTGTGCTCATTTCTTTTACGGCCAACTCGACGCACTCGATCCTGGGGTCCGCCGCGCCAATGGATATCGGCGGGCGCCGCATGGCCGGATTCGCCCTCGGGCTGATCGACTCCTTCCAGTATTTTGGGGGCAGCCTGGCTGGTTATTTCCTGGGGAGCCTGCTCGATCGCAGTCTGGGGAATTATTTTTACTTCATGGCGCCTTTCGGGGCCATTGGGGGATGCCTGATGGTCTCAATTCTCGGCAAGCAAATGCATCGCCCCGCCATCCCTCCGCCCGCGGACGGCGGAAGAGCTGCAGCCGAACAAGGCTCCTCCGCCCGAGGCTAGCCGTTCGGCCAGCTCCTTTCCCGAGAGAGGAGGAGGCGTTTCCACTCGAGGCCGCCTGAAAAACCGCCCAGCCGCTGATTAGCCGCCAACACGCGATGACAAGGGATCAGCAGCGGAATCGGGTTCGCGCCGCAGGCAGCGCCAACCGCCCTGAAAGCCCTGGGCCGTTCAATGGCTGCCGCAACCTCCCCGTAGCTGCGAGTTTGGCCGCACGCGATTTGCCGCAGGAATCTCCAAACGCGCTTCTGGAAATCGGTGCCTGAACTCAGGTCAAGCGGCGGGAGAAGGGTTGGCGGCCGCGCAGCGAGAATGTTCCTGACGCTGTCCGACGTTAATTCATGCCAGGCTTTCACAAGTGACGGAAGCTCCGCTTCCCGTGCTCCGCGGTTGGGCTTGCCGGCGGCCGGAAACTCGAGTCGGCACAGGCCCCGCTCGGAGTAGGTGGCAGTGAACTCGCCGTCCGGCGTCGCAATCCCGGCGACATAGAGTTGGCTTCGGGTCATTGGCATCGCCACCTGGAAGAATTACCGGCGCACGTAGACCGCGAGCAGGCCCAGCAGCACCACAAAGAGGAAGACCGCGAAGACGATGAATCGATTCCGCGCGACACGTTTTTCGTAACGCAAAGGCCGGAGTCCTTGTATCCCCCCGGCGGCCAGGTAGCTCACCAGTTTCGGGTTGGTGGTGGAAGGCCCCTGGAAATGTTCCTTCACGCGGCGGAAAAGCGCGAGCAAATCGTATTTGCGCACGCCCAGCTCGTTGTAGTGCTCGGGGGTGCTGGCTCCTTCGGCATGGGCCTGCAACCGGTTCTGGTCCACCTCTTCAAAAATCGGTTCGCCTGCGGTCAGCCCTGAGCTGGTCGTATCCGACACCGATGACGGTTGAGCGGGTGAAGAATGGCTCAACGTCGGGCCCTGCGGGCGGGCCGTGGAGCGCAAACGCGGATGGCTTTGCTCCCGCTGCAAGCGGTCATCCAACGACTTAATCTGTGCCTCCAGCGCGGCGATTTCACTGTTCAGCGTCCGGGCGCGATCAGAAATCGGGTCTGGCTTTTTCCGAAACAATGCCATGGGTCCGGCGGTTCAACGTCGCAGCAGGATCACGGCGAGCACGGCGATCCCGGCGAGCAACACGAGCGCTACCGGCCACGTCAACGCAAAGCCCAGCCGACAAAGCTCGCCGAAACTCTGCGTGCCAAGCAGTGACGTGATGGGCGCGCTCTCGGCGGGGACGGTGGTGACGGACGGTTGGGCCTCCGCGGCGAGAACGGGGAACTTCAGTCGCGCTGAGTTCCACTCCATCCTCGCGTTTTCCACCGCCGTCAGCGCGCGCGTCAGCTCCACGTTGAAGTTTTCCTGCGTCCAGGTCTCGTCATGGATGGCCTGGATTTTCGCGAGGGCATCCCGGAGATCGACCAGTATTTTAGCCATCTGCTCGGCATCGCGCCGAGAGTCAAATTCTGATTCCTCGAGCAGCCCGATCCCACGGGTCAGGTTCTGCACCATTTCCTGACGGCCATTCTGGAACTCGCTCTGGCGCCGCCGCGTTTCTTCGAGAGCGGCACGTTCCCGCTCCAGCTCTTCCTGGGCGCGTTTCAGTTCGGCGAGTTTTTGTTGCGCCTCGGCGACCTTCGAATCGACTTCCTCGCGGCTGGGAGCACGCGGCCCCGGCGCGCCACCAGTGGAGCGGGTCGACGGCCGGGCCTCAAAATCGCCGTCGATAAACTCCGATGCGTCGTAATCCGAAGTCATGCCGCGATCTTAGTTCCGCGCTGCGGTGGTGTAAAGCCGATGTGGTGGGCGTATCCGCTCAGTCCTGGGTCGGAGCGCCGATTTTTAATCGGCTTAAGCGCGCCGACGGCCACGTGTAAGCCAAGTGCAACTCGGCGCTCCGACCCAAGACTGATCGGGTAGCGGGCCAATCCCGTGATTGACAACCGCAGCCCGGCGTGGTATGCGGGTGCCATGTCAAGGCCAATTTCGCGTCGTGGTTTCGTTAAGTCCTCATTGCTGGCTTCCGCTGCCGTTCCGCTCGGGCTGAAGGCGCAGACGCCCGCTCCGGCGGACCAGGTGTTGCTCGCAGTTTCCAAGGAGGCACTGCCGACCGGCAAGATCGGGGGGCAGGAATTCAGCCGGCTGTTTCTGGGGGGCAATTTGATCGGGGGCTGGGCCCATGCGCGCGAGTTGAGCTATGTGTCGCCCCTGATGCGACGGTACAACACGCCGGCCAAAATTCGGGAAACGCTCGAGGTGGCCGAACAAAACGGCATTACCGGACTCAACACGTGGGTGATGGACGATAACTCGCAGATATTCGAGCACTGGAAGTGCGGCGGCAAAATCAAGTGGATCGCCCAGGCCCGGCTCGACGCCGGCGGGGGGTTTTCCCAGATTCAGCGCGCGATCGACGAAGGGGCCGCCGGGGTGCACCTGACGGGTGACACCTGCGAGTCGCTGATCACCCAGGAGAAGTTCGAGAAGGTGGGCGAATCGCTGCAGTTCATCAAGGCGCGCAAGAAAATCGCGGGTGTGGCGGCGCACGATTTGCGGGTGATCGTCGAATGCGAGAAGGCCAAACTGGACGTGGATTTCTACCAAAAGACGTTCCACTCCCACGAATACTTCACCGCGCCGCGGCCGGGCGAAAAAGACGCTTTGGGCAAAAACGACAACTCGTGGTGCAGCGACCCGCAGGCGGTGATCGACGTCATGGCGGCCGCGAAGAAGCCGTGGATCGCTTTCAAGATCCTCGCCGCCGGGGCGATTCATCCCCGGGCCGCGTTCCCTTACGCGTTCAACAGCGGCGCCGATTTCATCCTGGTCGGCATGTTCGATTGGCAGATCGAGGAGGACGCGAAGCTGGCGCGCAGGGTGGTGAACATTTGCGCCGGCGCGAATTCCAAGCGCACGCGCCCCTGGTTTTCGTAGAACGGCCTATCCGCCCGCGGCTTCGCACTCCACGACTTTTTCGTCGTAAAAGTCGTCCGTAAGCAAGCCCTCCTCGAACAGCAGCTTGAGCTGCCGCAAACGGCCGGCCACCTGCTGTTTGGTAAATTTGGGCTTGTTGCCGGCTGCGGCGTTGGTGGAGACGACGGCGGGTTTGGTATCGGCAACGACGGGCGGGTGAGGCCGCGGCGTGCGCCTCGGCGGGCGTTGGGAGGAGGGGTCAAAGACCGCCACCTTGAGTTCAGTTGCAGGCACGAGATGCCGCCAGAGGAAGGCCTGCATCCTGTCTTCCGCGGGCACCGCCACGTGCGCGACATCTTTTCCGCCTATTTTTGCCGAGCCCTCGATGGATAGGCTGGCCGGCTCGCAGTTGGTAGTCAGGTCGGTCTTTACGATCAGTCGCACGACGGCCTGGGTTCCCGTGATGGAAACCGGCGTCGCAGAAAAACCGGCCGGCGGGTCCTTCAATGTCACTTTAATGGCACCGGCAAAGCCGTCTTTGCGAATCGCATGCACGGTGAGCGTCGCGGTGCTTTTGACGCGCAGACTGATACTCGAAGGGACGATTCGCAGGGCGAAATCGGGCCGTGGAGGGCCGATGCGCAAGCGGTAGCCGTATTCTTCGCCCGCCTTGCGCGCGGTATCACCCAGGTGAACGTAATACGTCCCGTCCGCAGGCAAGGTCGCCTGGAGGTAGGAATCGGCGTCGTGCGTGTTGACGCCGGCGGCCAGGTCTTCGCAATCGTCGTTGAACGCCAGCAGCGCGCCCCCGGCGTCCGTCAACTTGACCACCGAATCCATCGGAGAGTCGAGCCGCCGCGCCAGGACCTCCGCGACCACCACGTCGTTCGATTTGCCTGTGAAACAGAACACGTCCCAGTCGCCGGGGCGGTTCATGCGCCCGTTGAGCATCACCGGCAGCGTCACCTTCTGGGCCTGCGCCGGAGCGTCGTTGGGCTCCTTTTCAAAAGCCTCCGGCAGCGAGTCCCGCGCGAAAGGGAGCGGGTTGGAAACAAATCCTTCCCGAGTGGCGACCACACTATATAGCCCCGTTCCGGCGTCCTTCGAAGGGGATGTCAAAGTCGCGCCGGTCAGGTTCCAACCTTTTACCTTAACGGCCGCCGGAGCGGTTATGCTGTCGCCCAACGGGAACATGCTCGTCAGAAACGGAAACTCTCCAATCGTGATGCGGTAGACAAAATCCTCGCGACCGCGGTAAATGGCGTCACAGATGCTCAACACGTAATCGCCGTCTTTGGGAACCTCGTAGAGAATGGTCGGGTCCGGCTTAAACCGGTAGTCGTCGTCATAAGCGACTTCTTTTCCATCGGAATCGGAAAGCGAGAGCACGGGTTGGAACCAACCCGGGACGGCATCGGCGATATAGGGGATTAACTGGCGCGCCCGGGTGCTGATCACCAGCCGCTGCCCCTTGCGCGCCGCAAAGCGATGCCGGTTTATCTCGCCCGACGCGATTTGCCCGTTAACCGTGCAAGGGATCGTGATGCGATCTTCGGCCTCGTTAGCCGGGCGTTTGCGCAGTGCCTGCTCTTCCTTTCCCAGCACCTGATAAAGGGCCGTCACCATCGGTTTGCGGCTCGCCTCGGGCAGTTGACCGACGTCGAACACGATCGGATTCGACACGCCGCGCGGCGTCCCCAGCCGCAGTTCCCGTTGGCCCGGTGGAGCTTCGGCGGCAATGGTTACCTCCGCGTAGACAATGTTGGCCAACGCCACGCTCGCGGGCCGGTTGACGTACTCCGCAACCCGCTTCTCGATCCTGGCAATCAGGTCCCGGGTCTCATCCCCCGACTCCACCGGCGCCATCACGCTCCGGTCGGCATTGGTCCCCCCGCCGGTCATCACGGCGTCAGAGGTTGCCGTCAGCGGCCCTCCGCTCATCATGGCCGAGGCGGCCTCTTTTCGCTCTTTCTTAAGTTCTCTAACCTGCTCGTTCAGGAGAGTCACTTCCTGGGGGTTGAGTGCACGGTTGTACTGAACCACTTTCGCGGAAACGCCTGACCCGGTGATAAACACCTCCTCCACGTCCTCCAGGCCTTGTCCGCCAAGCTTGATCTGGAACGTAGTGCCCTGCTGGCCGCCGGCCGGATACGCAAAGCCCACGTATGGGCGGGTTTGGGCGGAAGCGGTGACCGCGAATGCCCACAGCACCAGAAGTGCGCAGGAGAAACCCGAGACCCGAAGGAAAGCGCGAACTGACGATGGCAAGGTAATGGAGGCAAAGGAATGAACGCGAATAATCAGTGTTCCCTTGTTATTCCTTTGCCTCCACTCCTTTGCCTTCGGTGGCTCCCCGATAAGAAATCGCGGCTTCCTCCGTTGGCCTTCGGCCTTCGGGTTTCTATCGGATTTCGGATTTCGGTTTTCGGATTTCGACATGGCGTTCTGATACACAGGCGGTGCAGGCGTTAGCCGGGCCTACATAATTTCCGTCAGCAGTCCATTGGCCTTGACGCCCTCCGAGGCCGCGGGCAAAACGCGGGCTTCGAGGCCCATTGGATGCGGCAGCTTTGCGGTGAAGTCGATCCCGGCCAGTTGATAGATGCTGCCCAGAAGGTCCACGGGATACACCGGGCGATCCTTCACTTCCTCAGCCTTGGCACTGGACGACCCGACGATTTGGCCACCTTTGAAACCGCCGCCGGCTACCAGCACGCTGAACACGTTGCCATAGTGATTGCGGCCGCCGTTCCAGGGAGGCTGCCAGTCGATCTTGGGCCCGCGACCGAACTCGCCGCAGCACCAAACCAGCGTGCTTTCCAACAGGCCGCGTTCGTGCAAATCCAGTAACAACATAGCCAGGCCCTGGTCCAGTTGCGGGCACTGCCGGTTCATGGTCTGGAAATGATCTTTGTGTGTGTCCCAGCCGCCCGGGTAATTGATGACGATATACGGAACGCCAGCCTCCACCATGCGCCGGGCAGCGAGGCAATCCTGGCCGAATGTGTGGCGACCGTAGCGATCGCGCAATTCCGATTTCTCCTTCGAGAGATCGAACACCTGGCGGCCCTCGCCCAGGATCAGATCATAGGCCTGTTTTCTGGCTTCCTCTGAAGCCGAGACCTGGGGACTGTCCGCCATCGTGCGGCCCATCGTGTTCATCTTCTCAAGCAAATCGCGTCGTTTCTTCTGCCGGTCGTCCGTGATGCCCCTGGCGACAACTCCTTCCACCTCGAATCGCTGCGCGTTAGGATCGCTCCCCGTCGCGAAGGGTTTGAGCCTGGGCCCCAGGAAGCCTTCTTCGGAAAAACGTCCCTGCGGCTGCGTCAGCACTACGTAGGGCGGAATCAGCCCCTTGTACTCCGGGCTCTTGAACAGCGCGAAAACCGCGCCGATGCTTGGATAAGCCAACCGTTCGCCCGGCATATGCGCCGTCTGCATCAGGTAGGCCGCGGTTTCGTGGCCGTTGTTGCGGTGCGTCATGCTGCGGATCAGCGAGTACTTATCGGCCTGCTTCGCCAGGTTGGGAAACCACTCGCTCAATGTGATCCCGTCGACATTGGTGGGGAGAAACTTCTTCAGCGGCCCGTTGTAGTCGTACCCGGCGTCCGGTTTGGGATCCCAGGTGTCGTTGTGGGACATGCCGCCCCAAAGGAAGATCTGGATCACCGACCGGGCCTTGATCTTCCCCGGCGTTTTGGCGGCGGTTTCAGCCACGGGCGGTTCAGCGGCGAACAAATGGCCATGGGCGGCCAGCAGACCGGCAGTGCTGAAAAGACCGATGCGCATGGCCTCGCGCCGCGACATGGGCAGGCTCAAAGTCAGGCCGAAAGCATCAGCGCTGCGTTTTGGACCGTGCGGTTTGCTCATAGAACTTCGTATTAGTTTTTCCGGCCGCGCAACCGGCCGGCTCATCAATGCCGATACAGAAACTCCGTGCTGTTGACCAAAGCCCAGGTGATGTCCACCCAGTCTTCGCGCGCCTTCACCCGGCCGGCCCGGCCCGGCCTGCCGTACTCCTCGAGGGCCTTTGCCTCGTCGGCCGTGGGGAAACGCGAAAGCGTCGTCAGGTATAATTCCTCGATGATTTCTGGGGGTTTACGGCCGGACTCGAAAAGCGCCTTGAGCCTGGGGCCTTGCTCGAGTTTGCGCTGGATATGGCTCGAATTCAACAGATGCAGCCACTGGGCGGGGAGCATTTTGTTGATGCGCTCGCTCTCCATTCCAGTCGCGCGGGCCGAACGCCCGAACAAAGCCAGGAACGGACTTGTGATGCTGCCGTCGGCGAGGGCGGTCGCGGGCATGTTCGGGGGGATATAGGTGAAGGGCTCGGGAATCGCGCTGGTGTACAAGTCCGAAGCGCCGGTGACCTTGTTAATTGCATCAATGAGCACCTCCGCCTCCAAACGCCTCAAGCCATAGCAGCCGAAATTGGTTTCCGCTTCGGAAAGGCTGGCCGGCGGCACGGACGAGAACTGGTAGGTGTTGGAATTAAGGATCAGACGGTAGAGACGTTTCAGGTCATAGCGCCCGGCGACCAACTCTTTCTGCAGGCAGGCCAGCAACTCGGGGTTGCTCGGCGGGTTGTCATTCCGGATATCGTCCGGTTCGTGGATAATGCCGCGCCCCAGCAGCCAGGCCCAAACGCGGTTGGCGATGTTGCGTGTGAACCACGGGTTCTCCCCGGTGATTAGCCAGGCGGCAAAAACCTCCCGAGGATCACGGTCGTCGGGGAGTTTGATCTCCTTGCCGCCGGGAAAAGCTGCAACTTCCGGCGCGCATTTGATCGGCAGCATGCTGGAACCGGCTGCGGGACTGTTGGTGTCCGCGCCGGGCGCTTTGAGGGGTTCCCAGAAGACATTTTCTTCTTTCCATTCCCGCGTCGGCTTATAGCCGATCTGAGAAAAAAAAGCGGCCATCCCGGTCAATTCGCTTTTGGGCCAGGACTCGGCTCGGGCCCCCATCAAAGTCAGCGCGACAGCCGTGGCAATCCCTTCGGGCGTGCGGTTCTGGATGGCCCGATAAAAATTGACCGGCCCAACGCGGAAGTTGCTGCCGCTGGAAGTCAGCAACTCTCGCGCGAATTGGTCATACGGCTTGTTGGCGGCGATTGAGGCACGCACCCAATGATGATATGCCTGGGCGGCATTGGGCCACAGGTTGACCGGAAATTCCGCTTTGATCCGCAGGATATCCCCCCACTTCATCGCCCAGTAATCGGCGAATTCACTCCGTTCCAGCAGCCGGTCGATCAGCTTGCGGCGTTTGTTTTTGGTGTCCGGGTCCTGGATGAAATCCCGCGCCTCCTTCGCCGTGGGCAACGTACCGACCGTGTCGAGGTAGACCCGGCGCACGAACACCGCGTCCGAGCACAGAACCGGCTGAATCCCGAGCGGCTTGAGTTTGACCAGGACCAGGTTGTCAATCTGCCCTTGCGGCTCGATCACGGCAGCACTTTCGTATGCGCTCCGCTCTGTTTCGGGCGCTTCAGCAGCTCCGCCCGCAGCGGCAAAGGCGAACGTCAGGAACGACAAACCGCATGCCAGGCTTGCGCGCCAGCACACACGTTTTCCCGTCCACGGCATCACCAGTTCATTCAGCATACGCCTATGGTCAAGGATATTCTTACGCGGAAACCTGACCCCACACAACAACAGAATAAAGTCCCGTTTTTGGACGAGGTCGTCGGAAAAATGGGGGAATTTTTTCAAAAGAGCCGTTAGGAAAAGCGTGAGGAAACGTGAGGCGAAGCGTGAACCGGCACTGTTGCAGGCTGTTGGCGGAGCACCGAGGGGCAGCCGCGCGGCGTGCCGCCTCAGCCATCGGAGGGAACGCCGATTGATAATCGGCTTGAACGAGCCGACGGCCGCTTGTAAGCCGAGTGTGACTCGGCGTGGCGGACCGGGGTAAAAGGCCAGGACGTCGTGACAAACGGATTGGGAACGCTGCTTCGGCCCGCCGCAGGCTACCGTAACCGTCCATAGCCCTCCGTAGCCTTCCGTAGGTTACCAGGAGGCTTTGTAGGGAGGGGAGGCGAGGACGAGGACGAGGACGAGAAGGAGGAAGAGGAGGGAGGGGGGTGGCTTGGGGGTGTACAGCCGTACCACCGTACCAAGGCCGGTAAATACGGACGATTCTCACCTTTGCGAGCGTCCCACGACCGTCCCAGAGCGTCCCAAGCGTCCCGGCAGGCGTCGAAGAGGAAGCGACACGATTGGACGAGGGTGGAACCGAATAAGCTGGCCCGAGGCAATTGGTTAACAGTTCGAGGGAAAATGCAGGAAGTGTTATTACGCGGGAGTAGGTGTTAATAGCTGATGTTAACTGATGGTGACTGAGCCCGAGAGAAGGCTGAAAAGCCTAAATGCTGAAAAGCTGAAATCTTCGTTCCCCGTGAGCCAGGCGGGACGTGGCGAGGTGGCACTTTATTCGTTATCTGGCGTTAACGAGCGTGATTTGGCGTTATCCACCGATGCCTGGCGATACCGCAGCACGGGCAGGGGGATGGCAATTCCGACGCTTTCAACCACTGATAGACACGGATGGGCACCGATACACAAGCCGAAGGCCGAAATGCGCAGCAGGGAACGACAACCGCGGAATACGCGGAACACGCGGAAGGCGGGTTTAAGGGGTGGAGAATTTTCTTCTGGGGATATCTGGGGACCGCTACATGTGCTACATCTGCTACACCCGTTACGCCCGCCCGGCGGCCGGGGCAGAGGCTGGGACGTTGAAGCGTTGAAGCGTTGAAGCGTTAAAGCGTTAAAGCGTTAAAGCGTTAAAGCGTTAAAGCGTTAAAGCGTTGAGAGGTTACGAGTGTCAAGGAGGGAAAATGTTTTTCTCCGGGCAGGGGCTGGAGATGCAAAAGCGTAGCCAAGAACGTAGCAGATTGCGGAAGTGGCTGGTTACGGAGGGTTTGTGAAGAGCAAAAGTGTAGCACCCTCCAAAAGTGTAGCAGCTCCGAAGTCCGATTGAAATGTTCTTCTCGGAGGGGGGCTGCGATCCGTTAAGCGTTAAGCGTTAAGCGTTAAGAGTTAAGCGTTGGCGTCGGTTTTCAGTGCCGGGGAGATTACTTCCGGTGCCCGTTTTGGGTTGATGTATATGGCTGTCCGATCAAGCCAGGGAGCTTTTCCTCACCGCCGCTACTTTGATCTTCGCGCGGAACTCATCGAGAAGGCGAACCCGGAAAGGTGCGGCGCTCAGTGGGCAGGCATGGGAGGAGGAGCGGCTGGACAGGTTGTGAAAATACTTTGTTTCGACCCCGACTTGTTTCCGCCGCTTCGTGTGGCCTATATTACAATCTAATTAACTGACCCCTTTTCTTTTTAACTGACCCCTTTTTGACCCCTTTTGATTATAATATCCGTTTGGCCCGCGTGGTCGGGCAAAAAAAACCGCCCTGGCAGGCGGCTTTTGAGACGCATCTCGCCTATTTCGGCGTGAACGGTTTCAAATGCTTGGCGAGGGAGGTTTCCGCTGGTTTAGTTTCTGCAAAAGCAGTTTTCAGCAAGACCCCTTTCTCAGCGTCGAACACGTAAGAACACGATCTGGCGTAAGTGGCCCCGGCAATCCTCTCCAGCGACCCAGCATTCTTGACCAGCGCCGTAGTTACGTGTCTGCCCTTTACCTGGAAACAGATGTCGAAAAAACCCTCTACGCCAACCCCGCCTGGCTCAAAAAAACGTGCCACATAAATTCCCGCATTCAAATCCACGAGAGCTATTCCTCTTAACTCTGCTGGATACTTGTCTTCGGGCACCAAAAGATACCGTGACGCCTGGCCGTTGATCGAAAGAACCCCGGTTTTTGATATGGACAAGTCACCCAATCGGATGGCCGACGAATCATCCTTTTGGGTAGACGGTGCAGCACCAATAAGGAACGAAACCAAGACCGCCGCGACAAAGAAAGGAACCCATTTCATTTCGTTCCTTCCGGTTTCATCTCGGAATTGCAGGCGTATACTTTAATCGACTTGCATCCGGTAGGTATCTCCACGCAGTTCCCAATCTTGATATTCCACTGCATGATCCGCTCGTTGGTCGGTGCCAAGTCTGGATTCCACCAGTAATAGCTCCCGGCTGGAATCTCCAAATTCGGCAAGCCATCGCACGCTTTCGACGCCGTAGCAATTTGCTGATCGTAAAGCTTCTTTTCCGTCTTTGTCGGTTCCTTCTTACACTTCTCCCCCATGCAATACCGGTATTTATCGGTGTTTGCGCCGGTAAAGGTTCCCGTCTTCTTCGACTGGTCGCAGAATCCTCCCTCATTCTTTGATGACGGGAAGGGGTTCTTCTCGCCGGGAGGTGCCTTCGAATACAATTGGCGACTCGCAAGAACCATCAGCACCGCTTGCTGGCAAGCTTCGTCCGAACCGCCTTCTGCAAACACCAAGCACTTACAGCACTTCTTCTCGCTGTCAGAGAGACCGGCGAGACCGGCTATATCCCATCTATCGATAGCGTCGTTGCCGGGAAAAGCATACAAGTTGAACCCGCCGTGTTCTTCAATGGGATCTCTACTGAGCCAGCGTCCCGTGCTCGCGTTGTAATACCGATACCCGTAGTAAACCAAGGCCGATTCATCATCCTGGTATTTGGTCGAGAACCGGAAGGGATTGGCCTTGGCCATGGGGCCGGCGGCACGGATGGGTTCCCCGAATGACCCGTAGTAGGCCGCCGGGCTGATTGCGGAACCGGAAAGTGCGCCTGGGGTCGCTGTTGGACCGTGAGCGCCGGGTTGGAAAAAACCGTATCCCGACAGGGTAGTCGACAGGGATATGGCCAGACCGAAGCCCGTCGCTATTAACAGGTTGCTACCTTTCATTTTAGTTATCTAGTTGCGAGCGGTTCGCGCTCCTGTTTTGAGGCTTTGTTGGCTTAAATCGGCTTCCAAGCTGACGAGCATTTTTCGGTAACTGTGGCAACCAGGCGCGAGCCGCACGGCGGCGGCAAAGCTCTCGGTTGCTTCCGGGAATCTGCCCTGCTCCCGCAAGCACATTCCCCGAATCGAGAGAAACACCGCCAGCTCTTCCGCGGGCGTCAGTGATTTGAGATAGCCTTCGGCCTGCTCCTCTTCTGGCGTGATTTGGAATGGCCAACGGCGGTAATAGTCATCGTCGAACCGGTTCAGGCCGTGTCCGGTGGCCTCGATATTAAACCGCTCGCTCGCTCCTTCCCAACGCACAAACAGGTGTCCCTTCGTCGTGACGAGCTTCAGCGGATATCCCAGTTGGCGGCCCACCGCGACGTAGAGAACCGGCATCGAACTGCACGTGCCCTTTCGCTCTGGCCCCAGCAGGCCGTGGAGGAATACCGCGGCCGGATCACCGAAGAAGCCATCGTCCATGCGGCTCTCGGCGGGACCTGCCTTCCGTTGGAGGTCATAGCGCACCTGGTAGTCTTCGGTCAGGACCACCGCAAGCATCAGCATGCGGAAGAATCCGGGCGAATTCTCAAACTCGCCGGGATTACGAGCAAAGCGGTATTGGTGGCGTTCGGTTTCGGATCGCACGCGGTGCGCCCACTCGCGCAGCGTGGCTTCGCAGGGTTCCAGGTCCGGATCGTTGCCAGGCGAAAGGCCCTTCGCGCAAAGCAAGTTCAGCCGTTCGACAGGGAGTTGGCACACCTGCGAGGGCGGCAAGTCCAATAAATCGCGCAATGACACCGGGTCTACTTTGCGGCCGAACTCCGGCCCTGAGTACCTGGCAAAAACGAGGAGGACTGCTGCGCCTAGCAGGAGAGCTCCGATGCTGCACAGGGGAACGAACGCCCGTACTCCCCTCGTCCGGGCCGGAGAGATCTTTTGAGCCGATTCGAGACTTCTTTCTAGCGAATCGATCATCGCGCAACTCCTCGAATAGGGTTCTGGGCTGGGTGGGCAGAAGGCAGAACTTTTGGCATGTCAATGTCCGGGCCGACCGGCTTGGTTTCGACCATAACGGAAGCGGGAGTCAGGCCCGGAGCGGAAGCTTTGATAGCAATTTTGCCGGGGATGAAACCGGACTGGGCGAGGATGATCATTTTGCCGGCGCGGAGGTTTACCGGGTTCTCACCGATGAGCTGGCCTTCGCCTTCTGCCGCGAACGTCACGGGCAGGTCGCCGGTGTCCACCGGCACATTATTGGTGTCCACAGCGGTGACGATGATTCGGCTGAGGTCGGCGCCGTCAGCCGTGATTACCGGACGGTCGGCTTCGAGACTCAAAGCCGCCGGCGCGCCGGGCTTGCGCCAATCCGCAGTGGCTTTGACGGCGCTGCCGACGAGGCCCTCGGCCTTCAAAGCGAGGGTACCGGGCGAGATCGAGAAGAGAAACGGCGGGTGGTGGAGGGCGTATTGGATCACTTCGCCCTTTTCTGTCGGGTAGGAGGTTTCGGGTTTGCGGGTGGTGAGCTTTTTGTACCCGCTGCCTTCGTCCTGCCAGAGGGTGATGCGCTCGCAATTGCTGAACACGGCCGCGTGCGTGTCGTCAATGTGAACGAGATAGGCCATCGGGGTGGTTGTTAGCTCCGACTGGTGCCAGTAGTAGCTGTATTTGGGAATGCGGAACAGGTCACAGACGCCGTGCCAGACCATGCCGGGCTCCGTGGTGTTGTGAAAGGTGTTGTAGTCATACATGCACCAAACAGCCAGGCCGGCATTATCGGTTTTCTGGTAAGCGGCATTGAGCTGTTCCCAATGCCGCTGGGCCTGCTCATACTCCCGATTCACGTTGGTTTCGACCCTCGCTTTATGATTTTCAACGACCCTGTAGGACATCTGCCGGGCACCGCGAGCGGCGGGGAACTTATGGCCGGTGTGTTCGATGGAGAGAGCGCCGCCTCCCGGGACGTCCCGGCGGACAAAGCTCATGGGCAGCGGGACAGTATCCTGGCCGCGGTCGCGCGTAGGATCTTCCTCGATGGCGGCGCGCACCAGTGCTGGGTCGGCGCGCTGATGGTTGATGCACGGGGCCCAAAGAATAATGCAGGGGTGATTCCGATCGCGCCGAATCATGCTCCGGAAGGATTTCTCGAGATTGGACATCCACACGGGCCCGCCGGCCTCCATCCAGGTTGGCGGCTCGGCTACCGCCATCAAACCGAGTTCGTCCAGCGCATTCAGAAAATCGGGGTCTTGCGGATAGTGCGAAAGCCGGACCCAGTTCACTCCCATCGCCTTGAGTTGCTCGGCGTCTCGGCGATGCAGCCCGTTTGGAACGGCGTTTCCGATGAAAGGCCAGGTCTGGTGCCGGTTGGCGCCGACAAGTTTGAGGTGCTTTCCGTTTAGGAGAAAGCCATTGGTTTTATCGAAACGGACCCAGCGGAAACCGAAAGCGGTCTGAACGTGGTCGATCTCCGAGCCGCTCTCGTGGAGGACTGTGTGGACCTGGTACAGATACGGATCGTCCGGGGACCAAAGGTGCGGCCTCGCGATCGGAGGGCTCGTCTGCTTAAACGTAAAGTCTGCACCCGCCGGGATTTCCTGCTCCTGGAGCATCGCCGCCAGCACCGTCCCGCCCTTTTCGCGGAGTTCTGTGATGAGCGAGCACTTTCGAGGCTTTGCCCCGTCATTGCGAACGGTTGACTCGGCGGCCAGCACCGCCTCTTTTTCGGAGATGCGGGGCGTTGTCAGCCGCACCCCCGCCTCTCGCGCCTCCCAGGCGAAAGTGAGATGCAGAGTATCGGTGACGTGCAGAAAGACATCGCGGCAGAGCCCGCCAAAAAGAATAAAGTCGGCCTGGACACCATCAGGCGGGAGCTCACGGCTGGGCCGGTTATCCACCTTCACGGCCAAGACATTTCGGCCCCCTTTTGTATGCGGCGTGATGTCAAAATGGAACGAGTCGTAACCGCTGACCGCGTAGGAGCCTATTTCAGAGCCGTTGACCCAGAGGGTGGTAGCTTGCATGGCGCCTTGGAACTCGATGAAAAGCCTCTTGCCAAGCCAGACCGGCGGCACTTGAAACTCTCGCCGATACCAGCCGACGTTGCGGCCTTGTCGAGCATAGCCCGTCAAGTCAGTCTGGAATAGCAGCTGTGAGTGAGGGAGCGACACCAGCTCCCACTTTGAAGCATCGTAATTTACGGCGATCGGCTCCGGCTGAGGATCTCCGACCTGAAAACGCCATGCCGGGTTCAGCACTGCCGTGATGCGGCTGTCAGCCATGGCCGTAACGGTAGAGGTCGTTAGGAGGCTGAGTAGCGTCACAACGTGCAGGAGCTTTCTCATAAGCTTTCGTCCCCCCTTTGATTAACTCTTGAATTGCGTTCGTGGCGCCCTCGGCCGATTTTACTCACTTCACTGCGCCTCCCCGCGGCCCCTGGGAAGTAACCGTCGAAGGGACAGAGTTCAACGCGTCCAGAACAACAGCTTCGCTTGCGCAGAGCCGCTGCTCGTCACTACCGCGAAAGAGCGCCTGCCCAGTATACGCAAATTGCCGGTCTGGGCTGAGTAAGGAACCGCCATGCTGATATACTCCGATTCGCAGCACAGTCTCAACGGGCAGCGGTGAGATCTGAATTGTCGCTGACCAGCAGCCTTGAGAGCAAACTCGAGTAACGACGCGCAGTTGGTCCGTCAATTCCTTGCAAGCCCCGTTGGACGAAGCCGTTGCCAGCCAATTGCTGGAAACCGTGATCAGCACCGCCGGAAGGCCAGCAATCTGGCTCATGAGATCGCGATCCTGAGCCGGCGCAGTGGCGTTGTTCGTCAAAACGCGTGCGCCAGCGATTTTGCCCAGGTTCGAGCAATGCGCCAGGTAGAGCCTGTTACTTGAGGTTGCGACGGAAAGGTATCCTGTCACAATACGAACGTACTCCTGGCCTTGTTCAGAGACTAGACGAGCGATATTTGCTTCTAGCAGCGACACTTCCAGCGGCTGCATCGTCGGGCGGATAGATGTCATGGAGTCATTTGCATGACAGGGCATTCTGAGCAGTACGTAAGCCCATACTTTAGCGGCTAAGCAGTCACCACCCTGACCTTGTCTGGCACACCGTAGCATATGTTGACCTATCCAGCTTGACCCACCAGATACGGAAGAGGGTTCCGAATCCGATCCCGGGATTTGCTGAGACAGGGCAGAGTCAGTCAAATGGCAGATCAAAACGAGCACAGGCAGATAGGATGGGCACAATTTCATGGGACACTTTAGTCGATCGATCTAGGTCTTGGTGGCTGGCCTTCGTATGGGTTTTCGTATGGGTGGTCGAACTCCTTCGGCCCCCACAACCAGCCATGGCAGTATTTCTCGGTTACATCAAAATCCTCGACGACCGTTCTAACACCAGTTAGGCGCCAGAACAGATGGTACTCGTTCGCGTAATATTGTGATGTGGAGTGGCTGACGTTAAAGCTATAGCTGTCGTCCCTAAGGAGAGAGTATATGGATTCCATTACCCCCGGGACATCCCAATGAGCCGCGTGCCCAGCGAGGGCCCAAACCGCTAGGACCTGTTCAGCTTCACGCTGCTGCAGGTTCGGGCTTACAGTGATGATGGTGTCCTGTTCAAGAACCTCGTGGGTTCGAGACCGTTGTATGTTGTCGAAATGCTGGTAGATCGTATACCGCTGGCATTTACAGCCTTTCCAGAGAAGATAGGATCCATATAGCCAGTCAACCGAGCCTGCTGGTGAAATTCGCTCTTCCCACTCGCTCCAAGGCCCGTAGGTATACTCGTGGACTGTGATCGTGTTCCCTGATATCGTGATAGAAGGGGTCCCGGCGGTCATTTCAAAAAAGCCGAGGACATCGATTCTGTGGATGGGTCCGTTCCTTAGAAAGGAGTAGAGATTATTTCCTCCGCGTTCTGCAAGCGGATCCCGGCCTAACCACCGTCCGATTGAAGTGCTCATATGCCGGTACCCGTAGTAGAGCAGCTCCGTCTCATCGTCCTGATACTTTGTCGAAAACCGAAACGGATTGGCCTTGGCCATGGGGCCGGTGGCACGGGTGACTTCCCCGAAGGGGCCAAACTCATAACGTGCCGAGGTGGTTCCATCAGCGGCTTTGACGAGAGCGTTGAGATTGCCGTTTCCATCAAAGCTGGCAAAATGAATGCCTTTTTCCGGATCGTTGATCTCCAGCAAGCCTCCAACACCGCCGGCGCCTTGAATAGAGCCGCTGAGATCGAGACCCCACATAAAGGAGTTGAGGGTTGAGAGTTGAGAGTTGAGGGTGGTGATTAGGTTCCAGCCGTCGTAGACAAAGCGGAGGTCGTTGGTGGCACTCCCGCTGTACCAGACCTGCTTGCGGATGCGGCGGCTTTTTGAGTCGTATTCGAATGTGAGGGAGATTTGGGGTCCAACGGTCGTGTTGGTTGCCATGCGGATAAGGCGGTTTTCCGCGTCCCAGGTGTAATACCAGCGACCGTCGTTGGTCAGGTTCCCGTCTGCGTCGTAA
>DATDCV010000732.1:0-4028 GCA_036524155.1 Verrucomicrobiia bacterium
GCCGAGTCCTCGGGCGATCGCGATCACTTCCAGCATCAACTCTCCGACCAGGCCGGCCCAGCGTTCGTCGGCCAGCAACCTGTCCGTCGTCAGGCAGGCGGCTGGCTCTCCGCCGGAAAGCCCGGCCGCCGCTTTCCTCCCGTCGACGCTGCCGTTCACAACCGCGTCGAACCCCGCCGTACCGGCCACCCCCAGCCCGTTGAACGGCACGTTCCAGACCAGCTTTTCCCAATGCGCCTGCGCCAGATTATCCGTCACCGAACAGGGGATCCCGCCCGCGCGGAACGCCGCGGCCAGGTCGTGTGTCCGCGGCTCCGGCCACCTCTGAAACTCCCCCACCACTATTTGTCCATGGTCCAGATGGTGGATCACGCCAGGCGCCACGCGGTTGAGGCAGACAAAGCATAGTCCGGCGAGGATTTGCCGGGCGGGAAAGAGCTGCGCCAGTTGCTCCTCGTTGCCGAGGCCGTTTTGCAGCGTGAGCACTGCCGTGTGGTTGTCGACCAGCGGCGGCAGCAGCCGCCCGAATTGATCGTTGGCAGTCGTCTTCAGTCCTACCACCACGAGATCGCTCCCCCCGATTTCCTCCGGGAACCGCGCCGCCCGCGGACGCGCCTCGAAGTCGCCCTTGAAACTCCGGATACGGACCCCGTGCTGCCGCACTCGCTCGTAATCCGAGCGCAGCAGGAAATGGAGATCGTGGCCGGCTCGCGCGAGCACGGCCCCATAGTAGCTCCCCACGGCCCCGCAACCCACCACGGCGATCTTCATCGCTAAAAACAAAAAGGCACCCTGAGCCTCTCAGAGTGCCTTCCGGAAAAGGAAACCGTTACTTGGCTCCAAGGATTGCGTCTTTGCAGCCCTTGGCGACGCGGAACTTGACCACGCGCTTCGCGGGGATCGTGATGGATTTGCCCTTGTTCGGGCCGAACTGCATAATCATTGACCGGGCGGGACGATTCACGAGCACCAGTTTGCCGAGACCTGGCACTGTGAAAGTGTTCTTGGCTTGCTTGTAAGCGAGCTCAGCAACCGTGTCGAGAGCCTGAACGGCCTGCTTCTTACTGATGCCGACCTTCTCTGCGACCGTCGCCGCGATCTGTGATTTGGACATTGCTTTAGCCATAGTCTGTTGAACAAGTTTCTATTGTTGTTTGGTTGTAAAAAGTCGTTCGACTTGGCTCGATTAAAGCCGTTCAGCGAAACACCGCAAGCACAAAATCAAAATTTTTTTCGGAAAATACGGGTGTTTTTCTCATTGCGAAACCTCCCAGAGCTTGACATCAATTTACCATGCATAAAGCGATCTGCCTGTGACCCTCTTTACGATTAACAACAACCTGCAGTACGAGGTCGTCCGCAAGCTCTACGAGGGCGGGATGGGTATTGTCTACGAGGCCGAGCAGCTCGGCGCGCGAGGGTTCGTCAAACGCGTCGCCATCAAGGTCATTCGCCAAAACTACGCCAACCAGAAGCAATTCATCGAGAACTTCGTCGGCGAAGCGAAGCTCGTCGCCGATTTGATCCACACCAACATCTGCCAAACCTATCAGCTCGGCGAAACCCAGGGCCTCTATTTCATGGCCATGGAATTGATCCGCGGCGCCAACCTGGAACAATTCTCCGTCAGGCTGGAAGAAAAAGCCCGGGCGTTGCCCCGCGAACTGGCGGTCTTTATCGTCAGCCGCATCGCCCGCGGCCTCGCCTACGCCCACTCCAAAACCGATCGCGACGGCCGCCCACTGGGCATCGTTCACCGCGACGTCAGCTTCAAGAATATCATGATCGCCTTCGAAGGCGACGTGAAGCTCACCGACTTCGGCATCGCCAAAGCCCGCGGGTTTCTCATCGACAACGAAGGCGAGGTCGTCGCGGGCAAGGCCGACTACATGAGCCCCGAGCAGGCGAACTTTCAGATCACCGACAAACGCTCCGACCTCTTCTCCGCCGGGGTCGTGCTCGCCCACCTGCTGCTCGGCCGCAACATTTTCAAGGGCGAGAGCGCCGAAGTCTCCCGCCAGCGCATGATTCGTTTCCCCATCCCTGATTTCCGAACCCTCGATCAACGCGTCGACGACCGCCTCAACCAGATCCTCCAGCGCGTCCTGGCCCGCGACCTTGCCAAGCGCTATCAGGCCGCCGACGAATTCCTCTACGACCTCGAGCATTACATCTATCACTCGGGTTACGGCCCCACCAACGAAACGCTCGGCCGCTTCATCCGCGACCTCTTCGACAAACCCGCCTTGGCCGGCGAGGCCAGCGGCAGCCAGCCGATCCTGCGCAAGGCCCCCCCCGCCACTCCGCCGCCCGAAAGCTGAACGATGAAGATCCCCCCGCGCCGGCATCTCAAGATCGGGCTGATCCAGATGTCCTGTTCCCCCAACCCTCGCGCGAACCTCCAGAAGGCCCTCCAGGCCGCGCGGCACGCCGCCAAACACGGCGCCCGGATCATCTGCACGCAGGAACTCTTTCGCTCGCAATACTTCTGCCAGTCCGAAAACCACGATTTCTTCCAGCTTGCCGAGCCAATCCCCGGGCCCACCACCAAACGCTTCCAGAAATTCGCTCGCGATGCCCAGGTCGTCGTGGTCGTTTCCCTGTTCGAACGCCGCGCCGCCGGTGTCTACCACAACACCGCCGCCGTCATTGATGCTGATGGCGCGTTGCTCGGCTGTTACCGCAAGATGCACATCCCGGATGACCCGCTCTTTTACGAAAAGTTCTATTTCACTCCCGGCGACCTCGGCTTTCGCGCCTGGTCTACCCGCTACGGCAAAATCGGCGTCCTTATCTGCTGGGACCAGTGGTATCCCGAAGCCGCCCGCCTCACCGCTCTCCAGGGCGCCGAAATTCTTTTTTACCCCACCGCCATTGGCTGGCACCCCGCCGAAAAAGCCCGCCTCGGCCAACAGCAGCACGCCGCCTGGCAAACCATCCAGCGCGCCCACGCCATTGCCAACGGCTGCTACGTCGCCGTCCCCAATCGCACCGGCCACGAGCAACTTGCTGGCGATGGCATTGAGTTCTGGGGGCAGAGCTTCGTCGCCGGCCCCTCGGGCGAGGTTTTGACCACCGGCCCTGTGAACGAGGACGCCAATATCGTCGTCGACCTCGACCTCGATGAAGTCGATCTCACCCGCACTCACTGGCCCTTCTTACGCGACCGCCGCATCGACGCCTACGAGGGCCTCACCCGCCGCCTCATCGACTGATCCCTCCCGCTGCCCTCCTTTATGCCCGAAATCTCCCTCGCCTCGACCGATGCTGAGCTCGCTCGCTGCTACCCCGTCATGGCTCAGCTCCGTCCTCACGTGCCCGAACGCGAGTTCATCAGCCGCGTCCGGCGCCAGGCCGCCAACGGAAACTACGCCCTTGCCTATGCCCACGACGCCGGCCACGTCAAAAGCGTCGCGGGCTTCCGCCTCACGGAGTCCCTTTTTTACGGCCCCTTTCTCTACGTCGATGACCTCGTCACCGACCAGGCCGCCCGCTCAAAAGGACACGGCGATGCTCTCTTCGACTGGCTCGTCGATTATGCCAGGAAAAACGGCTGCCTCGCCCTCGCCCTCGATTCCGGCGTTCAGCGCTTCGCCGCCCATCGCTTTTACCTCAGAAAACGCATGGACATCCTCTGCCACCACTTCGCCCTCAAACTCTAACTACAGTGTGGGCGCCGCCGGAAGGAGGCGAACCCCCAAACGATCCAACGGGAACTTCCTCAATCAACCCATCCCATTCTCCCCCACACCCCAGAAACCAAGCCCACCTACCGTGGCCGGCTCGCGCCCTCACCCACCGGCTTTCTTCACCTCGGCCACGCTCGAACGTTCTGGACCGCCCAGACCAGGGCTCACGCCGCCCACGGAACGCTGATTCTCCGCCTCGAAAACCTCGACCGCTGCCGCTGCAAGCCTCACTTCGCCTCCGCACTCTTCGAAGACCTCCAATGGTTCGGCTTCCGCTGGCACGAAGGCCCCGACGTCGGCGGACCCTGCGGCCCTTACCGCCAAACTGAGCGCACTCCC
>DATDCV010000733.1:0-4321 GCA_036524155.1 Verrucomicrobiia bacterium
GCCAGCGCCACCCGGCGGTTTTCGCGTTCAGCGTCGGCAACGAGATCTCGCCTGACATCGTGCGCTGGAGCGGCGCCCGGGCAGTCGCTGACTTCATCGATGAATTAGTGGCTGAAGCGAAGCGCATCGACCCTGAATGCCTGTGCACCTATACCAATTTCCCCCCGACGGAATTCCTGCGCCCGGCGAGCGTCGATTTCACTTGTTACAACGTGTACCTGAACCAGGAAAATGCATTCGCCGGCTATCTCGCCCGACTGCAGATGATTTCAGGGTCCAAGCCTCTGGTTCTGGGGGAGTTGGGGGTCGATTCCTTGCGGGAAGGTGAGGCGCGCAAATCGGAGTTGCTCTCGCGGCAGATCGAATCGGCTTTTCGCGGGGGTGCAGCGGGCACGGTAGTGTTCAGTTTTACGGACGATTGGTGGCGGAGCGGACAACAAATCGAAGCCTGGCAAATGGGTCTGACGACGCGGGAGCGGCAACCCAAGAACTCCTTCTACGCAGTGCAGAGAGCGTTCGGGACTGCGCCTCAGCTCCCGTTGGCGCGATCTCCGCGAGTCTCAGTGGTGGTCGCCAGCTACAACGGGGAACGAACCCTGAATGCGTGCCTCAACTCGTTGGAAGAACTGGATTACCCGGATTTTGAGGTCATCCTGGTCGACGACGGTTCCAACGACGCCACACCGGAGATCGCCCGACTGCACCCAAAGGCGCGCTACTTACGGCACCAGAAGAATCTTGGGCTTTCGGCGGCACGGAATACCGGCATTGCCGCCGCCAGCGGCGAAATCGTCGCGTTCACCGACTCCGATTGCCGGGCGGATGAAAGCTGGCTGAATTACCTGGTGGGTGACCTGGTGAACGGCGAATTCGCGGGGATGGGCGGACCCAACCTGCTGCCGCCGGAGGATTCGGCGGTGGCGGCGGCAGTAATGGCCTCTCCCGGCGGACCGGCCCACGTGATGCTGACGGATCGCCAGGCCGAGCATGTCCCGGGCTGCAACATGGCGTTCTTCAAGTGGGCGTTGGATGAGGTCGGTTTCTTTGACCCTCTTTTCCGGCAGGCTGGCGACGATGTCGACTTGAGCTGGCGGCTGCAGCAGGCGGGCTACAAGATTGGCTTCAGCCCGGCAGCCCTGGTTTGGCACTACCGGCGTTCGACCGTCTCGGCCTACCTGCGGCAGCAGCGCGGTTACGGCACGGCGGAGGCGCTCCTGGTGCGCAAACATCCGGAAAACTTCAGTTGGCTGGGCGGCAGCATCTGGCGCGGCCGAATTTATGGCCAGGCGAGCCCCGCGGTGCGGGTGGGGCCCTCGGTCATCTATCACGGCCTGTTCGCGAGCGCGGGCTTCCAGTCGCTCTACGCTTCGGCGCCGGCGCTGAGCCTGATGGTTTGCACTTCGCTCGAATACCACCTTCTGTTGACGTTGCCGTTGTGGATCCTGACAACCATCTTCCATCAACTGCTGCCGCTGGCGGTTACCAGCGCGTTGCTTTCGGCGGGGGTATGCGCGGTGGCAGGGGCCCAGGCGGGCATACCCAAATCCCGGTCACGCTGGTGGTCGCGGCCGTTGGTGGCCTGGCTTTTCCTGCTGCAACCCGCGGTGCGCGGTTGGGCACGCTACCGCGGCCGGCTTCTCCGGCGCACGACCGCACTCGAGGCTCAGCAGTCCCTTGACTCGATCGCCCTGCGCGCGAGCGGGCAACGGTTGAACCGGGCGGAGTATTGGGGCGCTGAGGCCATCAACCGCTATGCCTGCGTGGGTGATTTGTTGCGGCGACTCGAGGAACGCGGCTGGAGTGCCCGCTCCGACATTGGCTGGTGCGAATACGACGTCGAAATCCAGGGCAGCCGCTGGACCAGTTTGCAGCTCACGACGGTGGTGGAAGACCACGCGCAGGACAGGCACTTGCTCCGCTGCCGCCTGCGCCCGCGGCTGTCACTCCAGGCAAAGCTCATGCTCTTTGCTGTTTGTGCACTCCAATTTCTGGTGCTTGGGCTCGCCGCCGCCTCAAGACCGTGGCTCTGGCTGCTGTTGCTTTCTCTGCCGGTGATTGCCGTGTGGCTGCATCGTGAGCGCAAAGCCGTACAAAGCATGGTGATCATCCTCCTGGATGACTTGGCGCCCGCGTGGGGGCTGACGCGAACCTACCCTTCCTTCGCCCCCGCCGCCAGGAAGGCCGAGGCACCCGTCCTTCCCAACCGGGACAGCCCCTTCGCGGCAAAACCACCGGCCTCCGAACCGCGCCTCATCGCGCTCGAACCTCCCAACAACGCGAAGGCTTGAGCTTTCCGGCGCCCGGAAGTCGGTTTGTGCGCAATTCGGTTTACCTTTGTTGTTTCTAGCCTATCTTGCCGCACGAGTCTTGCTAAGCGAAATCTACAGATCACTTGAGTATGGTGCAGTACCACCAACTTCTTCGATTGGTCCTGGAACAGGGAAAACTCAGGCGCGACCGGACCGGCACCGGCACCCAATCCGTTTTTGGGGCGCAGGCACGTTATGAGCTGACGGCGGGCTTTCCCCTGGTGACCACCAAGAAGGTCCACCTAAAGTCGATCATCTATGAGCTTTTGTGGTTTCTGCAGGGGAACACGAACATCAGCTACCTGAACGAACACGGCGTAACGATTTGGGATGAATGGGCGGACGAGAACGGAGATCTCGGCCGGATTTATGGCGCTCAATGGTGTGACTGGCGAGGGCCCGACGGGCGTTCGATTAACCAAATCGACCGGATCATCGATCAAATCAAGACCAATCCCGACAGCCGACGGCTGATTGTCAGCGCTTGGAACGTCGGGGAGTTGGACCGGATGGCGCTGCCGCCGTGCCACACGCTGTTTCAGTTTTACGTTCAGGAGGGTAGGCTGAGCTGCCAGCTATACCAGCGGAGCGCAGATTTGTTTCTCGGAGTTCCTTTCAACATTGCCTCGTATTCGCTCCTGACGCTGATGGTGGCACAGGTGTGCGCCCTGAAACCGGGTGCCTTTGTTCATACCTTCGGGGATTTGCACCTCTACACCAATCACGTGGAGCAGGCGCGGCTTCAGCTCAGCCGCCAACCTCGCGCGCTGCCGCAGATGAAGCTCAACCCAGCCATCGCGGACATCCACGAATTCAAATACGAGGATTTCGAGCTGAGCGGTTATGAGCCGCACCCGGCAATCAAAGCGCCGATTGCGGTCTAAGAGGGTCGGGCGCGGAGGTAAGCCTTGCGGCCGTTTTGCCTGGCCCGATTGTTTCTGTTCAAACGCCAGGGCTTGAAATACAGTCAATTCAACATGGGCCTGGATCCGGAAGTGGAGTTGCTGAAGCGTTGCCGCCGTGGCGACGCGGGGGCCTGGGACCAGTTGTTTGATCTCCATTATGCCGCCGCCCTCCGGTTTATTTACCAACTCAGTCATGATTTCGCGCTCGAGGATGCGGAAGAGATCTGCCAGGAAACGTTTCTGTCGGTCATACGAAACATCGGCTCATTCCACGGCCAAAGCCGGTTTCAGACGTGGTTATTCCGCGTGGCCGGAAACAAGGCCCGTGATTACGTGGAGCGCCAGCGGGCGGCCAAACGCGGGGGCGGGCAGCAATCGCTATCCTTGCAGGCCGAGGATCCCGAGACCGGACTGACGCTGGACCCGCCCAGCACGGCGCCGCCACCGGATTTGGCACTGCTGAACTCGGAGCAAATGGGGCTCGTTCGCGAGGCACTTGACCGCCTGGGCGGGGCGTGCCAGGAGATTATCCAACTGCGGTATTTCGGCGACTTGGGTTACGACGAAATCAGCCGGTCGCTCGAGTTGAACGTGAAAACCGTCAGCTCGCGCTTGAGTAAATGCCTCGATCGACTCCAGGAAATCGCCAATAAGCTTTTTGCCGGAGAAAAACAGCCGCTTTCCCGTCTAACATCCAGTGGCAATGGAATCCGAACGACCAATTGAGAAACTGTTGCGAGCCTACGCGACGAAGCGCCGGGAGCGGGCGGATTTTCCGTCGGAACCGCATCCCGCCTCGCGGAAGCTGCTACAGGACGAGGTAGCCCGCCGGCTCAGACAGAATGCGCCCCAATCCTCGCCGGGATGGTGGTCGGCGGTAGCAGCCTGGCCGAGACTGGTCTGGGGCACCGGGTTTGGCGTGGTGCTCGTGGTGGCGGCCGGGCTGGTGTTGCTGCTGCCGCGGGGCGGGAAGGAGCCAACGTTGCTGGTTAGGAATGACCAACTTCTGGCTCCGACCCGGAGTTTGAGGCCTGCACCTTCATCTGCCCCGGCCGATAAGGATATGGCTGGTGCAGTCAACCGCAGACAGGAGGCGGAGAAGTTCGC
>DATDCV010000734.1:0-7981 GCA_036524155.1 Verrucomicrobiia bacterium
GCCACATACCGCATCAGCGATAACAACGCCGTCGTTACAGCCGGGACACTGGCAGAAGCGGCCGGGATCTGCGAAAGCTGGTACGACCACGTCTTCGAGGTCCTGGGGATAAAGAAGCCGCCTCAGATGCCCCCTCCCAATCTCAGCCGCGCCAGCCTGGACAGACTCAACGCCAGCATCCGCGACTGGGAGCGCCGGATCGTCGAGGCCGTTGGACGCGAGTACTTTCAGGGCCACGGCAATTACCGGGTGGGGCTCAACCTCACCGTCGCCAAAATCTGAAGACCTCATGCCGTATCCGCTCAGTCTTGGCTCGGAGCGCCGAGTTGCACTCGGCTTACATGCGGCCGTCGACGCGCTTAAGCCGATTAAAAATCGGCGCTCCGAGCCAAGACTGAGCGAATACCTCATGCGAACCTTGCTTTTGCGCGGCGAACGGGTTTAGATCAGGGCTCAACTCGGCGAGATTATGGACACCACCTTCACCCTCACCGTCAACGGCCGGCCGCGCACCGTAACCACCGACTCGCAGCGTTCGCTGCTCCACCTTCTTCGCGAGGACCTGGGGCTGACGGGTCCCAAGTACGGCTGCGGCGAAGGCCAATGCGGCGCCTGCACAGTACTGATTGATGGGAAACGCGAGCATGCGTGCCTGCTCCCCGCCAAGGACGCCGCCGGCAAATCCGTCACGACGATTGAGGGCCTCAGCACGGGGGACAAACTGCATCCGGTGCAGGAGGCCTTCCTGGCAGAGGGCGCGATGCAATGCGGCTACTGCACGCCTGGTATGATCCTTTCTGCCGTCGCGCTGCTCAACGAAAAGCCGAAACCCACCGAGGAGGAAATTCACTCATGGATGGGCACACAAATATGCCGCTGCTGTGGCTATCCAAGAATCCTCAAGGCCGTCCGCCGAGCGGTGGACGCGGCAAAAAGGTGAACCCATGACTCCGAAACTTTCGACACACGAGATTATGGCACTGGAAACAGAAGAAACGGCCGACAGCGTCGAGTTCGACTTCGCGATGGACCGGCGCTGTTTCGTCCAGGTGCTGGGCGCGGGTTTGATGATCGCGGTCAGCCACGGTTCGGCGCTGGCGCAAAACCGTGGCGGGCGAGGCGGGGGTCGCGACGGCGGCAACCGGAGCGTATCGGCGCGGATCCACATTGCCAACGACGGCACCATTACCGTTCTCACCGGCAAGATCGAGATGGGCCAGGGCGCCCGCACCGAGCTCACCCAGGCTGCGGCCGAGGAATTGCGCGTGTCCGTCGGGCAGGTCCAGATGCTGATGGGCGACACCGGCCTCGTCCCCGACGACGGTGTCACGGCGGGCAGTCGAACGACGCCCTCCACCGTCCCCGCGGTGCGGCAAGGGGCCGCCGCAGCCCGCGAATTGCTGGTGGCGCTCGCCGCCAAAAAATGGAACGTCGAGAGCGGCACATTGGAGGTGCGGGAGGGGAGGATTACCCACGCCGGCAGCCAACGCACGGTTACCTACGCCGAGCTGGCGAAAAGCGGCGAAGCCGCCGAGTCATTGAAGCAAAGCGCACCTGCTGGCGTCAGCGTCACGCCGGTGGACAAATGGCGGGTGATGGGGACTCCCGTGCCGCGCATCAACCGCCGTGATCTCGTCACGGGCGCTCACAAGTATCCCTCCGACTATACGCGGCCCGGGATGCTCTACGGCAAAGTCCTGCGTCCGCCGTCCTACGGTGCGAAGCTGCTTTCCGTGGACCTCACTCCCGCCAAAGCGATGCCCGGCGTTATCGCGGTTCAGGACGGGGTGTTTGCGGGCGTGGCTGCGCCGACCACGTTACGCGCCGAACAGGCGCTGAAGGCCGTCGCTGAAACCGCGAAATGGGAGCCGGCACCGCATCCGTCGAGCAAGGAAATCTTCGACTACTTGCGCCAGGGCGCCCAGGGCGGGGTGCCGCAGAACCCGTTCGCCGAGGAAGTCGCTCAGGCGGCCAAGGCTCTCCGTGCCACCTACCACGTCGCCTACGTGCAACACGCGCCCATGGAGACGCGCACTGCGCTCGCGGAGTGGAACGACGGCAAGCTTACCGTTTGGACCGGTACCCAGAGCCCGTTCGGCTATCATGGCGAACTTGCGCGCGCCTTCCGCCTGCCCAACGAGAACGTGCGCGTGATCGTGCCCGATTTCGGCTGCGGCTTCGGCGGGAAGCACACCGGCGAGGCGGCGGTTGAAGCCGGGCGACTGGCGCAGGCCGCCGGCAAGCCGGTCCTGCTGCGCTGGACGCGCGAGGAGGAGTTCACCTGGGCCTACTTCCGTCCGGCCGCGGTGATTGATGTCGAGGCCAGCCTCGATGCGGGCGGCAAGCTCACCTCGTGGCATTTCGTCAACATCAATTCCGGCGGCGCGGCAGTGGACACGCCGTACCGCGCGGGCAAGGCACGCAGCCGCTTCGTCTCGTCGAACGCACCGTTGCGGCAAGGCTCCTATCGCACCCTGGCCGCGACGGCGAATAACTTCGCGCGGGAATCTTTCATGGACGAGCTGGCCGCCGCAGCCGGCGCGGACCCGCTGGACTTCCGATTGGCTCACCTGGAGAATCCGCGCCTGCGCGCGGTGCTGGAGGAGGCGGCGGAGCGGTTTAACTGGCGCGAGCGCGTGAAACAGAAGCAGGCGGACTCCGGCGTGGGCCTGGCGTGCGGCACGGAGAAAGGCTCCTATGTGGCCGCCTGCGTGGAGATCGCGTTGGATCGCGCGCAGGACAAAATCATCGTGCGGCGCGTCAGCGAAGTCTTCGAGTGCGGGGCCGTAGTGAATCCCGACAACCTGACCGCCCAGGTGCAAGGCTGCATCATCATGGGCCTGGGACCCGCGCTGCGCGAGGAGATGCGCTTTGCCGAGGGCCAGATGCGCAACGCCGTGTTCAGCCGGTATCTGGTGCCGCGCCTTGCGGACGTGCCGGAACTCGACATCCACCTGCTGAATCGCCCGGACCTCGAGAGCGCGGGCGGCGGCGAGACACCCATTGTCGCCATTGCGCCCGCCATCGCCAACGCGGTGTTCCACGCGACCGGGCGGCGCATTCGCGAAATGCCAATCCGCCTCACCGCTCCGTCCGGCGCATAGCGCCCCGCAGTCCGTGCGGCGGACTCAACCGGGGAGCGTGGTGAGGGCCGGCGGTTCAACGGCCGGGCTTTTTGCCTGTGGTGGCTGCACCACCGGTGGATTCCAGCCCACCACTGAGCCCGCTTTGATTCTTACGAGATAGGGAGACAGGGTGGTTCCGGGCAAGGTCCGCACGTTGTCCTGGATTTCGATCACTCCCAAACCGGTGCCAGCGCCCAGGGTGCAGTTGGACCCGATTCCCACCAGGCCATAGCGGAATCGGCCACGGCCTTCGTAACCATGCACAGTCACGCGCGAAAAAGCCCCGATGAGAGTATTGTCGCCGATGAAGATGAGCTCGGGCCGGAAATGGTCGAGCCAGACAAACATCATGATTTCGGTGTTTTTGCCCACATGCACCCCCATCCACCGGTAGAAACGGTTCTTAAAAGGCGAACCCTTCAGGATCATCGACAGAGCCACCTGCGTGATCAGCAGGAGCCGCCGCCAGAGAGGCGCATTGAGCACGCGCCAGTTGATGGCGTTCTCTTCCTCGGGCGCGCCGAGTCCGCTGATGGTATAGTGGCGCTTGACCGTCGTGAAAAACGCCTCGAGGTTCTTCCTCCCGTCCTCCGTTCGGGGATTTAGTGTATTGACATCGACTCCCTTACCGCCCGAACTCTTGCTGATATAAATCGTGCGTTTCTTTTTGCGCCCCAGCCTGATAGAACGTTCGATGATCTCCGTAGTGACCATCTTCATTATCTCTTCCGGGCTTGAGTCGCGATACTTTCTCACGTTCAGCCTCCCTTCGTCTGGTTACTCACAGGAAATCAGCAGCAGCGAACTGCTGCCCGTATTGGCCAGGGTGAAGTCGGAGAACGGGGAAATGCGATCTAAACAGGTAGCCGCCGACGCAACCCGAGCGAAATGCCACGCGTATTGTTGTTGAATGACCTATTGTTGTAGCAGAACTCACCAGCCGTCAAGTCCGGCAAGTTCCATCCCGGTTCCGCCGCGGCGAGTCAGGTGGTGGAGGAGATGCCGGGGGGCGGGTCGCATCTGCGGTTGCGGCTGAGCGCGCTGGAGGAGATTGAGCAGTATGTGCTGAGTTGGGGCGCCCATGCCAGCGTGGTTGGGCCCCAGGAATTGCGCGGGCGGATAGGGAGGGTCGTGCGGGAACTGGGGGCGAGGTACGCCGACGCTGGCATGGGAAATCCGAATGGCGAAATCCGAAAGAAATCGGAAGGCTGAAGTTTACGGAGTGGCCGCGAGGAGGCGCATAGGGCGCAAGAGGGTCAGCCGGGGAATGCGCGGGGGGCAGGGTGGTCAGTTTCCTCCGAGGTCGCGGTACCTTTTTTGATAGGCTTTCAGGATCTTAGCCTTTTTCGCGTTCCATTCCTTAAGGCTGGCGAGTTTCACGCTATCCCAGTCTTGAGCCCCCAGACACCACCAAACGTGGAAGAAGGTGCGCCGGAGGGAAATGTCCCCGACGACCCGGTTCTTGCATTTGTAGCGGATGTAGCCGTCACGGGGGCTGGGTTCCATGTCGCGGCCGATCTCGCAGAGTTGGTCGTGGACCTTCTGGCAGGCGTTCCTGACAGCGTCCGGGTTAATGTAGGAGAGGGCGCCTTCGAGGGACATTGACGGCACGTACCCGCTCTCGGACTCGTTCAGAACTTCTTTGCAGAAGAGGCCTTTCTCTCCGCCTTTCGTGGAGAGGTAGGAATACTCCAACAAAGTGGTGCGCGGCTCGAAATACCGGGTTGCTTTCTTGAGGCGATCCGTAAAGGTCGACGCGACCAGGACAACGCGGGGGTCTTCCTCTGTGACGATCTTTGCGCGTGCGCGGTATTCATTGGCCAGGCGGTCCCGATTCGTGGAAACCCAATCGTAATACTCCATGGCTTGGAGCAGCATTTCGTCGTCTTCACCCACCTTGAGTTCGATGACCACCAGGACACCGTCCCCGTCCACGGCGAGCACGTCGATAAACTTTCCGTTGGCGACCCGCTGGTGTGTTAGGTACTTGAGGCCGTCCTCTACGGCTTCGGGATCCTTTATGACAAGGTCCTCGAGTTCACGTTCCTGGTCGATTTCGATCCTCTTGAACATGGCGGACCGCAGTTTAGCAGATTTGCGGGTTTTGGACCAATCGAAAAGGGCGGGTGCGGTGTGGCCCCGCCCATGGCGGAGAACTCGGCCGGAGGTTCTTATTTCAGGGACTGATGGCGTGGGTGGCTGCTGCTGTATCGGAGCGACTGTAGCCAAGGGTCTGCATCACGCGGGTAAGGATCTCTTGCTTGAGAGCGGTTGAAGTGGTGGTTATGACCCAGTACTGTGTTCCGACGATCTGCTTGGGGTTGACGCTTTTGCCGGAGGCTTCCAACGTTTCTGGTTTCATCGCGAAGTAGAGCCTATCTCGGCCTGTGATGCGCTCGACTTTTGCGAATGCCGCTGGATCTCGATCGTGGAGCCACTTGAGGACGGCCAGAAACCTGCCTACCACTCCCCTGGCGTACAGGAACTCTTGAGATGCTAAGAGTTTTCCGAGTGGGGATAGGTCAGAGCCAGGCGGCGTGCCCGTTTCTCCTTTCGAGGTCCCAGTGCCAGGGAGGTGCAGAAGGCGCCGGAGGATGGAGGAAGCACTTTCGCCGATTTCAGAGGTGTTCTGAACGATATAGGTGTAAACGTCGGGTTCGACTTCTATTTGTTTGTTCATGTTCATATGAGAGAGTTACCACTGTTTAGACAGTGGTGTCAACACAGAACTGTTGCCACAGTTGTTTCCAGGTGCGCTGCCAGGCGTATAGGGTCCTGGTGGCCAGCGAGTTGGACTGTGAATAAGTTTCTGAAAAAATCTTTGGGGGTGGGCCCGTATTTGGCCGATCCCCTCTGGTAAGGTGCTGGACGTATGAACAGTATTACTCAGAACATGATGAAAGCAGAGCAAGGGGCCACGAGACAACAGGACTACGGGACAGCGAGACCGCCGGCGAGCGGTCCGGAGTGGTGGGCGGCCCCTGGGGGGAAGTCCAAGGTGCGAAGTCCGAGGTCCGAAGGAAGACCTGAATGGTGGAGGGCTGTGCCGCCTGGGGAACGGGCGGTGCTGCACGCGATTGCGCGGATGTTGCATGGGGCAAAGCGGAGCCGAGTGGGAGGGGTGGCGCGGGCGGCGGCGAAGTGGGAAAGCGGGATTGGGTGCTTCGTCAAGGTGAGGCTCATGAACAGAAAGGCTAAGGGGTGAACCGCGGAATGCGCGGAATACGCGGAAAGGGTGAGACGTGAAACGTGAAACGTGATGGGAAAATGAAATTTTATCAGCTGGCGGTGGGTGCGGTGTTTAAGGCCTGGGGACGGAATTACCGGAAGATTGCGATGAGCATGGCGGAGGATGAGCGGGGGTGGGGCACGATCTTTATGGGGGAGGGTGAGATCGTGTCGGAGGGGCGACACCGGAGCAGTTGGCGGCGATTGGGGGGATACTTGAGTGCGGAGTCCAGAGTGAAGGGTGCAGATTGAATGAGGAGGCGAAGCGAGGGCCGTATGTGTTGCGCAAGGGGCTTGGGGGATGGCGGTTGGTGTTTAATGGCAAGGAGAGTGTTTTACCGGATGAGAAGGGTGTGGCGTACGTGGCGGTGCTTCTGGGTCGGCCCGGCGAGGTGATCCACGGATCCGAGCTTGCGAATCAGGCGTTCGGTGATGCGGTGGTTGACGGGCAGCGGAACGTGGCGCTGGATGATCGGGAGACTGCGCGCGCGATGGGAGAGGCGAGGCGGAGGTGCCAGGCGGTGATTGATGACGCGGACGCGAGCGAGGTGGAGCGGGAGGAGGCGCGTGGTGAGTTGGAGGGGATCATGGAGTGGGCGCGGAAGCATGTGCGCGGCACGGTGGGGAATGAGCAGCGGCAGGTGCGGGCGATTCGGCAGGCGATGCGGAGGCTGCTTGCCAGACTACAGGAGAGCGACGACCCGGTGGTGAAGGAATTCGGCGAACACCTGGAGCGGTATTTGTGGGAGCCGTCGAACCGGGGTGCGCGCGGGTTGAGGTCGCGGGTACGGGTGGGGCTGGCGGGGCGGTTTACGTACGAGCCGGCGGATGGGGTGAGGTGGAGCGGGTGATCAGTGCTTGGCCGTTACAAGCATGACTGACTCGGCAAACCTGCTGTTTATCTCCTGCAGGGTGAGGTTGTCTGTGGTTTCCGGGTTGGGCAGTTTGACTTCTGGAATCGAGTCGAGGAGTGGAATGAACAGGGTGCCTTTGACGGCGAAGTTGACACCCTGGGGGATGGATTGTGAAGCACCAAGGCTGTAGAGGTCGTTGAGTTTGTGTGAGGCTACCGCTATCCAGCGGCCGTTGGCGTCCAGCACTGGGCCTCCTGAGTTCCCTGGGTTGATGGGGAGGGTCACTTGGATATGCCTTGGATCGCCTTTGAGTCCTCTCAGAGAAGCAACGACGCCACTTCCGGCTACTGGCTTTTGGTTGTCGAGGACTCCCTCCATCGGGAAACCTAAAAGGAAGACGTTCTGCCCGACGCTCACGGAGTTCGGAGGCGCGGCTGGGATCGGTTTTGTTTTGAGGTCATCGGCTCGGAGCAGGCAGAGATCATTGCCTGCGTCGGAGGCGACGATCTTGGCGGCGTGTTTGGCACCTGTCGCGTCGCGGAGTTCTATTTCCTCTGACTTTTGTACTACATGTTGGCATGTCAAGACGTAGCCTCCTTCTGCTACGGCGAACCCGGTTCCTGTAGACGTCGTACCTTTGGCGGGGGAGGCGCCACGGGAGGTTTCGCGGCCGAGCGAGATCGGTGTTGCGGTTGGGGTGCGCATGTCGAACATAACGACGGCGTTGCGGAGCTGGTAGTGGCCGATCGTCTTTTCTTGCACGTAATAGAGGCC
>DATDCV010000735.1:0-7511 GCA_036524155.1 Verrucomicrobiia bacterium
GAGCCGCGTGCTCTCGCTGCTCGGTTCGCGGTTCAACCTGGCGCGCCATTTCGAGCGCGAGGACCTCGGCCTGGTCTCGAGCGCCTTCCGGCACTTCCTCTCCCACCTCGGCTACACCGTCGACTACTATTACGCCCGCTTCGCCAACCCGGAGCACACCAAAATCGAGATCGAGAAGGTCGCCGTCTGAACTCCCCCGCCATGCCGTGAATTGGCGGGAAGGGTTTTGGGTGAGAATTCTCCGAACTCAAAGTTCGCGCTTTGCACCCCTGAACCCCTTGCAGCGCCAGCGCTCGCAGCTTCCCCCTCCTCGGGTGAGGGGGAATTTCTTGGGCAGGTTCATGGGGAGCCTCTTTTCGTGTTCGCGCATGCGTTGGGACCATGCACCTTGCACAAACCGAGTGCCACCTCTCCCCTATCCCCTCTCCCCCAGAGGCGGAGAGGGGGACCCAACATGGCCGCCACGACTTACAGTGCCCCCGCCGCTTTCTCCCTACCTACTCACAAACCTGTTGTTGCTCGGGGCTCGCAGCCTCGGCGACCGGCTCCCGTGTCACCGCGACCTGCCGGTGCGACCCCGGAAACCAAATCTGCTCCGGCCGGGGCGGCGGCGCGGGCTGCCAGTCCGTCGCCCGGTCGACGACCTGGCGCATGACCCCAAACCACCACCGGGCGCGCGTCAGACGCCGCTGCCGGCGCGGACCCGCAAGACACCCGCGCCCACCGGCGAAACTCATTTCCAATTGTCCGTTATACATAATTGACCTTTCGTTGCGGACAATCCTCGCAAGGTCACTTGGACAAATGCCGTCCAAGTGAAATTTTTTTTCCGGTCTTAGATCAGAGCAGCCGATCATAAATGGTGTGCCCCGACGCCGCCGGGTTTGCCGCCGGCACCTTCGCTAAGGATCCGGGCGGCGCGCTCACCGGAAAAAGACTCGCTTGACAAGGGAGGGCGTTATGTGTATATACACATTATGACTAAAGAAATGGACTTGTCGGCGATGGAAAATTGCCTGTGCTTCAACCTGCGCTGGATCACTCGCATCGTCACTCAGTTTTTCACAACCAAACTGAGCCCGCATGGAATCCTGCCCACGCAGACACCGATTCTCGCGGCGCTGGCGGCGCAACCGAGCAGCACGATGGCCCAACTGAGCGACTGGCTGGGGATGGATCGGACAACCTTGATTCGCAACCTGCGACCGTTGCAACGCGATGGCCTGGTGAAGCTGAGCGGCACCGGTCGGGGCGGCAGAGTCATCCTGACTATTACTGCCAAAGGGAAATCGGCGCTGGCGAGACTGATGCCGGACTGGCAGGGCGCTCAGATAGCGGTGGTCCAGACGCTTGGCAAGGAGCGCTGGTCAGCCATCCTGAGCGACCTGGAACGGGCCGCGCTGGCTTTGGCCAAATGAACCCTGAGGAGACGTGAATGAAACTTCAACGCCCGGATATATGTATATGCACACAATAACTCGTGATCCCTCCGCGCCGGACGATTGGCCCGCCCTCGACGCCCTTTGGCTCCGGCGCCTTTGCCTGGATACCGTTGTCCTTTCAACATCGGCCCCGGCCAAAGCATTGCCGCCGCTTACTGGTAAGCAGGCACTGCCGCGGACCAGGCCCTACCGCCGCAGCCGGTAGAACTGGCGGGCGCTGGTGGCGGCAACCGGCACCGGGCTGGGGCCGCCCGCCGGAACCCAGGCCGGGCTATTCAGCTCGTCGGCGCGTTCGAGGGTAAACGCCGGGTCCGCCCAATAAAGAATGAGTTCGTCGTCGAGCATCGCTGACTCGAGGCGGGGCGGCGGCGGCGGGAGGCTGGCGATTAGCTGGAAGTCGAAACTAATGTCGGACGAGGTGAGGCTTTGCTGGTGGATTTCGACCGCGACGACGTTGGTGCCGGGTTGGAGTACGGAGGGAGGCAGGTTGGTGGTGTCCACCGTGTTTTCCCCGGTGGCGGTGGCGAACGTGGAACTGGTGATGAGGCCGGGAGGCATGTTGGTGCTCCGGAACACTTCGGCGCCGTGAAAGTAGACCACCCCGCCGTCGTCGCGGCGCAGGCTCATCTGCAGCGAGCTGAACACCGCCGGGTCGCCGACGACCACCGGCGCGCGGAAGTAAAACGTGATGTTGGTGGCGCCCACAGAATTGGTCTGGCGCAGCGGCGTCGTTTCATCCTTATCGCCAAATCCCAGCTCCGCAAAACCCGCGGGCCAGTTGCGATCGTCAAAATTGTTTCCGGTCCAGAGTGAGCCCTGGTTCGAACCGTCATCGAGATAACGCCACTTCGAGCCGAAGGGTATTAGCACGTAGATGGTCTGCGCCCCGAAGCTCTGGAAGTAGAGACGGTCCGTGCTGGTTATCTCGGCGTTGCGGCCGTTAAACAGCCGGACTCGCAACACGCGGTGGGCCGATGGCCCGGGGCCGGGCGGCGGAGGCAACGGGATGAATTGGCGCAACTGGCCGGCTGGAAAATGCAGGGTGCCGGTGGCCCGGGATGTGTCGCTGAGATCAACGGCATACTCGACGGTGACTTCATTTGTGCAGAACATGCTCAGCCCGACAGGAAGCCCATCTGGGAAATCGGCCAGCGTTTGGCCCGGGCGCACCGCGAAGCCGAGGCCGACGAGGCCCGCCGCACCGAAAGGCGCCAGCCGGGATGCGTCGGACGACGGATCCCAGACGGCGTTCGCGGGAAAGTCCGGGTCCGGCAGGGTAAAGAGATTCGAAGAAAAGAACATCTGGCCGACCGCGTTGGTCCAAGTAAACGAGCGCCAGTCATAGCCGAAAAGGTCGTGATGGTTGTGAAGAAAAAGGCTGTTGGTGGCGGCGATGATCCCCGGATACCCGTTGCCGATGCTGGCGTAGTTGTCGCCGTGGCGCGCGCCGACCTGGCAGCAGGCGAACAGACAGCGGTCGACGCGTCCTGTGGGGCCGCCGGTGCCGGCGCCGTACCCATCCTCCAAACCCTGACCGCAGTCCAGGTAAACGGTCTCATGAGCCGTGGTGTCTTTCAGCCCCGAGAGCGAATTGCCTTCGTGAAAAATGGCCTCGAACCAGCAGCGTTCATAGTGCAGGCGGCCCACACCGTCGCCGCCGGAATCGATGCCGTCATCCTTGGTCCAGCCGAACAGCGTGTTCGTGAAACCATGTGTGCCGCTGACGAGATAGAGCGCGTCGTTGTCGCCGTCCACAAAATCGAAGGTGGCGTCAGGGCACTCGATGAAGGCGCTGTCGTTCACCGTGAAACTGGCGCCAGTGAATTCACCGCCGGAGGTGGTGTGCTGCAAGAGAAACCGGCTGAAGGTGAAGGTGCCGCCGCTGACGGCATGGCCGAGTTGGCCGGCGAGGTAAATCGCGGCTGAGTCGGCCAGCGATACCGACTGGGACTGCTGCACGAAGAACAGCGCCTGCTCCTTCCGATGGCTGCCCGGGTTGCCGCCGCTGCCAAACCAATTCTGCTCGGCCCCGCTGGCGGTAAACAACGCGCCGGTCCCGGCGATTGAGCCGGTGTTGTTGCGCATCAGGAAGCCGCCCCACGGCTGGTTCGAGGAGTTCGGCATGAACACGACCGGGTCCTCGAGACTGCCGCTGATAATGACCGCGCCGTTGTTAGTGATGTCCGTCCGATAGTCGAGACGGACCACGCTTCCGGCGCCGATGGTCAGCGTCGCGCCGGCCGAGATTAAAAGGCTATTGGTGACGTGGATGCGGGAGTTCGGCGGCCATTCTATGGCACCCGCCAGCGTGCCGGAGACATCCGTCCACGCGGTGTTGTTTTCGAGCGTGATGAGCTTGTTCGTCCGTAACCCCGCGATCTCCGCGCTGTAAACCAATTCGCCGGGGGGATTCGTTGCCGAGAGAAAGCCTGAGCCGACGCCGCGCCGCAGTTGGATCGCCGGGTGCCCGGGAGCGTTCAGGAGGCCGTTGCCGCGAACGGCGTGCCCGTTTTCGTCCTCCGCCCAGGCGACGACCGGGATCTCATAGCCGGCGGGGAACCTGCGCGGCGTCATCAGCACCAGGTGCGCGCCGGCGAATTCGTTCGAGGAGGATTGAATGATCGGCCAGGGCGTTTGCGAGGGCAGGCCCCATTCGGTATCGGCGCGCGCGCTGTCTTTCACGATGAACCGCACCAAAAGATTGGTCACCGCCCCCGTGCTGCCCTCCGTGCGTTGCGCGCGAAGTTCGTAGTAATCCGGACTGGCGACCACGACCGGGACATCGGCACCGACCGAGTTCGTGTTCAGTTTGATCGCGTAACTGAAACCGGGTTCGGCCGGCACGAGGAACGTGACACGGTCGGCGTAAACCGACTTGTCGGCAACGCCGGTAACGGCTAACTGAGCGGATGTCAAAGAGGCGCACGCGAGCAAAACCAGAACGGCGCACGGGCGGGACGAAACGTACAGCATCTCGGCATCGTAGGACTACTCGATGGCCTCAACCAGCCCATTTTGCGGCCATAAGGATTGGAAAATGACCAACCCCGGGAGCGGATGCGCGGGCCAGTGAGGCTTTAGTTTTGCAGACCGGAGCGCCGATTTCTAATCGGCTTAAGCGAGCCGACGGCCTGGTGTAAGCCGAGTACAACTCGGCGCTCCGCCCTGTTACGTGGGCCAAGCATTTATTCGTGCCAGGGGGCCCTGGTTTCGATAGGCTTCTCTTCAGTGCGCATGTTTTTCGGAAGCATTGTTCGGCTGGGCGTCGGCCTCTGCCTGGCCGTTCCGCTTGGACTGTTTGGCCAAGTGGTTTTGTCCGAGTTTCAGGCCTCCAATATCGGCACCCTCAGGGACGACGACGGTGACACGTCCGACTGGATCGAAATCGCCAATGTCAGCACGGTATCGGTGGACCTGGCGGGTTGGTACCTGACCGATGATCCCGACCGGCTTAAGAAATGGCAATTCCCCTCGACGAACCTCGCCGGGGGACAGTTTCTAATCGTTTTTGCCTCGAACAAGGACCACCGTGTCCCCGGGGCGCCGTTACACACCAATTTCAAGCTCTCGGCGGATGGCGAATACCTTGCCCTCGTCAAGCCCGACGGAGTCACGCTGGCGACGGCATACGCACCCGCTTACCCGCCCCAGGTGGACGGTTTGAGCTATGGCTTGCCGCTGAGTTCCCAAACGTTGACCCTGTTCGGGGCGGGGATCACCGGCAAATTCTTCGTACCGCCCGACGGATCGCTCGGCACGAACTGGGTTGCGCCCGGATTCGACGATTCAGCATGGCGCGATGCGAGGACTGGCGTGGGCTTCGACCAGAACAACTCGACGGTGCTGGTACCGGTGGCGGATTCGATCGCGGACTGGAGCACGTCCGGTGTCCAGGGCAGCCGGGGATGGTACTACGGATACTACAACAAGTCGGCTGATCCTACGTCCGGTTATCAGACAAACGACTTCGTCGCTTTCCCCCGCGCGGACGTCCCCTACGGAACAAACAACTTCTGGACCGGCACGCAGTATTGGTGGCCCATCACCACGGGCTATTGGGATCTCATCGGGCAGGCCGACGTGTATCCCACCGGGATCAACAACGGCGCGGAACACTGGGTGATCCGGCGCTGGCGGAGCCAAACCAACGGGATTGTGCAAGCCCGCTGGCGGCTCTACAAAACCAATCCCAGCGGCGGCGGCGTCACCGGACAGTTGTACCTGAACGGCATTCTGAAGGATTCCGCGTCGATTGCCGGGGCGGACACGACTGGCGTTGACCGCACGGTTTTGCTGGGCCAGGTACGGGCTGGCGACCTGGTGGACCTCGCGTTAACCCCTGTCGGCCCGGATGGCAGTACGGATGACGGCAACGACGCTTCGGCGAACACCCTGACGCTGATGACCCTCGAGCCCATGACGAACCTTGTTGCAACCGACGTCGCCGCCTTGATGCGCGGCACCAATGGGTCAGTCTATGTTCGCTTTCCGTTCATGGTCCAGAGCCTGGAGGACCTCGCGGCCCTGACGCTGCGCATGCGTTTCAACGACGGTTTTGTCGCCTACTTGAACGGCGTGCCGGTTGTGTCGCGCAACGCGCCCACCGGGTCGCCGGGCGGCACGCAGGCCGACAGCGTGGCCGACTGGTCTTACACCGGCCAACAAGGCCTGCACAACTGGTACTATGGATTCTACAACCAGGGAGCGGATGCGGATGGTGTTTACGATCCGTCCACCGACTTCAATAACACCGATTTGCAGTGGATGTGGAACGGCGGCGCGTGGGTCCTGGGGCCCGGCAACCCACCTTGGGACATGATTTCCGTCGGCGGGTGGCAACCCAACGGCACTAACAGCGGCGGCGTGCATTGGGCCATTCGCCGCTGGGTCAGCACTACTTCCGGCCTGGTCACCTGCCGCATTGCCTTCGGTAAAGAGAATGCCGTTTGCGGCACCGGCGCGACTTTGCGCGTCCTCCAAAACGGCCTCGAGCGTTTGTGCGCCACGGTCGCTTACAACGACACTGCTGGAATCCAAACGAATCTCGTCCTCAACAACGTCCAGGAAGGGGACTATCTCGATTTCGCGCTCGACCCCCGCGGCGTGGACGGCGACCCGAGCGATGCCTGCGATGCGAGCACGTTTTCGGTTGTCATTGACCAGGCCGCCTCCCCCGGCGCGGTCTGGAATTCGACGGCGACCGCGGTGCGCTCGCCCCAGGAGACCGCCACGCCGGAAGACATCGACCTCTCCCGCTACCGCGACCTGCTGATTACCGGAACAAATGTCCTCGCCTTCCACGCCCTGAACTGCAGCCCCGGTGACGGCGATTTCCTGGTGTTGCCGGAGCTCAGTGCGACCTATGAAGGCATGAATGCGGGCCAGCAGGGGTACTTCACCACGCCGACGCCGGGCGCCGCGAACGGGGTGGGTTCACTCACGGTCGGTCCCGTGGTCAGTGAAGCTCGCCATACCCCGCTGGTCCCGGCCGACAACGACGATCTGGTTGTCCAGGCGCGCATCACACCGAGCCTGCGCCCCGTGCAGGGAGTAAAGCTCATCTACCGTGTGATGTACGGCGGGGAAGTAACGGTGCCGATGTATGACGACGGCAACCACGGCGACGGCGCGGCGAGCGATTCGGTTTACGGCGCCACCATTCCGGCCAGCGCGTCCGGACGCGGCCAGATGGTGCGCTACTATATTGTGGCGACGGACACCAACAGCGTGCAGATGCGGGCTCCGCTTTTTTACAGCGCTACCCGCAGCCCCCAGTATTTTGGCACCGTCGTCAGCGATCCCTCTCTGACCAACTCCCGGCTGCAGGTGCTTCACTGGTTCATTCAAAACCCGGGGTCGGCCAACTCCGACTACACGGCCCGGTGCTCGGTCTTCTTCAACGGCGAGTTCTACGATAATGTTGGCGTCAACCTTCACGGGCAGTCGACGCGCGGCTTTCCTAAAATGAGCTACGATTTCGATTTCAACCCGGGCAACAAGTTGCGCTGGTCTGACGACGCGCCGCGGGTGGGCGATCTGAACCTGCTCACCACCTGGGCGGACAAGGCT